>CABUBH010000023.1 GCA_902489775.1 uncultured Collinsella sp.
CCCCCGCTGCGCACTTCGTGCGGCGGGGGTCCTGCCGTCCTGCGGAAAGATATGGGGGCAAAGCCCCTGGCCTCCCCTACGTTCACTTCGCTGGCGGCGGCTACAGGGACCTACACTCTGTAAAAGCGCCGGGCTGATAGTTGCTTTTTATTGGTAGGGGCTCTTGCTAGGTAGGGACACTTACTAGTGACAGGCTTCGCCTGTGCGCTTGGTTTACGCTGCGCTGGTTTCTTTGTATTCGAAGACTGGTTCTAGGAGGTCTTCGATGTTGCAGTGGAGGGCTTTTGCTATGGCTCTTACGCTTGTTACCGAAGCTTCATTGATGTTTCTCTGGCGCTGCTCGTACATTTGGATTGAGCGGAGTGACACATCCGATTCGTATGCCAGATCTTGTTGGGTTTTCTTGAGCCTCTTTCTTGCCAACGCAAGCTTGGTTTGCCTGGACGCTTTTTTCGCCATATCGCAGACGAGGCGAGCCACGCGTTCCTCCGAGGCTTCGTGCCAGGGGTAGTACAGACTGCGTAGCACATCGAATGGAACGACATGCAGCAAATCTTCGAAAGACTCTCCTAGGCGCCACTGAAGGTATGCCAATATCCAGCCTGTCCAATATTCCGGTGTCTTTTCGAATCGGTAGGTTCGATTTGGCATCGGCCTTGATTGATAGCCCGACCTTTCGGCGATAAGCGCGAACAGCTCAACGCCCGATTTTCCCGACACTACCCATGCGTTGCCGCATTCGAACTCGCGAGCTACGCCGCTCAAGCAAAAGAGTTCAGCAACTTCCGATCCTTCTGCTCCATAATCGTTAACGGCATAGTCAAAGCAGTCGCCGAGATTGTTCATTGCGTCCTCGAGGTAGTAGACGGGGTATGTCCTACTCGGCCCACGATCCGTTAACTCTTGGATCATTTAAATCAACCCTCCCTGCCATCAAATCCCTAATGTCGACACCATCAGAGTCAAATCCGTTTACCGTATCCAGGTACTTTCGTCGAGCGTTCTGTTCTCGCTCAAATCGTTTGGGATAAAACTCAGCTCCCGAAGCCTGCTTCCAATCGCGGAACTTAATCGCCGAGAACGCACGCTCACTCATAAGCGCATATTGAATGCCCAAATCCCCCAAAAACATAATGCGCTGCAATTGCCTGAGCGAGATCATGCCGTTGACAAACTGTCTTGCAAACGAGAAATAGGAATCGTCTGCACGATAGCCTCGAATAACGTCATAGGGAGAAATATCAATCAGGCAGTTATCCAGCAGATAACGAAGCCCCTCGCGTGCTACTGGCGTTGAAACATTGAACTCTCTGTTATTCGCCAGAATTGCAAGCCAGTTGAGAATCGAGAACTCACCTGATTCCAAATCCAAAATCGCAAGGCCATCTAAATCAAGCTCATATCGATTGGCAATGCCATCAGACTCGGTCCGGCATGCCCATTCCATCGCCATTTCTTCATGTGGCGTGCAATAAAACCCGCGCCCATAGTCATTGAATTGTCTGCATTTATCCAACGACGGATGCTCGACAACAACCTCCGACCCGTGCCAAAGCTCCATATCGACCTCCAAACAAAAATATCACCCCAGTGATAGTTTACCAATAACTATCACTGGGGTGATATAGATAGACAAAAGTTGTTTGACAGTGCGGCATGCCCTAGAGGCAGGCCTCGGCGATGCGCTTTTTGAGTTCGTCGATGCCGGTGCCGGTTTGGGAGCTTGTGATGATTACGTTCTCGGCCGGGACGTTGAGCTGCTTTTTGATGGCTGCTGCCTGGCGGGCCTGCTGGGTGCGGCTGAGCTTGTCGGCCTTGGTGAGGCAGACGATAAAGTTGAACTCGTTGCCCTGCAGGTAGTCGATCATGTCATGATCGAGCTTGCTGGGGTCGTGACGAATATCCACCAGCGACACGACCAGGTTAAAGCTGCGCTCCGAGTCGAAGAAGTCGCCGATAAGCTCGGCCCAGCGGTCACGCTCGGCCTTGGAACGACGGGCGAAACCATAACCCGGCAGGTCGACGAAGTGCACGTCGTCAGCCTCAAAGAAGTTGATGTTGCTCGTCTTGCCCGGTGTGCTCGAGACCTTGACGAGGTTCTTGCGGCCAAAAAGCTTGTTCATGATCGACGACTTGCCCACGTTGGAGCGGCCGACGAAGCTCACCTCGGGGCAGGTGGACTCGGGAATCTGCGAAACCTTGCCATAGCTGGCAACGAACTTGGCAAGCTGGTAGTTAATGGAATCGGCCATGGACACTCCTTGGTCGTAGGTTCTTACAAAAGAGCGCGCTAATAGATAGCAGCGATACGGCGAACGATATCGAGCGTAATGCCACTCGCGGCGCGAGCATACTCGAACAGGTCGAACTCGCGGTCGCAAATCGCATCGTACGCCTCATCACAATTATCGCTGATAGCGCGCAACACCAGGCAATCGACACCATTTTTAGTTGCGACATGGGCAATCGCCGCGCCCTCCATGCCGACACAATCGGCGTGCGTCGCCTCGATAGCGTCGTTGCGCATGGCGGCGCCCGTCACAAAACGGTTGCCCGTGGCAATCGTGCCGACCAGGAACTGCTTTGCGCCCTCGTTCGAGGCGGCCGCATTTGTCGAAGCATCAACAAACCCATGCTCAGCAAGTACATCGGCAGCGATATCGACCAGCGCAGACGTCGAGCCAAACTCCTCGAGCCCCGGTGCAGACTCGGCGATAAGCGCGGTATCGGTATCCAGATAGCGCAGGCACTTGCCAATGACGATATCGTCAATATGGAGCTTGGGATTCAGGCCACCTGCGATACCCGAAAGCACAACTGCCTGTGGAGCATACTTGCTAATGAGGTGCTGCGTCGCAGCAGCGGCGTTCACCGTGCCCATGCCCGCCGTTGTGGCGACAAGCGTCAGGCCGTCGAGCTCACCGCTCACAACGGTCAAGCCTGCCTCCTGTGCCTCGCAAACGTCGCTCAGCTCTTCCTTAATCTGCATGATCTCTTTTTCGAGTGCACCGATAATCGCGATGGTAGCCATGCCATTCCCCAAACCTATACGAAATTCTCAACCACGGTATGGTACCAGCATTTTGTTTGACCTCGTCAAACGAACACGCTAGGCCAGCACAGCTCGCGTATCAAACAGAGCCTTTGCAATCGCAGCCGTAACCTCGCTCGAGCGATCGCTCCACGGCATCGATGTCATGATGCTCATAATGTAGGTGTCGCCATCGACATCGATGAGGCCCGCATCGCATGTCGAATAGCAACCATCCTCGCTTATCCAGCCTGCCTTGTTGCGCACCAAGGCTTGGTCGTCCGCAATGCCATCGCGAATAAACGATCGGGCCGTAGAGGCCAGAAGGCCCGACAGCCATTGCGACGTCTCGGTATCATGGCTCAGATACTCGCTCATCTCGCACCACAACTTGGCCGAGGTACGCGGACAATAAGTGGGAAAATCACTCATCGGATCGAGCGCGGTATCGTAATCGATGTCAAGACTGACAATCCAATCCTCGTAACCGGCATGGTCAAACGCCGCGCGTAACGCAATAAACGAATCGTTATCCGAATTAACGACCGCGGCCTCGATCAGGTCGTGCACCGTCTGCCAACCCATGTTGTAGCCACCATAGGTGCCAAGGGAGTCATCGAGTGAAACCTGGCCCGTCTCGACCAGAGATTCGCAAATGTACAACGCATAGAGTGCCTTGTAGCTACTCGCACCGTACACCTCGACATCAGCGTTATACGTCACGCCCTTACCGCTCGACAGGTCGTAAAACACCACGCCCACATCGCCCAGCTCCTGCGCCTGGTCAAGCGCATTCTGGAGTGCGGCGAGGCTCTCATCCTCCAGGGCGAGGATCTGGTCATCAACCAGTGAGAAGGTCTGCACGGTATCGCCTGAGGGAATATAGTTAAAGTCCGCCTTCGAAAGCCTCGTCTTGAGGTTCGCTGTCGACAGGGTTTGACTTGCGGTGACTTTAGATTCAGAGACCTTTTTGTTTTGCGTCTGTACCGTTGACGCATCTGAGTGTGCCATTCGCTCCGACGCGTAGGTTTTGGCGGTAATTCCGAGGATAATAACCGCCGACGTTAGCATCCCAATGGCGGCAATCTTCCTCACGCGGATGCGAGCGCCGGCAAGGCCACGCGAAGACGTGCCCTTCGTCTTATATCTGCTGCCATGCTGCGGCACATACTCGTCCCGCGATGCGATGTTTCGCACGTGGTCTCCTGACTGCCACCGTTTATATACGAGCAGCATGATACCGAGCAGGCATTTCTTTCCAAAGATATTCAGCGGCGTTTAAGGTGTCTTTAAAGAAACCACAAGCGTATTTATCCAAATGGCACGATTCTGTTGCGCATCTCTACCCAAAACGAAGTTGCGGTGAAATGGTTCCTGTTTGGGCGGCATAAGCCGAAAAACAAGAACTATTCCACCGCAACTTGACGGGGCTCTTTGGCAATCAACATGGTGCCCAGGGGCACTCATTTAAGTCTGTCCCCAATGAGTGCCTGAAAATGGCTCGCTAGCCGATGGCGTTTTTGAGTTCCGCGCGGCGCTTTTTCATGCCCGTCATGACGGCGTTGCGTAGCTCGGGCATGCGCGCGGTATCCATCTGGGGCACGCCCTCGAGCTTATAGGGGATGCCCAGTTGCTCGTACTTGACGACACCCATCGTGTGATACGGCAGCATCTCCAGGCCGACCACGTTATGCCACGGGGCGATTAGACGACCGAGTGCCTCGCACTCCTCTACCGTGTCGGTAATGCCCGGCACCACCACGTGGCGGATAACGACCTTAATCTTGCGACGCGCCAGCTCATCGCCAAACGCCAGAATGCGTGCGGGATCGCAACCGGTCAGCTTTTTATGCTCAACCGGATCGGCATGCTTAATGTCGAGCAGCACCATGTCGGTCTCGTTGAGAACGGCATCGAACTTCTCGGGGTGGTTGGGATCAAACGCATAACCGCAGCTGTCAAGGCAGGTATGCACGCGACCATCGGGGTTGTTGTGCATTGCACGGAACAGGTCAGCCAAAAACTCAGGCTGTAGGAGCGGCTCGCCGCCCGAAACGGTAATGCCGCCACTGCGATAGAACTCATGGTTGCTCTGGAATTCGTCCATCAGATGCTCGACGGTCACCATCGTGCCGCCGTTAACCGACCAAGTATCGGGATTGTGACAATACGCGCAGCGCATGGGGCAACCTTGGACAAATACCACAAAGCGAATGCCGGGACCATCGACCGTTCCCATCGTCTCAATCGAATGCACGCGGCCTAGGGCAAACGCAGAGTCCTCGGGACGAGCGTCCACTCCCTCAAGCGTCATCTCAGCCATTCCCGCTACCTTGCCTCTCTTTGGTTTTTGCCAATTTTAATGCCAGAGCCATTCTAGCCCATACGCATGATGGTGAAACGGTTTAGCGGTCGATTGGGTTGTCCTATTTGGCCCCACGCAAGAGCGGCAGGAGAGCTATCGCAACCCGCCCGCCGCCGAGGCAATAGAAATCGATAGACGCTAGACCTTACGCTTTAAGCGTGAGCACCGCGCCGAAGGCGGTCGGGCCGCAATGGCTCGAGATCACACCGCCGACCTGAGTCCAGGTAACGTCCTCAAAGCCCAGGTCGTGCGCATAGACTTCCATGTCGTCGCGCAGCTCCTGTGAAAGGCCCACCGAATACGCCAAGCCAATGTGCGAGTAGTCAATCTCGCCTTTCGCAACCATGTGGTCAATAAAGGCGCGGGCGCATTTGAGCATAGAGCCGCGGAACTTCTTGGTCGCCACAAACTTACCGCCCGTTACCTCAATGCAGGGCTTAATCTTGAGCAGGTGGGCGCCAAGGAACGCGACGTTGGACAGACGACCGCCCGCCTTAAGAAAGGCCAGGTCGGTAGGAACAAAGCCCAGCAGCACGCGGTCCATGACGGAGTTCGTAAATGCAAAGATCTCGTCGACGGTGGCGTCGGGGTGAGCCTCGATGTATTTGGCGGTCTCGACGGCAACGAGCGACTGGCCCACCGAGACAAAACGCGTATCCATGGAGAATACGTAGTCGCGGCCCTTAGCCGCAATCTTGGAGGACTGATGCGAGCAAGTCGTGACTTCGGAGTACGCAAGATGCAGAATGGTCGCATCGGGCTGCTCGGCATGGATACGGTCATATACGTGCGCAAAATCTGCAGGCGCGCAGCCGCTGGTCTTGGGCATTACGCCAAGCTCGTTGCAGCGCGAGTAAATCTCGAGTGGATCGATGGAGCCGTCCTCGACGGTCTCGTCACCAATCGTGACATGCATGGGCACGCGCACGATGCCGTAGCGCTCGCAGAGCTCCGGCGTCACATCCGACCCAGACTCAACCACGATTACGTACTTGCCCATTATTATCACGACCCATCTCGACATTGGCTTTTCAATACATGGCACGCGCCGCCGCACTGTTGCACAACGGCGCCCAAGCACCAAAGAGACGCCGCCCCTTGCGCACAACAAAGGACAGCGTCTCCCTGGAAAACTCCGTGCTAACCTGAGATTCTACACGGTTTATTACTAAGTGTTACTTACTCCGCAAACGGTCGCTATACGCGATAAACGGTAGTTGGCCGCGGCAACTGCGATTCATTTCGCCCAGCAAGTCCAATCGTGCCCCATGCACGGTTAATGCACGAGGCGGTAGAAATTCATCGATGCCGCACCCTCGGCATGCAACCCCATCGCCGAAACCGCCGGCGAATAGGTACGGCTCGTAAGTGCCGCCTCGCCGCCATTTGCAAAAATCTCGACAATCGTAGTGTCCGAAAGCACGCGCAGGTCGCGAAGCTCGCTGAGCTCGATCGACCTCTGGTCGCGCCCATAGCCTTCGTCACCCATGTCGAGGGTAAGCATCCCGCCTGCATAGCGCACAAAGACACCCTTGCGGATTTCGAGCTCGACCATCTTGGTGCCCTCACAGGAAACCACAAGATCAAACAGGCGGCCCGGCTCCTCAACGGTTTCACCGCCTGTCGCGCGAACGCAGTCGCCGCGCATCCTCTCAATCTCGTGCGCCGGCTGCTGGCAGAGCTTACCATCGCGCATGCTCAGCTCTCGCGGCACCGTCAACGCGCACTGCCACCCGCGCGCCACCGTCGGGTTTTCCGCCGTCGCATCGGGGCAACCCGACCATCCGATCATCAAACGCCGGCCTGCAGCATCCTCAAAGGACTGCGGAGCATAGAAATCAAAACCGGCATCGACCATCGGGGGCATGCCCTGCCCGACGATTTTAAAGCTCGGCGCCTCCCAATCGGCCTCGATGGGGAACCACACGCACTGATGCGGATTGCGGTAACGCCAACCATCGGCAGGCACACCCTGCGGACAGCAAACGAGAACAAGCTCACCATCGAGCTCAAACAGATCGGGGCACTCCCACATAAAGCCAAACTTCTCGCCCAGCTCAATACGCGTCGCATAGTTCCAGTCCTCTAGATCGCGCGAGGTATAGACAAGCACGCAGCCGCGGTCGTCTTTCGTACGAGCGCCCAGAACCATGTAGTAGATACCATCGTGCTCAAGGATCTTGGGGTCGCGCACGTGCGTACCGATATCGTCGGGGTAATCGACCGGTCCAACAGCTATGCGCTTCTCGCCCAATTCGTCGGGGTTCTCCGCAACCATATGAATCTGGTTTTGCTCACGACCCGTCAACACGTAGTCGTAATCATCGCGATCAAAATGCTTGACGTTGCCGGTATAGAAGTAGTGAATCTTGCCATCACGTACAAAGGCAGAACCAGAATACGCTCCGTTCGAATCCAAATCGGAATCGGGGAACAGCGCGGGGCCGTGATTCTCGTACGTCACAAAATCCTTTGTCGTCAGATGGTTCCAAAGCACTGGACCGCCATGCGCAGCATCGAATGGATCGTATTGGTGATAGATGTGATACGTATCACCAATCTGCACCAAACCGTTGGGGTCGTTGAGCCAGCCAAGCTCAGGCTCCACATGGAACAGGAGTCTATCGGGGTCGGACGCGATGCGAGCCGCCGTCTCATCCTGTCCGGCTCGCCACTGCTCATAGTCCGCGCGTGTCACCTTATTTTTTTGATTAAACATCGCCATTGGCCTTCTCGTCTATAGGGAAGGACGCTCGACTCACACGAGCCGAACGCCCCTCCTCAAATGGACTTATCCGCACGTTACGCTGAACGGCTCAACTAGAAGCTAACGTCGAAGCCAGCGCCAGCGCCCTCTTCATCGGTGGTCGGAACGCCCTTTGCCTTGTTGTAGGCAAAGATCAAGACGATCGGCACGATAAAGGCGATGAGATTGCCAGCCACATACCACACGAGAGTCTCGGGCGTGACGATGAGCAGGCCAAGCACGCCGGTCAGACCCTGACCGATAGCGCGCACCTCAAAGAGCTTGACGAAGGCACCGCCGCAGCCTGCACCGATGCATGCGCAGATGAACGGAATGATCGAATAGCGCATGTTTGCAGCAAAGATAGCGGGCTCGGAGATTCCGACCAGCGTCGGGATAAAGGACGACATGCAGATGTTGCGCTCTTTGGAGTGCTTCTTGTGAATGAGGTACATACCGATGGCGCCGCCGCCCTGGGCGATGATGGAAACCGACCAGATGGCCTGGATGTAGTTGAAGCCAGTCGTGGCAACAAGGTTTGCCTCGATACCCTGGATGAACTGATGCGTACCGGTAACGACGAGCGGCTGCAGGAACGCGGCGAAGACAAAGGCACCAAAGACGCCCATCCTGTTGTACAGGATATCGATTACGCCGGCGAGGACGTCGCCGATCAGGTTGCCGAGCGGGCCGAACACGGTGAACAGGGCGACGTTAGCAAGAATCAGGGTAACGGTCGGGACAAAGACGAATGAAACGACCTCGGGGATGTACTTCTGGGCAATCTTCTCGACCTTGGCCATAAACCAGGCAGTCAGGATTGCGGGGAACACACCGCCCTGGAAAGCAACCATGGGAATGGATAGCGGACCGAAGTTCCAGTACTCAGCACCCGTCGGGTCCATAACGAACGTGTTGCGGTTCATAAGGCTCGGGTGAACCATGACGATACCGACGAGGATGCCCAGGATCGGGTTACCGCCAAAACGCTTGACTGCGCTGTACATAACCAGGACAGGCAGGTAGTCGAACGTGGTGGCGATAATGGCAAAGAAGCTTGCGAGGTTCTTGAGGAACTCGCTGTGATCGGCGAGGCTGCCCTCCATGCCAAAGAGGCCGTTGGCAACGATCAGCGACTTAAGGCCGATGATGATTGCAGCGCCGACGAAGGCGGGAATGATGGGGATAAAGATGTCCGAGAATACCTTGAGGACCGAGAAGAACTTGCCCTTCTTGTCCGCCTCGGCGCCCTTGACCTCGGAAGCGCTGATCTCCTTAACGCCCGTCAGAGCCATAAACTCATCGTAAACCTTGTTGACGGTACCGGTACCGAAGATGATCATGAGCTGGCCGCTGTTGTACAGCACGCCCTTGACGCCATCGATGTTCTCGAGCTCGGCCTTGTTGTATTTGCTCGTATCCTTGAGCACCAGACGCAGACGGGTCACGCAATGCGTGGCGCCCTCGATGTTCTCCAGTCCGCCGACGTTGTCGACGACTTGCTGGGACACTGCCCTGTAGTCCATGTTCCTCTCCATTCCTTTTCTAAATCATAAAACGGTTCGTTGCCGCTACAGAGACGCGATCGTTGCGTTTGCGCACTTGAGCGCACCGTCGGTGACGGTAAGCGCCACACCCTGGCCCTGCTTGTTGCAGAAGCGAGAGTTGAGCGCAACGTCATCGACAAAGATGGTCGCGATGTCGTCGTCGACGACCAGACGCACATGGTGAGTGCCCTCGCCCTTAAAGAACAACGGACGCTCGAGGCCCATGTTGTTGACCTGGAACCACGGGTACTGGGGAGCCGGCGTGAACTCGAGCTTGCCCTCGCGCAGGTTGGCGCGGAACTCATAGGCAAGACCGGTCTCGGCGTCCTCGGCGAACTTGACCGAGAAGCCGGCAGCGTTACCGCCGAGCTCAATGTCGGCATCGAGCAAGTAGGTGGAGCCGGCATCTGCGGCGAGCACCTGCTCGACCTTGCCCGACTCGCAGGAAAGCTCAAAGGTCTCGACTGCCTTAGCCTCGCCAAAGGCGCCAAGCATGCTGTCGGGGAGCTTGGTGCCGAGCGTTCCGTCGGCACGCTGAACGATCTCGAGGGGCATAAAGGTGCCACCCCATAGGTAAGAGCTGGGGTCGCCGCCCTCGTCACGCGTAGGAACCCAACCAAAGAGAACGCGACGCTCGCCATCGAATGCGGTGCGAGCGGCGTAGTACGCGCGGCCGTCGAAGGAGTCGTCAGCGGGGGTAATCCAAGGACCGTTGATGGACTTGGACATGCGGTAACGGGTCTTGTTGCCGTCGCTGTACTCGGAAAAGACGAGGTACCACCAGTCGCCCATCTTAAAGAGATCAGGCATCTCAAACATGGTGTACAGGCCCGGGTTCCACCAGTCGCCCTGGAACTCCCAGTTGGTCAGATCCTTGGAGGTGAACTTGACCAGGCGGCCGGTCATCAGACGCTTGTCCTCGCCCACACGCGTGCCGAGGATGAGCATGTACTCTTCGTTCTCCTCATCCCAAAGCACAAAGGGATCGCGCCAGTTGCGGTCATCGTAACCCTCCTGGGGCGGAAGCAGCGTCTCGGCGATGTTCTTCTCCCACTTGACGGCGTCGTCGCTCGTTGCATGAAGAAGAACCTGCTTCATCAAACGTGCGCGAACCTTATCGCGATTGCAACCAGTGTAGAGCGCATGGTACTTGTCGGCCACCTTAAACACCGTGCCGGCATAAATGTACTGGTCGACTTCCTCGTCGCCGCCGCGCTCAAGGCTCTCGCCAAAGTCCTTGTAGTTGACGAAATCCTTGGTCGTAGCGAGTGCCCAGCCAAACGGCTCTCCGAAAGGTTCGGGGTTACGCGTGTCACGCTGATGATAGAGATAGAACGTGCCGTCCTCGCCGTACGGCATGATGTCGCCTACCCAAATTCCCTCAGGCTGGTAATACACCTTGTGCATCCGAGACTTCCTTTCCACGACATACTAACTCGGTACAATGGCAAGATATGTCAATCGTTTTCATATGTCAAACGTTTTCACACCAATACGTCTTTTCGCAGTTCCAGTCGTCGGCAAACGGTTGACATATGCCGGTGAACGGTCATCAGAGGCGTTTGAGGAATTCTTTTGGCACGGGATGAACTATGCGGTTTTGCCCTCAATGAGTTCAACGGGGAGCTTGATATTCGATTCGGGATTATCGCCGTTAATAAGAGCGATGATGGATTGCGCCGCGAGCTCTCCGATGCGATCGATATCTTGACGTACGGTTGTTAAGTCAGGCATAAACGTCATAGTTCGGCGGGCACCATCCGCGCCCACGACCTTAATATCGTCTGGAGCGCTCAAGCCGCGCTGCTTCATCACGTTGAGACAGATGGCCGCCATCGTATCGTCTCCCGCAAAGATGCCGTCAATATCGGGGTTCTCATCGAGGATCTTCGCAACGACCGCGCCCTTTTCGTCGTCGGGCTTAACGAACTCAACCTCACGGACAAGCGCGGACAAACCGGCCTGCTCAACAACATCGAGGTAGGCATCGGTACGCTTATTGGCAGGCATGCGCATGCGGCTATTGCTGCGCAGGCACAGGATACGCCTGCAGCCGTCATCAATCAGACGGCGCGTGGCGAGCTCGCCAATGCCATAGCTGTCACTTGCAATCTGGACAGAGCCCTCGCCAAGATCGCAGTCGATGCCAACCAGGCTCAAGCCCATCTCGGCATATGCCTCGGCACCGATATTGAGGGAGTTGACGATGACGCCGTTGACCATATTGCGGCGGAGCATGTCGATATAGGAACGCTCAAGATCAGGTCGATTGGCGCTGTTGCACAGCAACATCTTAAAGCCGTTTTCCGCTAACGTGCGCTCGACCGCCTGCACAACCTGAGCATGGAACGGGCTGCTCACAAAGGGAACAATCATGCCGATAAGGTTCAGGCGGCCATTGAGCATGGCACGGGCGATATCGTTGGGCGTGTAATTGATGCGCTCCATCGCCGCATGGACTTTATCGCGGGTTTCCTGGCTAATGTAGCCGCGATTATTAAGCACGCGAGATACCGTAGTAGGCGAAACCCCCGCCACCGCTGCAACTTCCTTGATACCAGGCTTAGCCGTATCCTTAGAACGAGCACCCTCGCGAGCCATAGCACCCTCCCCCATCAACATGTCATACGTTTACATACGAACAAAGCATACCCCAACAACAGCGGGAAGACGGTAACAGCACAAGTAAGTAAACGACTCATCCAAATAATTAGGAGAGTTCCGCCTAAAGGGTGACTACACAGGACCCCCGCCGGGCCGCTTTGGGTTACTTTCCAAAACATTTCCGCAGGACGCAAAGGGCTCCGCCGCGCGAAGCGCGCAGCGGAGCCCTTTGCATGTCCGAGGACGTTTTGGAAAGTAACCCAAAGCGGCCCGGCGATCCTGCGGGAGTTAAACCCCTTTAGAACTTGTCGTGGAAGGTACGCGAAATGACCTCGTCCTGCTGCTCCTTGGTGAGCGTGTGGAAGTTCACGGCATAGCCGGAAACGCGGATGGTCAGCTGCGGGTACTTCTCGGGGTGAGCCTGAGCATCGAGCAACGTCTCACGGTTGAAGACGTTGATGTTCAGGTGATGGCCACCCTTCTCGGCGTAAGCGTCGAGCATGTGGACCAGGTTATCGGCCTGAGTCTCGGAAACTTCAGAAACCTTCATAATGTGTCTCCTTCGATCGATAGGCGCCGGCCGAAACCGGCGCGCTAATCAGTAATCGTTATTGTTAGTATAGCACTAACAATAGTTACTCGCCCAGCTGATCAAGGTCGATATCGCCAAAGAACACCTGGTCCTCCTTGCCGAGCGCACCCGGGATGATGGAGAAGGTGTTGGAGATGCCGTCCTGAGCATCGCGGAACGGGAGCTTGGAAACCGAAGACAGCGAAGCGATGGCGCCGTGGCTATCGCGCTTGTGCATGGGGTTAGCACCCGGGGCGAACGGCTGGCCAGCCTTGCGGCCGTCAGGCGTGGAACCGGTCTTCTTACCGTACACGACATTGGAGGTAATGGTCAGAACCGAGGTCGTGGGCACGGAGTTGCGGTAGGTGTCGTTCATGCGGATGTACTCCATGAACTGGTGCACAACGTCGTGAGCGATCTGGTCGACGCGGTCGTCGTCGTTACCGTACTTGGGGAACTCGCCCTCGGTCTCAAAGTCGACGATGATGCCGTTCTCATCACGGACGGGGTGGACCTTGGCGTACTTGATGGCGGACAGGGAGTCAGCCACGACGGAAAGGCCAGCGATGCCCGTAGCGAACCAGCGGTGCACGTGCTTGTCGTGCAGAGCCATCTGGATGCGCTCGTAGCAATACTTGTCGTGCATGTAGTGAATGATGTTCAGCGAGTTGACGTACACGCCAGCGAGCCACTTCATCATGTCGTTGTACTTGGCCACAACGTCGTCGTAATCGAGCGTATCGCCCTCGACGGCGCGATACTTGGGGCCGACCTGCTTCTTGGAGACCTCGTCAACACCGCCGTTGAGCGCGTAGAGCAGGCACTTGGCCAGGTTGGCACGGGCGCCGAAGAACTGCATCTCCTTGCCGATGCGCATGGAGGACACGCAGCAGGCGATGCCGTAGTCGTCGCCGTGGTAAACGCGCATGAGGTCGTCGTTCTCGTACTGGATCGAGGAGCTGGCGACAGAAGTCTTGGCGCAGAACTTCTTGAAGTTCTCGGGCAGACGGGTCGACCACAGAACGGTCATGTTGGGCTCGGGGCTGGTGCCCATGTTCTCGAGCGTGTGCAGGTAGCGATAGCTCATCTTGGTAACGAGCGTACGGCCGTCGACACCCATGCCGCCGATGGACTCGGTGACCCACTGCGGGTCGCCGGTAAACAGGGCCTGGTACTCGGGGGTACGGGCAAACTTGACCATGCGGAGCTTCATGATGAAGTGATCCACGAACTCCTGGATCTGCTCCTCGGTGAAGGTACCGTTGGCAAGGTCGCGCTCAGCGTAGATGTCGATGAACGTAGAGGTACGGCCGATGGACATAGCGGCGCCGTTCTGCTCCTTAACGGCAGCGAGGTAGGCGAAGTACATCCACTGGATGGCCTCCTGCGTGTTGGTAGCAGGGTTAGAAATGTCGAAACCATAGGTCTCGGCCATCATCTTGAGCTCGCCGAGGGCGCGGATCTGCTCCTGCAGCTCCTCGCGATCGCGGATGTTGTCGGCGGTCATGACCGTCGGGGTAGAAGCCTTCTGGGCCTCCTTGTCCTTGATCAGGTAGTCGACGCCGTACAGGGCAACACGACGGTAGTCGCCGATGATGCGGCCGCGGCCATAGCCATCGGGCAGACCGGTGATGATGTGAGCCGAGCGGCAAGCGCGCATCTCGGGGGTGTAGACATCGAAGACGCCAGCGTTGTGGGTCTTGCGCTCGAAGGTGTAGCGCTCGACAACGTTCTCATCGACCTTATAGCCGTGCTGGCTGGCAGCCTGGCAAGCGATGCGGATACCGCCGTTGACGTGCAGCGCGCGCTTGAGCGGCTTGTCGGTCTGGAGGCCGACGATGGTCTCCTTCTCGCGGTGGGCGTTATCGATGTAGCCAGCGGGGTGGCTCACGATACCCGTGACGGTCTTGGTGTCCATATCGAGGACACCGCCCTGCTCGCGCTCCTTAAGCAGCAGGTCGAGAACCTCGCCCCACAGCTCCTTGGTACGCTCAGTCGGGCCGGCGAGGAACGACTCGTCGCCCTCGTAGGGGGTGTAGTTCTTCTGGATGAAGTCTCGGACGTCAACCTCTCCCGTCCAAATGCCTTCCTTGAAGCCTTCCCATGCCTCCTGCATTGTGTAACCACGCTCCTAGTTACGTGTAATGCGGCGCTCTCTCACACCGCTGCTTATTGAATTCTTGAGTGTTCGGCTTGCACTACCGGCTTCTTCCGTTCTTCACCACACGTTGGTGCAGGGAAAACGTCTGTCCACCTTGGAACTACAACCCAAAACCCAAGATTTCACCCGTCTGAGAAGGATAACATAGCGGCCCTCTCCATCTGGGCTATTATATGTTTCTTTTTTTATATCATAATGGCGTTTTTTACAAACCCGCAGGAAATGCGAGCGCAAACAACTACCGTTCACCGATTTGTTTGGTATTTTTCCTTGCCTTTGTACGACCTTCGCTCTAGCTGTTATGCCAGCTTTAGCAGGGTAAAGTGTCCCAGAGACCCTACAGAAACTGCAGGGCGGCCACGGGATCCCCCGTGGCCGCCCTGTGGTGTAGCTAGTTTTTAGCTTTGATTACCGCTTGGCATTAGGCGGCTGCGGCGGCCTTGTCGGTCGTTGCCTTGCTATCGCCGTTGCCCTGGCCCTCAAAATGCTTGTAGCACCAGCTGGTGACCAGCGGGGTCAAAATAGCCGTAACGATTGCGCAGGCAGCAACCTGTGCCGTAGCCGTCGCGAGCACCGCACCGCCGTACATGGCCCCGTTGACGCTTGCCATGGCAGCAGGCGTGGCCACATTGGCTCCGGCGCAGCTCGAAATGGCCGCACCTGCGACACCCGTACCACCCGTGAGCTTATCGACCGCGATGACGGGAATTGCAAAGATCACCGAGCAGATCACGCCGAGCAGGATGCCGGGAAGACCGCCGTTGATAAGCTGGCCAAAAGTCATGGTCGAGCCCATGGCAAAGAAGACGAGCACGATGATGGCGGAAAGTGCCGGTGCCATCATCTTCTTAAAGCTGGGGAACAGGTTACCCAGAATAATGCCGACGACGATCGGCAGAATGGCGCCCACGAGCGACCAGCCGATCGGGGCCTGGCCGGCAGCGCCGAGCACGATCATCGTGACCGGAGGGCCGACAACCAGCGTGGTGATGGCGACAGCGCCACGCTCAGCCTCGTTGCCCATGGTACCCATCAGCCCAGCGTACATAGCGTTGTTGGCGCCGGTGCAAGCCGCCAGCATCACCATGGCAGAGATGCCAAACAAGTTGTCGTTGAACACATAAAGGATGAGCAGCGACATGGCAACGACCACGATCTGCTTGACGGCGATGATGATGGCGCCGCGGGCAGCGGCGGCAGGAGCGCTCTTAAACGAAATCGTCGTACCGACGATGAGCAAAAAAGCGCCCACGAGCGGGCCAGCGCCCTGCTGGGTCATGCCAAGCGTAAAGCTGCCGAGCGTTTTGAACAGGTCGGGGAATAGCGTGTTGAGCAGACAGCCCAACAGAAGCGGCACCAAGATATTGGCGCCCGGGATGGAGGACATCTTAAAGAACGGCTCCTTTGCCGCCGGCGCCTCCACCGCAGTCGATTCACTCATATATATCTCCTTTGGATGCATGCGAATCGTAGCCGCATGCGCCTATATCAGAAAGAAGGCGACGGTCCCGAGTCGCAGGAGCCGTCGCCGAATAATCGTCGCGGAGTATTACCCGTCCAGAACGATGCCACCGTCGCAGTCACCGATCTCGCCGTTCACGAAGCTGGCGAGGTCGGAAGCGAAGAACAGCACCATCTGCGCAGGCTCGCTGGCCTGGGCGGCGCGGCCCAGAGGAATACCGTTGATGATGCGCTGAGAGTTCTCGTCAGAGAGGATCGAGGTCATATCGGTAAGCGTGAGCGACGGGCATACAGCGTTGCAGCGAACGCCAAACTTGCCGCCTTCCTTGGCGACTGCCTTGGTTAGACCGTTAACACCGGCCTTGGAGCTCGCGTAAGCCGCGGTGCCGAGCAGGCCGCCGCCGATCTTGCCAGCAACAGAGCTCACGTTGACGATAGTGCCGGCATGGGCCGCCTTAAAGTGCGGGTACACGGCGTTCATCATGGTAAAGGTGCCGTTGAGGTTGATGTCGATGGTACGGCGCCACTCGGTGTCATCGATCTCGTCGAACTTCTTGGTGCTGATGACGCCAGCGCAGTTAATCAGGATGTTGGTCTGCGGCAGATCGGTGAAAATCTGCTCGACGGTCTCGCGCGCCTTGGGTGCATCGGCGACATCGAGCTGATAGAACTTGTTGCCCTCGCCAAGCTCGGCCACAGCGGCCTCGCCCTTAGCAGCGTTCCTTGCGATGAGCGCGACGTGTCCGCCGCCCGCAACGATACCCTTGGCAATCTCGAGGCCAATGCCCTGAGTGCCACCGGTAACGATCGCGGTCTTGCCCGTGAAGTCAAATGCCATGACTCCATCCCCCTTTATGTAAGGTGTCTCCTTGCGGGAAGTTGGAGCATCGCACGTGGCGATTATATGAGTCCCAGTCGTCATGGTGGTGACAACCCCTCGCCTAACCGCGTGCATGATAGTTCTTTAAAACGCTTCAGCAATTGAATGATTTTAAGTCTTTATGCGCTCTTTATATTGCCCACTGTATGAGGCCCGCGTATGGGGGTATCATCTTTCACCGAAAATAGTTTCTAGTGTTAGGGGTTTTCGGTGGAAGATACCGATTTCCATGAGCTTGGGAGTCAGCTCCTTACCGAGTTTGGCGGCATTCACCAGCGCGTTTCGCGCTTTGTGGACAAAGCTCTCAGCGGCGAGATGGCTGTCATGCGCGCCCTTATGCTCGCTGGCGGTTCGCTCACGCCGAGCGAACTCGCCGATCGCGCCTGGGTCTCGAACGCCCGCATCGCCAATATCCTACGCGCTCTCGAAGCCAAGGGTTGGGTTGAGCGTGAGCACTCAAAGACCGACCGTCGTCGCGTACACGTCATAGTGACCGACAAGGGATTCCAGGATCTCGAAATCAAACGCCGGGAATTCGAGGACCGCACCGCGGCTTTCCTCGAGCAGCTCGGCGAAACAGATACCCAAGAGATGGTGCGCCTTCTTAGACGTGCCAACGAAATTATCGACCGCAATCAAGAAAGGAGAGATGCCGAGTGAGGATTCTCAAGCTCTTTAAAAAGCATATCCTGGCACTGTTCACAGCTATCGTACTCATCGTAATCAGCTGCAACGCCGACCTGGCACTGCCTACCTATATGAGCGATATCGTCGACGTGGGCGTGCAGCAAGGCGGTATCGCCTCGCCCGTACCCGACACCATCCGCGCCGAATCGCTCGACGACCTCGAACTCTTTATGAGCGCCAAGGACGCCAAGGCTGTGGAGGCCGTGTTTAGCAAGGCTGACAAAAACGGCATTCGAACGTACAAGG
The DNA here is from genome assembly GCA_902489775.1 of uncultured Collinsella sp. Classification (GTDB taxonomy): domain Bacteria; phylum Actinomycetota; class Coriobacteriia; order Coriobacteriales; family Coriobacteriaceae; genus Collinsella. The sequence goes on from CABUBH010000023.1 coordinate 18,300, forward strand.
GCACCGAGGAGGAGCGCGCCGACGGCGGCAAGATTGCCGACATCATGAGCCTGCCTGAGACCGTCGTCCTTTCGTTCAACCAGGGCATCGATGCCGACTCCATGGGCGACATGATGGGCACGTCCGGTGAGAAAGACAACAGCGGCGCTCAGGCCATGCCCACCCCCGAGCAGATGGCGGCAATGACGCCCGAGCAGCTCGCCGAGATGCAGCAGAAGGCCGCAGCGGCGCAGAGCATGCAAAAGCAGATCGACGCCGACGGCGGCAAGATCACCATGAAGAGCCTGCGCCTAGGCGTTGAAGGCGGTCTTATCGATCAGGGCAAGCTCGTCGAGGGCGCCAACGATATGGCGGACAAAATGGGTTCCATGTCGGGCTCCATCGTGACCCAACGCGCCGTGAGCTATGTACAGGACGAGTACAAGGCACAGGGCATCGACCCCGCCGATGTGCAGAACGCCTACCTGAGCCGCATGGCGACCACTATGTTTGGGCTGTGCCTGGTGTCGCTCGTCGCCACCATCCTGACCGGTGCCGTGGCTTCGCGCACCGCCTGCTCCATCGCCCGCGACCTGCGTCGCGAGACCTTCAACAAGGTTATGCACTTCTCGCCGGCCGAAGTGGGCAAGTTTAGCCAGGCCTCGCTCATTACCCGCTGCACCAACGACATTCAGCAGATCCAGATGGCCGCAACCCTGTTTATCCGCATGTGCCTGATGGCCCCCGTCATGGGCATCGTCGCCGTCATGCGCGTCCTGGCCAACCACACCGGCCTGGAGTGGACCATCGCCGTGGCCATCATCGCCGTCTCGGCCGTCGTCGGCGTGCTTATGGGCCTCACCATGCCCAAGTTCAAAAAGATGCAGAGCTTTGTGGACCGCGTGAACCTTACCGCCCGCGAGCTGCTCGACGGCCTTATGCCCATCCGCTCATTCAACCGCGAGGAGCATGAGCTCGAGCGTTTTGACAAGGCTTCGCTCGACCTGATGACCACGCAGCTCTACACCAACCGCGCTATGAGCTTTATGATGCCACTCATGATGCTCGTCATGAACTGCATCACCGTGCTCATCGTGTGGTTTGGCGCGCAGGGCGTGTCCGACGGCGTGATGCAGGTCGGCAACATGATGGCGTTTATCTCCTACACCATGCAGATCGTCATGGCGTTTATGATCCTCACCATGGTTTCGGTCATCCTACCCCGTGCCGAGGTCGCAGCCGAGCGCGTGGAAGAGGTCATCACCTGCCCCACGAGCATCAACGACCCTGCCTCGCCCAAACTGCCCGCAGCCAGCGCGCCGCGCGGTGAGCTCACCTTCCGCGACGTGAGCTTCCAGTACCCCGATGCCCGCGCCGATGTCATCAGCGGCGTGAACTTCACCACACATGCCGGTCAGATGCTCGGCATCATCGGCTCCACGGGCTCGGGCAAGTCCACGCTCGTGCAGCTGATTCCGCGCCTGTACGACGTCACAGGCGGCAGCATTTCGCTTGACGGCGTCGACGTGCGTGACATGACTCTCTCCGAGCTGCGTCGCCGCATTGGTTACATCCCGCAGCAGGGGCGCCTGTTCTCGGGCACTGTCGAGAGCAACCTCAAGTTTGCCGGCGACATGGTGAGCGATGATGACATGCACCAAGCAGCGCGCATCGCACAAGCCGAGGACTTTATCGCCGAGCGCGAGGGCGGCTACGACTCCCCCATCAGCCAGGGAGGCTCCAATGTCTCGGGCGGTCAGCGCCAGCGCTTGGCCATCGCCCGCGCATTGGCCAAAAAGCCCGAGGTCGTGGTGTTCGATGACTCGTTTAGCGCCCTCGACTACAAGACCGACGCGCGCCTGCGCGAGGAGCTGGCCAAAAACGTTACCGACGCCGCACTCGTGGTCGTGGCCCAGCGCATCGCGACCATCATGCACGCCGACCAGATCATCGTGCTCGATGACGGCCACGTAGTGGGCACCGGCACGCACGAGGAGCTGCTACGCAGCTGCCCGGCGTACCTGGAGATCGCACAGTCGCAGCTTTCCGCCGAGGAGCTGGGGCTTACCCAAAAAGAAATTGCAGCCGTCATGGAAGGAGGCGAGCGCTAATGGCAGACGAGACCAAGACTCAGATTCCCAAGCCCACCCGCCAGCGTGGTCCCATGGGCCGCATGGGCGGCATGCGTCGTGGCGAAAAGGCCAAGGACTTTAAGGGCACCATGAGGCAGCTGCTCGGCTATATCGGCCAGCACAAGATTGCCGTGTTTGCCGCCGTCGCCTTTGCCGTGTGCTCGGTCATCTTTAACATTGTGGGGCCCAAGGTGCTCGGTCAGGTTACCACCAAACTGTTCGAGGGCTTAGTTGCCAAGGTCAACGGCACCGGCGATGTCGACTTTGCCTGGATTGCCAAGACGCTCGGCTTTTTGCTCTGCCTGTATCTGGCGAGCTCTGTCTGCAGCCTCATCCAGGGCTGGCTCATGACCGGCGTCACGCAAAAGATCTGCTATCGCATGCGCAAGGAGATCGCCGCCAAGATCGCCGTCGTTCCGATGAGCTACTTTAACGGACACAGCAAGGGCGACGTGCTCAGTCGCATCACCAACGACGTCGATACGCTCGGCCAGTCGCTCAACCAGAGCGTGACGCAGCTCATCACGTCGGTGACGCAGATTATCGGCGTGCTCGTCATGATGCTGTCGATCAGCCTGCCGCTCACCGGCGTCACCGTGCTCACGCTGCCGGCCGCCGCGATTATCCTGACCGTGATGATTCACTTCTCGCAACCGTACTTCCGCGAGCAACAGCAAGTCCTGGGCGCCGTCAACGGCATTATCGAGGAGGACTTTGCCGGCCAGAACGTCATCCAGGTGTTCGACCGCGCCGAGGCCTCAATCGAGGAGTTCGACCGTCAAAACGACCGCCTCTTTATTAGTGGCTGGCGCTCGCAGTTCCTGTCGGGCCTGATGATGCCGCTTATGAGCTTGGTGGGCAACATGGGCTACGTGGGCGTCGTCGTGGTAGGCGCGCAGCTCGCGCTGACCGGCAATGCCACGCCCGGCGACATCCAGAGCTTTATCCAGTACGTTCGAAACTTTACGCAACCCGTGCAGCAGCTGGGCAACGTGAGCAACACGATGCAGTCGATGGCCGCCGCCACCGAGCGCGTGTTTGAGTTCCTGGCCGCGCCCGAGGAGGAGCAGAAGGCCGACGCGCAGATTCCCGAGAAGCGCCCCGGCCACGTGGAGTTTGACCACGTCAAGTTTGGCTACACGCCCGACAAGACCATCATCCACGACTTTAGCTGCGAGGCGCAGCCCGGCCAGACCATCGCCATCGTCGGCCCCACCGGCGCCGGCAAGACCACGCTCATTAAGCTGCTGCAGCGCTTCTACGACGTGGACGGCGGTTCGCTGCGCGTCGAGGGCGTCGACGTGCGCGACTGGGACCGCGCGGCGCTGCGCGGCGAGTTTGCCATGGTGCTGCAGGACACCTGGCTGTTTAACGGCACCATCCGCGAGAACATCCGCTACGGACGCCCCGATGCGACCGACGCCGAGGTCGAGGCCGCCGCACGCGCCGCACGCTGCGACCACTTTATCCATACGCTCGCCGGCGGTTACGACTTTATGATCAACGAGGAGGGCACTAACCTCTCACAGGGCCAGCGCCAGCTCGTGACCATCGCCCGCGCCATTTTGGCCGACCGCCCGGCACTGATTCTGGACGAGGCGACTTCCAACGTCGATACCCGCACCGAGGAGCTTATTCAGCGCGCCATGGATGCGCTGATGCAGGGCCGCACCAGCTTTGTCATCGCGCACCGCCTGTCCACGATCCGCAACGCCGACGTGATCTTGGTGATTCGCGACGGCGATATCGTCGAGAAGGGCACGCACGACGAGTTGCTCGCCCAGGGCGGCTTCTACGCCGACCTATATAACTCGCAATTCGACGAGGCGGCGTAAATTCTGCTGCAGGGAACGAATAACGCCCGAGAACGGGGACGCAGGACAACCTGCGCCCCCGTTTTTTCGTCCACGGCACTCGAATTAGCTCTCTTGGGGCCCGATTGACAGCCCCTTCCGGACCCCGTGGCCAAAAAAGGTCAAATATGAGTACTGTTACATTTTTAGTAGCAGCCAAAACCGCCTCAAATGACCTCTTTGCGGCTTCTATACGCCTTCAAATTAATCAAAACGCCCGTTAACATGCTTCTGTGTGCCAACGTTAATGAACATATTTGCTGTTATGCCTATTATCTTGTAAGCTCGATATGAGACTACGCCAGCAACAGTACTCATATTTGCCATTTTTTGCCCACGGGGTATGCCGCAGAAGATCCAACTTGCTCCAGCGTGCCGTACGCCGACCCCCTTCCGGCGAGTGCCGACATTTTCCCAGATAAAACCGACCAAAATAAACCTGTCCCTTTTTGGTAGGTTTCGGGGTGACAAGGGGTTGCACTTTAGCGTGCGACAGCGGATAATGCCGAGCATTCGACAATACGCTTATTGCTCTTTCTATAGATTGAGGAGACCCCTATGGCCATGGAATTCAAACGCAGGCTGCCGATCCCCATGGAGATCCGCGAGGAAATGCCACTTTCTGCCGAGCTTACCGCCAAAAAGCAGGCATTTGACGCCGAGGTCGCCAAAGTCTTTACCGGCGAGGACGCACGCAAGGTGCTCATCATCGGCCCGTGCTCTGCCGACCGCGAGGATTCGGTGCTTGAGTACATGAACCGACTGGCCAAGACCGCCGAGGAGGTCAAGGACAAGCTCATCATCATTCCGCGCGTCTACACCAACAAGCCGCGCACCAAGGGCACCGGCTACAAGGGCCTGCTGCACAACCCCAACCCCGAGGCTCCCGACGATCTGCTCGAGGGCGTCAAGGCCATCCGCCATATGCACCTGCGCGTTATTGAGGAAACGGGCTTCTTCACCGCCGACGAGATGCTCTATCCGTCCAACTACCAATACCTCGTCGACCTGCTGAGCTATGTTGCCGTGGGCGCACGCTCGGTCGAAAACCAGGAGCATCGCCTGGTGTCGAGCGGCATTTCGGTACCCGTTGGCATGAAGAATCCCACTGCCGGCTCTACCACCGTTATGCTCAACTCCATTTACGCCGCGCAGGCGCACCAGAGCTTCATCTTCCGCAACTGGGAGGTCGAGTGCGACGGCAATCCGCTCGCGCACGCCGTTATGCGTGGCTACATCGGTCTCGATGGGCGCACCTACCCCAACTACCACTACGAGCACCTGGAGCGCCTGGCCGAGCGCTATACCGAGCATGCCGGCTATGCCAATCCGGCAGCGATCATCGACTGCAACCATGACAACTCGGGCAAGCGTCCGCTGGAGCAGTATCGCATTTGCAAGGAAGTGCTCGACAGCTGCCGCCGCAACGAGTCCATCTCCAAGCTGGTCAAGGGCTTTATGATCGAGTCTTACCTGGAGGACGGCAACCAGCCGGTCGACGGCGGCGTCTTTGGCAAGTCGATCACCGATCCGTGCCTGGGCTGGGAAAAGACCGACTACCTCATCCACGAGATCGCGGAACGTATTTAGTTACGCGGTTTTACCAAACCGCGTAACGGCTCGACGCTGCAAACCCGCCAGAACGGCAATCTGCCTTTCAGCTTCGACGGCATGACCAGAAGGTCAATGCCGCCTCGTTTCAAGGCACCTTGCTCGCTCTGGCGGGTTTTCGCTGACGTTTTTTCGACCTGCATTGTTGCCAAGGTTGGCACCAATGACTAATGCGGTGACTAGCTACGTCGGTCCGCTTGACCGGCTGGGTTTCCGAGGTGCCCCAGGTCGCCGCGAGAGAGGAGCGAAGCGTACTTTGGTACGCGAGCGACGGTTTGAGCGGCGAGATGGGGTGCCTCGGGAAGCCGGACGATTAAGCGGACGGTTCCTGCTGCGTAATGCAGTGGATATTTCCACCACCGAAGACGACCTGCTCGGACTGAACGCCGACGCACTTGTAGACGCCCTCGCCCCAGACCTCGTCGTAGATCTTCTGGAGCGTGTCAACGGCAAGCTGATCGTTCTCGTCGCCGTACTGCGGGACGATAACGCCGTGGTTGGTGACCAGGTAGTTCATGTAGGAGGCGATCAGCGGCTCGTCGGCAACGCGCGGCTCGGCGTTCTCGTCGGCGTCGATGGTGTCGCAGGAAGCCTGGTCCATGAACAGCGGGTTCACAGGCATGCAGAGCTTGTAGACCTTCATCTTGCGGCCCTTGGCGTCAACGGCGTTGGAAAGGGTCTCGTAGACAGCATGGCACTGCTCGTAGAACGGATACTCGGGATCGTCAGTCCAGATGCAGGCCATGACGCCCGGAGCGATGAACGTGGCGACGTCATCGATGTGACCGTTGGTCTCCTCGGGGTCGATGCCCTCCTTGACCCAAATGACCTTCTCGACACCCAGATAATCCTTGAGGTGTTCGTCCATATAGGCGCGAAGTTCCTCGCTCCAGGGCTCGAACTTCCTCTTGAACTTGGGCCAGATGGACTCGGGATCCTCTTCCTCCTCCAGAACCGCAGAGCAGGTGCGGCCCGGGGAAAGCAGGCACTGGTCGGTCACGACCACGGTACCTTCGCCGTCGACGGTGATGGAACCGCCCTCGAGGATCATGTCATCGGGACGATAACGACGACAGCCGGAAAGCTCAGCCATCTTAAGGGCGATCTGCTCGTCCTTGTCCCACGGGAAGTACAGGCCGTCGACAAGACCGCCATAAGCGTTGAAGTGCCAGTGGTTGGCGCGCTTATCGCCCTTGCCGTTGATAACAAAAGTGGCAGCGGTGTCGCGGAACCAAGCGTCGTCGGTGGTCATCTCGATAACGGTAACGTTCTCGTCTTCCTCAAAGACGGCCTTGCAGTTGGCGTAGTCGGCCTGATTGACGCATATGGTAACCGGAGTGAACTCGGCAATAGCGCGAGCGATGGCGGCATACTGCTTCTGAGCCGGCTTGGCGCCATGGGCCCAGGTATCGGTGCGATGGGGCCAGCCCATCCACACGCGATCCTGCGGAGCGAACTCAGCAGGCATAAAGTAGCCGTCGGCCTTAGGGGTGGACTCGGACTCGGTGATCGTACGCATAAGATTTCCTCCAAATCGAACGATCGCTTGCTGCAGGCGGGTTACCCGCAGCCTAAAACCAAGAGGTGGCGGACGCCCGTTCCCCGGCAAAGGTCGGGGCGCCCGGCGCCGGTTTTCACGGAGTCGCACCGGCAAGCGACGACGTAACCTGGCGCGCGGAGACAAAACGCACGAAGGATACGGAAGAGAGATTGGGGCGGGCGGTGGTTACCAGAGCTATCGTTCACACCCACCCCGGGGAATGGTCAAGTAGCGAGGAGGGTTGGAGCCCCGAATCCGGGTGCTCTAGTCCTCTTCGGCCTCGGCGGCCTCCTCAGCGAGACGCTGAGCAGCCAGCTCGGGGGTGAGACCCTTGTACTCGGTCTCGCGACCCTTAGCACTGACGACGCGGACAACCTCGCCAATAAGCAAAAGCACGATGAAGATAACGATCATCGGGACCTTATCGCCAATCTCATCGACAGAGAACGGAATCAGCGTTGCAACGATAGCCAGAATCAGCTCGATGCAGGGAATAGCCAGCATGACCTTCATCATGGCACCCTTAAACGGGAACGTGAAGATGCGCTCGCGGTTCGGGTCGTTCTTGCGAAGGTTGAGGAACGCCGGGAACATCGGGATATAAGTGAGCAGCAGAAAGACGACGGAGGTGCCGAAGAGCATCCAGAAAACACCGTTGGAGATGGCGTCAATGGGAACCAGCTGCAGGCACAGCACCAGGGAGGCAACGATGGCGTTGACCAGGTTGGCGCCGTTGGGCATATCGTCATCCGAGATCATCGAGGCAAAGACCTTGGGCATGTTGCCGTGCTCGGCAGCGTAGCGAGCAACGGAGTTGACACCAAAGGACCAAGCAGCCATGTTGGCAAACAGGGTGATCAGGAAGGCGATGCAGATGATCTTAAAGATCATGGAGTCGCCCACCATGGTCTGGACAGCGTAGATCATGCCGTAGTCGGGATCGATGGAATCGGCCGGCACAGCAGCGCCGATGCCAAAACCAGCGAACAGGTAGATCACGGCGATAGACAGGCCGCCAACGATGATAGCCTTGGGGATATCGCGAGCGGGATCGGCCATATCGTCGGTCATGGTGCAGATGACCTCGAAGCCCATGAAGTTAAAGATGATGATCGACAGGTAGCCGAGCGCGTTGGTGTTGGTGAGCTCGGGCAGGAAGGTGGTAGCGGACATGTCGTTCGCAAAACCGTTCTCCATGGCATACCAAATACCCAAAGCGCCGACGATAACGGCAACGGCAACCTTGATGATGGCGCCGCCGTTCAGGACCCACTCGGAGTCGGCCGCCTTGGAGCGACCCACGAGGTAGACGATCCACACAAAGGCAAGATCGATTCCCAACTTGGCGATCAGATTGAACTCGACGCCAAAGACCATGCCCAGAATGTCGGGGAACATGGTAGCCAGCGAGGCGATCCACAGCGGGTAGTTAACCCAGTAGTAGTACGAGATGCGGGCGCCCCACTTGTCGCCCAGGCCATCACGTACCCAGTCGTAAATGCCGCCCTCGTCGTCATAGGTGGTGCCGAGCTCGGCAACGACCATGCCATAAGGGAGCAGGAAGGTCAGGATCAGGAAGATCCACCAGAAGAACTGCTGGTTGCCAATGGCAGCAGCGGGAGCGGCGGCCTCGCAAACGAAGACGACGCAGATGATGGTCGAAATGACCGTCAAGAAGGAAAGCTTCTTCTTTCCGTCGCTCATGATGAGCTCCTTCGCTCAGTCTTGGACAAATCGAGACCCTTAAGATATTAAGACAATTGCCAAGCCTCGGTGAGCGGGCGACAGGAGACGAGCATCCGCCGCCCGCAAACGCGCTTCTACGATGAAGTTACGCGGTTATGCCAAACCGCGTAACGGCTCGACGCTGCAAGCGCCCCTAGGCGGCAATCTGACGTTCAATCGTCGGTCGCGTACCGAAGTACGCTTCCCTCCTCTTTCACGTCACCTTGCTCGTCTAGGGGCGCTTTCGCTGACTTATGCTCAACCTGCGATTGTTTTGCTTTGAGTCGGCTATTCGCTGTAACGGGTGGCGATGGCAGCTTGTACCATGCCGGCGCTCATGAGGTAGGTCACCAGGAAGTAGCCACCGTATGCTGCCAGGAAGATTGCACAGGTGAGGCCCACGGTGCCGCCGATGCTCATATTTCCGAATATGCTCACCAGCTCGATAATCACCTTGAGCGCCACAAAGGAGTGCGCCAGGCCCACTGCCAGCGGGAACAAGAAGAATACCGCTTGCTGCGCCATCACCGAATGGCGAATCTGGCGGTCGTCACAGCCGATCTGTGCCAGCACACGATAGCTGCGGCTGCCGTCGGCCACATTGGAGAGCTGCTGGATCGACAGTATCGCCGCGCACGCAACGACCAGTACAAAGCCAATGTAGATGGCCAGATAGCTAATCATGCCGTTCATTTGCGCTGCTTGCGTGTACATCTCGGAGCGTGTGATGAAGATTCCCCATGACCCCGGCTCCTTGCCGTCAACGAGCAGATTGTCGAGCAAAGTGTATTTAATGCTCTCGTCTGCCTCGGTCGTATCCATCCCCTGTTTGTAATTAACGAGCAGGCTACTGGAATACGGCTGCAGATTAAGTTGGGACAACAGCTCGTCGGCAACGACGACGGTACCCGGATTACTGCCCATCGCCGAGTTGGCGATGGCCGCCGTGTCCTTGTCCGACTTATCGGTTGCGGGCTTGAGCTCATGCCCGCCCAAGGTGAGGGTATGGCCGCCGGCCATGTACTTGGTGTACAGGTCGCCCAGCTCACCGCCCATATCACACGTAAGCAGGTACTGGTCGCGGCCAATGCTCACCGGCTCCTCGCCCATCATCTGGCGCAGTTTGTTGTACTGGCTCGCCGGCGTCACAAACAGACCCATCGTATCGGCATTGCTACCCCCGAGCGCCTTGGGGAGCTTTTCGCCCATGGTCTTGCACATCTCACCCGCAGACACCGAAGGATTCGAACCGCCAAACGGGTAACTCAGATACGAATCGATCTGAACATGCTCACCGGCAACATCGGCGATATTGACCTTCTTGCCGGTCTCGTCGTTGTTGTCCGCCGACTTGCCCTTGCCGTGCCATGCGGAGTACAAATCGACCGTTGTATCGGCTAGCACCATGCGGTCGGCTTCAGACGGATTGACATATTCTTTGTAGTAGTCGAGCGTATCGGGCGTGTAATAGACATACGTCTGAGACACGTCAACAGGGTTATAGCGCTCCAGGTTTTCGTTCATCACATTGGCAATCGACATACCGCACGTCACCGAGGTGATGGCCAAAAACAGGAGCATCGCGATGACGCCCATCGAAAAGCACACCGTGTTGACCTTGGCCGCAAGCTGGCGCACGGTAAACATGTTGAGGCCGCGCCAATACACGCCGCGCAGGCTCTGCAGCAGCTTGATGAGCATGCCTGAGAGTCCCCAGAACAGGGCAAAGGTGCCCACGGTAACCATAGCGGTTGTAATACCAAACTGGTTCATGGCCTCTTGCAGCTTGCTGTCCGTCGCGGTTAGCGGGAACCCATCACGTAGCAGACGGTAATAGGCCACGCCCACAAGCGCCACGCCCACGGCAAAGATGGCAATCGCAATCCAGGGGTTGCGTGTCTTGATGCTCTCGTTGCGACGCTCGGCACCCATAAGCTCGATGAGTTTGGTACGACGCACGGCGCGAAGGTTCAGCAGTAGCGTGAGCACAAACATTACGAGCATGCAAGCAAGGGTCAGGTTGAACGCATGCACCGAGAAAAAGAAGTGGAAATTGGCGATCTGTGTCTTAAAGAGCGAGGCCGTAAAGAACGTCATGAGCTGGGAGAGCCCCACACCCAGCACAATGCCGGCGACAAAGGCCACGACCGAAACGATCACCGTCTCGAGCGCCATGATCGTGGCGACGCGCCCGCGCCCCATGCCGAGCACCTGGTACAGGCCAAACTCCTTCTTGCGGCGTTTCATGATGAAGTTATTGGCATACACCATCAAAAAGGCCATGACACCGGCCAAAAAGTACGTCAGGTCGCCGAGCATGCTGCCCATTACCTGCGCCAAGCCCTTTTCATCGATTCCGGCGATGTCGACCTGCATCGAGATGGTGTTAAAGGCATAGAAGACCGTGACACCCAGGGTGAGCGTCAAAAGGTAGACGAGGTAGTCGCGGCCGGCGCGGCGGACGTTACCCCAAGCGAGTTTACAGAGCATCGGAGCCCTCACCGCCCATCATGGCAACGACCTCCATAATGCGGTCGAAGAACTCTCGGCGGTCGGTGTCGCCGCGGCGCAGCTCGGTGAAGATCTTGCCGTCGCGAATAAACAGCACACGGCTCGTGTAACTGGCGGCAAAGCTGTCGTGCGTGACCATGAGCACGGTGGCACGTAGGCGGCGGTTAAGGGCCTCTAGGCTCTCGAGCAGCAGGCGAGCGCTCTTGGAATCGAGGGCGCCGGTGGGCTCGTCGGCCATAATCATGGTGGGGTCGGTGACGAGCGCGCGAGCCGCGGCGACGCGCTGCTGCTGGCCGCCGGACATTTGGTAGGGATACTTGTCGAGCACCTGACTGATGGAAAGGCGCGCTGCCACATCCTGCACGCGGGTCGAGATCTCTGCCGAGTTTGTGCGGGCGATGGTGAGCGGCAGGGCGATGTTCTCGCGTGCCGTGAGCGTATCGAGCAGGTTGGAGTCCTGGAAGATAAAGCCGAGCTCCTCGCGGCGGAACTGCGAAAGCTTAGCCTGCTTCATGCGTGTTACGTCCTGCCCGTTGATGCGGATCGTGCCGCTCGTGGCGCTATCGATGCTCGACACGCAGTTGAGCAACGTCGACTTGCCCGAGCCCGAAGCGCCCATGATGCCGACGAATTCGCCGCGGTTGACGGTAAAGCTGACGTCGTTGAGCGCGCGGGTCACGTTGCCCAGCGCTCCGTATACCTTTTCGAGATGAGCGACCTCCAGTACCGGGGTCGCCATGTGCGTGGTTTGCATACCGAGTCCTTTCTTGCAATTAGTCTACGGCATCTATAGTCGCAAGAAGACGAGTCGGCTACCATCGATATGGCTTACGCTTGCCTTACCGTTGTGTAAGGTAGGGGTAGCTAGCCTGCCACGTGATGATATTGAGAGAGGACTCCTGTTGAAGACTGTTCATGTTGCCGCTGGGATCATTCGCAAAGAAGGATCCGATGAGCTGCTTGCCGTGCAGCGCGGCTACGGCGACATGCAAGGACTTTGGGAATTCCCGGGCGGCAAGCTCATGCGCGGCGAGACACCCGAAGACGCCGTGCGCCGCGAGCTCATGGAAGAGCTGCAGGTAAAAGTTACCAACCTGCGCGATTTCTATACCGTTGAGTATGACTACCCCGATTTTCATCTCTCCATGGAGTGCTACTACTGCTCGCTCGCCGATGAATCCGATGAGCCTCAGAAACATGACCGACAGCTCGATATCCGCTGGATTCCGCGCGCCTCGCTTGCCACGGTGGAATGGATGCCCGCCGACAAGGGGCTTATCGATGCCCTGATTGAGCTGAAGGAAGACCGACTCGAGACAAGCTCCGCCGATGACGCCGTGCCCAACACAGCCGACAAACCCGCCACCAAACCCAAGCGCGCACCTAAGCGCCGCAGCAAGAAGCGTCCCAAGCCCGGTCTGCTCGACGGCATCGATACCTCGGACCTCTCCGCTGACGAGCGCGAACTGGTCCGCCGTCGCGCCGCCATCAAAAAGTCCATGAAGGGCAACAAGCGCGCCAATACCAAGCCAGAGCTGCTCGTTCGCCAGCGCCTGCGCGCAGCGGGCCTTACGGGATACCGTCTGGAATGGAAGGTGCCTGGAAAACCCGACATCGCCTTTCCCGGGCGCAAGATTGCCATCTTCGTCAACGGCTGCTTTTGGCACCGCTGCCCCAAGTGCAATCCGAGCCAGCCCAAGCGCAACGTTGAGTTTTGGGAGGCAAAGTTCCGTCGCAACGTCGAGCGCGACCGCGCTGCCGTGGCAGCACTCACTCAAATGGGCTGGACACCCATAACCATCTGGGAATGCGAACTCAAAAAGGACCGCATCGACGCCACCATGGAAAAGGTCGTCGAGCAGGTGCGCGCCGCAGAGCCGCAGCGCTAGGAACGAGCCATCCACACGCCCCACACAGGCGAGCCACATCCGCGCCACAAACCTTAGAAAGCCCTTAAGCCCAAAACCTTTCAAAAGTGTTATTCGATACCTCTGACCTGCAGCTTCATCGTAACACCAAACCTGATTAAGCCTTTCTTTAGCGCTTCTTTGCAACAGCCGCGGCATAATACTGCCAACGCACGGGACCTAGCAGCAAACCCCGTGCGCAACCTTTTGGTGGACATCGAGGAGGCCGCATAAGCATGCATTCTTCCAATGACGCAACACAGCAGCCATCCCTAAAATATGCAAACCTTTTCTCCTTCCCCCCGACACAGAGAAACAGTCTCCTCGACTCCCCCGCCACAAAAGCCAAACGCTCAACAAACCAGAGCCACAACTTGCGAGCATCGTTCGAAAAGCTCCAAGCATCTCTAGACAAGGCGTTCCCCGAACAGGCAAGAGCAATCTAAGCCCATCGCGCTTTATACTGATGCCATGCGAAACATGGATCACATAGAATTGCACCGCGGAGGACGCGAGGAAGCGTTTCCCGAGACCGCCGAAGACTGGCCCTATATTGCCGAACGCGCAGAATTCGCTCGCTATCCGGGCAATTCCGTCCCCTGGCACTGGCATTCCGAAGTCGAGCTTTTCTACATGGAGCAGGGAGCGATTGACTATCGAACGCGCGCGGCTCATGAACACGTGCGCTTTGAGGAAGGGTCCGCCGGCTTTATCAACGGCGGCGTTTTGCACAGCACGCTGCAATCACCCAATTCGGCACCGGCCATTCAAATGTTGCATATCTTTCAGCCGTCGATACTCGGCGATCCCGCGGGACGCCTTCAAAAGCGCTATATCAATCCTTTGCTGCAATGTCGAGGCGTCGATGTGCTCAAATGGTCGCCCACCAACCCCGACGATATGCCCTTTATCGATTTGCTAAAGAGTTCCTTTAACCACGACCTTCAACGGCCGCAGAACGAGATGGCGCTTCGGAATAGCTTGTCAGAGCTCTGGATTCAGATTTACGCCAAGGCCGAACCGCTCTTTTCCTCCGACAACGCCTCTTGGATGACCAGCCGCGACGTACAGTTCAAGGCAATCCTGGACTTTATCCGCGCAAACTATGCAGCCGCTGTAGATGTGCCCCAGATAGCATCTGCAGCCGGCGTAAGCGAAAGAGAGTGTTACCGCATTATCGAAGCTTGCGCAGGAACGACCCCGGCGGCATATCTACGCGCATACCGTATAAACCGTGCTTGCGAGCTTTTGGCACACACCACGCGAACGGTACAGACGGTCGCGCGCCAATGCGGATTTGCGACAGCAAGCCATCTTGGCCAGGTATTTAAAGAACAAATGGGATGCACCCCTTCGAGCTATCGAGCAGTGAGGCAGAATCTCGATAGTACCAGGCAGAAATCCCGCTAGTCCTTCTTCTGTCACTGCATCAAACTTGCAGGCAAGCAACAGATAGGAGCAACCATATGAAGCACTTTGACCATATCGTGTTTGACGTTGATGGAACATTGGCAGATACAGAAGAAAGCGTTCTGTCATCGCTTGCCCAGATTGTCCAAGAAGAGACAGGCAAAACGCTCCCCCGAAACGAGCTTGAGTTTGCCCTCGGCATACCCGGCAAGGATGCCCTTGAGAAGCTTGGAATCTACTCGCAAGCAACGTTGGATCGCTGGTGCCACGTTGCCGCCAGCTTTAAAAGCACCATCAGCGTGTTTCCAGGTTTGCTTGAAGTCATCGCCACACTCGCCGATAGCGGTTGCAATCTTGGCATTGTCTCCTCACGCGCGCGCGACGAATACGCAGAAGAAATAGCACCCCTTGGCTTCGATAAGTATTTTGAGCACATCATCCTTGTCGAAGACACAACCGAACACAAACCCGCTCCCGCGCCCATGCTCGAATATCTACGGCGCACGGGCGCAAACCCCAACAGCGTCATCTACGTTGGCGACACCGTCTACGACGAACAATGCGCAACATCAGCAGGGGTCAATTTTGCCCGAGCAGCATGGGGATCGCACCAAGACATCCCAAACGCCACCTACAACCTCAAAACCCCCAACGACCTGCTAACCCTAACAACCAAGTAACCCACGCGCCCCATCCTATCAGCCCCAACGCCACAAGGGCGATTGAGCAGGGCCGTCCGGAAACGGAAAAGGGCCTATCTCTCAGAACATTCCGCACTGATATCTTCTGTATTGAAGACGTCGATGATGCACCCGTATACCATT
>CABUBH010000024.1 GCA_902489775.1 uncultured Collinsella sp.
CGCCCTCAGCCCCGGAAGCCCTCCCTGCCGTCACATTATTCAACCAGTTTTGCGGGCGTGCGCCGCTGCGCGGCTAGCCCGCGTGCTCCTCGGCGGGGTTGGTCTGATTGTTTTTGTTGAAGCTCTGCCTTTGGCTCAAATGGAAACGGGAGACGCATCTGCATCCCCCGCTTTTGTTGTGGTTACTCTAGGTCAATAAATTTAGTGCTTAGGATCTTGCCGTCTTTTACTAGCATTCTGGCCATGGTGGGGCCTCGGGTGCCTCTGGGGTAGCTGGCGCTGCCCGGGTTGAGGACTAAGCAACGGCCCACTTGGGCTTCTTTGGTTACGTGGGTATGGCCGTTGATGGCTACGTCTACGGATCCCACCGGAAGGTCTTCGCGGTAGTGGGCTACGGCGAATTTGAGGCCTTCGTAGGTAAAGAGCGCAAGACGGTCTACATCGGGGCCGTAGTCGCGGTAGTAATCGTTGTTGCCCAGTACGGCCCGCACGGGGGCGATAGTGCATAGGTGCTCGTAGTCCATCTCCGACGTAAGGTCACCGGCATGGATAATCAGATCCGCGCCCTCAAGCTCATCCAAGAGCGCAGGCGATAAATAGCCGTGGGTGTCCGAGATGATGTCGATACGCTTGGCGCTTGCACTGTTCATGGGATCCCTTCCGCAAAAAAACGATTCGGCAGATACATACAAAAAGGCCCCACGGCTCCGCAGACGATAGGTCTACAGGGCTGCGGGGCCAGTGTGCTAGAGACTCAGGGCCTTCTTAAGCGGCACGACGCGGCGGCGCGAAACCGGCACGCGTTCGTCGACGCCCGTAATGCCCAGCTGGATGGCGCCCGAGGGCACCGTCTCCACATCCGTGACGCACGCCAAGTTGACGATATAGCGGCGGTGAACACGGAAGAAGCCAAAGTCGCAGAGCTTGGCCTCAAACTGCGCCAGCGAGGTCGTCGACAAAAAGCGATCATCGACGGTATAGATGCAGGAGTAATCGTCCTTGGCCATGATAAAGCGAATGTCGTCCACGGGAATGAGCACCTTGCGGCCGCCCTTTTCCACCGGGATACGCTCGATGGTCACCTTGCTGTCCGTAACCGGCTTGGTGCGTTGCATGACCTTCTCGATCGCGCGATCCAAGCGAGCTTCCTCGACCGGCTTCATCAGATAATCGACGGCATCCACGTCGAATGCCTCGACCGCATGGTCACTATACGCAGTCACAAACACGATCGCCGGCGGATTTTTGAGCTTATGCAGCGCCTCGGCAAGTTGCAGGCCCGAGGCACCGGGCATCGAGATATCGAGAAACACGACATCTACGCGACTTTCCATAAGCATCTCGATGGCGGAGCGGACGCTCGACGCCTCAGTGATCGTGCCGATCTTGCCCGTTTGCTCGAGCAGGAAGCGAAGCTCCGAGCGAGCCGGCGCCTCATCATCCACAATCATCGCACGCAGCATAGGGATAAAACCTTTCGTCAACTAACTACGCCGGGCATCCGTCGCATGACGTTGAGCCCGTAGCCTTTTATTTTACTCTTGAATGTCAAAGATGCTCTCTGACAAATCAAGATGAAGGAGCACTTTGGTGCCCTTGCCCGGCGCCGATTCGACACGCGTATAGGAGTGCGGCCCATAAAAGCGATGGATGCGCTCCGAAATATTGTGCATGGCCACACCGGCGCCGCCACCCTGGGGAGAGCTGGCGTCGGGACGGGCAGAACGCTCGTCAAACAGTCTGGCGGCGGTACCCTCATCCATGCCCACGCCATTATCGGCCACGGCAATCAAGATTGCATCCTCGCCGTCTTGGTGAACGGTCACGTCGATCCTCAGGGCGTCGTCATCGCCCATACCATGACGCACGGCGTTCTCGACAATCGGCTGGATCACGAACGCCGGCACCAGCGTATCTTCCACGTCCTCGGACACATCGAACGTCGCAAGCACGCGATCCTCGCCAAAGCGGGCCTTCTCAAAGGTAAGGTAGCGCTTGGTCTGTGCGACCTCGCGCGAGACCGGAATAAGCGATCCCGAGTTGTCGAGCGTGGCACGATAGAACGATGAGAACTCACGAAGCAGTTCGCGGGCCCGCAGCGGGTCGGTGCGCGTAAACGATGCAATGGTGTTCAGCGTGTTGAACAGGAAGTGCGGGTTAATCTGCGCCTGCAGCGCACGCACCTCGGCGCGCGCCGTGAGTTCCTTTTGCACCTCGAGCTCGTGGATGGCGAGCTGCGTGGACAAGATCTCGGCAAAGCCCGAGGCAAGCGCATACTGGGTACGGTCGACGGCGCGCGGGGTCTTGTAGTAGAACTTGAGCGTGCCGACGGTACGATCGCCCACCTTGATGGGGGCGATAATGCCGGCGGGGACTTGGTTGTGCGAGCCGTCCGAGCCCACGACATCCACCATACGGTTGAACGACTGCACGATGCCATGTTCGATAACGTAGCGTGTGGCAAGCGTGTGGATGGGAGTATCGGGCAGCAGTTTTTCCTCAAACTCGCCCGCGCAGGCAAGCACGTTGTCCTCGTCGGTGATGGCCACCGTCATGGCGCGCGTCTCGGGCAAAATGCGCCGGCACACCAAACGCGCCGACTCCTGCGTCAGACCGCCCTTAATGTCCTCGAGCATGGCCGAGGCCACCGAGAGCGTCTCCTCGGTGTACTGGGAGCGCACCGAATCGGGATTGAGCGTCAAAAAGATAAAGATGCACAGAAAGATGCACAGCAGCGCGCAGGCAATCACCGTGGCGATCGGCTCGATACCGGTCACCAAGGCAAAAATAAAGTACACCAGCACACAAATGGCGCAGGCAACGGCAATGATGCGAAAGATTGATATTGAACTATCGCGCTGGGCGCGGCGGTCGATCATTCGGCCCCCTCCAGGATACTGATCAGTTGTGCGTCACGCCAAAGCCCGTCCATGATCTTGGGCCAAAAGCTCTGGAAACGCAGGTAGCTTGCAGCGTTTTGGCGCGCATAGGCCTTTGCCTCGTCGATACCATGGCGCCAGATGCGCAGGTAGCCCTCATGCTCGCGGGTAAACACGCTGCGGACCATAGCGGTCTTGCGCACGCGGTCGTCGAGCTCGCGCGAAATCCACGGGCCCGGGTAGGGCATGAGCGATGCCGCCGTAACGGGAATGAGCTCCTTTTGATGCGCGGCGAATGTCAACTTGGCCCGTTCGTAGTACCAACGGTATACATCCTGCATAAAGCGCGGTGAGCGCTTTTCGGACTCCGGAGGCAGATGACGCACGGTCCACTCGTTATCGAACCACACGTCGTAGCCAAACATGCGCATGTTAAAGAGGTAATCCAAGTCCTCGCCGCGGGTGATAAACGGGTCAAAGGCCACACGCGTAAAGGCGCGGGCGTGCAGGGCCATCAGGCCGCCGCACACGTAGTTGGAACGCGAGATGCGGGTGCCCGAGAGCGCCTTTTTCATCCAACGGTTGAACTCGATGCGCTTGGTCCACCAACGATGGCAGATGCCCGCCTTGTCCGTGGGAGCCAGCGGCGAGCCGTCGCGATCGTAGAAATAGCCGCTCTTGACCAAGATCGGCAAGCCCTGACGTGTCTGCTGCCCCAACGCATAGGTCGCGCGCTTCATAAAGTCGGCGTCGATGACAGTCTCATCGTCATCCAAAAAGATAACCGCGTCATGCCCCAGCACAGCGGCACAGGCTAGCCCCATATTGCGGATGGCACCGTAGCCTCGCAGGCTCACGCACTCGCCCGAACCCTTGGGCGCGATCTGAGCAACCCGGTCTGCGATGCGCGAGGCCTGGGTGTTGGTGACAACGGTGACCTTGAGCGTGGGATGCGCGTCGACAATCTCGTGCACGCGCAGCGACACATCGGCTGTGGCAGAAACGGGACAGACCACCAAAAGGATGATGCGCGGGATGTCACGTACCTGCTCAAGCGAGGCCAGGCAGCGGTCGAGTTCGGGATTGTCGGCGTTGAGTCGCGTCGAATGGTCATAGGTGCCAGGGGCGTTTGCGCAAGCGTCATCGCCCGCCCAATACGTTGGAATCACGACTGTGGCGTTCATGCCTTACCCTCCCTGCAACACAAAAACGGGACGCCGCCAAACACAGGCGACGCCCCGCGACCTAGCTGATTCCATCATACCCACTTGGGCAAATCATTGCTCGCAAGTCGCAATGTTTATTGCGGATAACCCCAAAAGAGTATCGCGGCGGACGCAATTACCGGCAAGTTCCTATGCGGCCTGCTCTGCCGTCTGAGACATGCGGGACAGACGGACCAGCAGCACAAAGCCCACCACCAGCAGCACGCCGATAGACAGGACGCCCAGCGAGGGGTTGCCGGTCAGCGAGGTGACGACCGACACCAAGAAGGTGCCCATAACACTTGCATAGCGGCCAAAGATATCAAAGAAGCCGTAGTACTCGTTGGACTTTTCCTTGGGAATAATGCGGCCGAAGTAGCTGCGGCTCAGCGCCTGCACGCCGCCTTGGAACAGGCCGACCAAAATGGCAAGCACCCAAAACTCAAAGGCGGTCTTGAGGAAGAACGCGGCAAAGAGCACGATGCCCATATAGGCGGCGACGGCCACCAAGATCATATTGAGTGTGCCCACGCGACCGGCAAGCTTGCCGTAGATGATGGCGGACGGAAAGGCCACAAACTGCGTAACGAGCAGAGCCAGCACCAGTTGGGTCGAGTCGATGCCCAAAGCCGATCCATAGCTGGTTGCCATGGAAATGACCGTATGCACGCCGTCGATGTAGAAGAAGAACGCGATCATGTAGACCAGCACGGTCTTGTTGTGGGCGATCTCGCGCATGGTGTGTCCGACCTCGGAGAACACGCCGCCCACGATGTGGCCGATGGTGTCCTCGGGACCACGCTCGCGACCGTACTTTTGCTTATAGGTGCGAATGAGCGGCAGGGTAAAGACGAGCCACCAGGCACCAGTGATGACAAACGACAGACGCGTTGCCAGCATGGTGGGGACACCAAGAGCGGGACCACCCATGATAAGCGCCAGGCAGATGATGAACGGCACGGTGGAACCGATGTAGCCCCAGGCATAGCCCGAGCTGGACACGGCGTCCATGCGCTCGTCGGTGGTAATGTCGGGCAGCATGGCGTCGTAGAACGTCATAGAAGAGTTAAGGCCGATGGTGCACAGCACGTACACGGTCAAAAATGCCATGGCGGACATTGGGATAGCCTGCGCCAGGCAAAGAACCAGGCCCGTGAGGAAGAAGCCCAAGAAGAACTTGATCTTGTTGCCGGCGTAATCGGCAAGCGCGCCCAGAATGGGCATGAGCATGGCAATGACCAGCGAGGCAATCGTCTGCGCGTTGCCCCAAGCGACCACCAGGTCTGCCGAGGAAGCACCGGTATTGATGGCGTTAAAGTAGATGGGCACCACCGAGGTATTGAGCAGCACGAGGGCCGAGTTTCCCACATCGTACATGACCCAGTTACGCTCGAGCTTGGTGTATTTCATGGACAGGGACCCTTCGTATTCGCCCGATATGCAGCTAGTTCATCGTACCCCAATTGCACAGAGGCACCGGTAAAGATTCGGCAAAGGGACAGGAGCGGACCCTATTCCTCGCGGTTGAACTCCTCATCGGCATCGAGCACGCGACCGCTGTAGTTAACGTGACTGGTCACGGCCTCCATGTCACCGGTCTCGATAAAACGCGCGACCGTGCACTCATAATCGACCAGCGCGCGATCAAAGACCTCGGGGAAACTCTCGTTCGAGACCTCATCGGTAAAGGGATTCTTCCATGTCAGATGGCCCAGGTTACCGGTGCGCTCGGGCAGCTCCGTCGTCACGCGATGGGCAAGGCCGTCGAGCAGCGAGTAGTCGTGCACCAAGCCCTCAACCAGCGAGATCGCGCGCGTCTTTGCGGAGCCGGCCGGCTCAATCGCGCGGTAAAGTCGCTGCATATTGGCAACGGCAGCACCGTACTCCCCCGCTGGAATGTCAATACCGTACACGCGTCCGGCAACATAGCTCATCAGCACGCCGGCCACGCGATTGATGCGATCGGTGGTGACAATCTCGCCCGCCGGCGGGTAATCGTCGACCGTAGCGCCGGCGCGTTTAAGCTGCAGCATCAGTACATCCAAGTCGCTCTCGATCACAGCATGGACCTGACTGCTCGAATCCTCAAGCTCTGAATCGGACTCCACGATGCCAAACTGCTGCTCATAGACAAAAGGATGGGCGTTGCGGTCGAGCACGTAATGAGACAGCAGGCCCAGCGCAAAGGCGCGACCCAAGCTGGCGTCGCGCGGCAGCAGATGCGACACGCCGTCGCGTAGGCACGCGAACTGGCGAGACATGCGCGACCGATGCATGACCTGCGCCAGCAGCGTGCAGTCGGAAACACGCGGTGTCAGAATGTGAAAGAAGAACGGGTCGGGGCCTTGGTTGCCCAAGATAAAGGCAATGCGCTCTTCATCGGACGTGATGACGCCCTGTGGAAGACGGTCGATGCTTTCCTCGCCAAACAGATGATGGGTGATAAGCGCGGGCATAATGATCCTTTCGATTTCATTCGATGCCACCCATTATGCCCACCGCGCGCCCATGCCAAACCTGCGATGGTAAACGACGGCGTGCAGACCGTCTACGCAAGCCCCAAGTGTGCTTTAACCTCGGCGGCACGACGACGGGACACCGGCACCGTCGAGTTCACGCGGTCGAGCCTGAGCTCCATCAACCCCGTGGAGCCAATCTCAACATTGTGCACGTCTTCCAAATTGACCAGGTAGCTGCGATGAACGCGAATAAAGCCCTCGGAGTCCAGGCGACGCTCGAGCGAAGAGATCGACTCATTGATCAGGTACGTTCCCTCGGCGCAGATGGCGTTGCAAAAATCGGCGCGCGCCTCAAAGTAGCAGACGTCTGCGGCGGGAATGAACACCTTTTTGCCCCCGCGGTCCACCGTCAGACGCAAAGGCTGGCGCGGAGCATGGATAACACGACGGGCACCCAAGGCTGTCTCGATCTTGTCGAGTGCCTTTGACAGGCGTGCGTCCTCGACCGGCTTGACGACATAGTCGACCGCATCGAGGTTATACGCATCGGCGGCAAATTCGGCAAACGCCGTCACAAACACAACCACCGGCGGCGTCTTTAGGTTCTGCAGCGTCTCGGCAAGCTCAATTCCCGAGCGACCGGGCATGGTAATGTCTAAAAACAGCACGTCGGGCTTGTTCGACAGAATCGACTCCACGGCTTCGGTGACATTGCCCGCCTCGGCAATCTGACCCACACGCGTATCCTTTTCCAACAGATAGCGTAGCTCAGCCCTAATGGGAGGCTCGTCATCAACCACCAAGATGTTCCAGCCTTCGGACATATGTGCTTCCCCTCTTTTTCTCTCAATCCAACCGCGTGCTACGCCGTCAACGGCGCCGGCTCATGCGGCTCGCCGTTCAGCTCGACGATGACCTGCGTTCCCACGCCCTCCTGGGACTTCACGCGCATGCCGGAATCTTCTCCGTAAAAGAAATGGATGCGCTGAAGTACGTTAAAGAGCGCCAAGCCGCAGCCTCGTTTGATGGAACCGTCGGCGGTAATGCTCTCGGGCTCCTCCAGGCGATGTTGCTCAAACAGATGCGCGCAGACTTCTTCGCTCATACCGATGCCATCGTCCTCGACGATGATCTCCAAACCGTCATCGGTCTCGAAAGCCCTAACATGAATAGAAAGCGGCTCGGTCTCGCGCTGCGCGTGCTTGATGCAGTTTTCGAGCAACGGCTGCAAGATAAACGGCGGCACCATGCAATCGCGCACCTCAAAGTCGATATCGACCGAGACGCGCAGACGGCCGTCGCCATAACGAGCCTGCATAAGATTGATATAGCGAGTGCCCTGTTCCACCTCGTGCTCGAGCGTTGTGAGGGTATCGGAATCAGAAAGCGTCTGACGGTAGTAATTGGAAAAGTCGATCAGCAGCGACCTTGCCTTGTCCGGCTCGGTACGTACGAGCGACACGATGGTGCTGATGGTGTTAAACAGAAAATGAGGATCGACCTGCGATTGCAAGGCACGCAGCTCCACGCGGGCCGTAAGCTCGTCCTGGCGCTCAAGCTCAAAGCTCGCAAGCTGCGTGGAAATGAGGTCGGCAAAGCCCGAGGCAAGCGCCGTCTGGCGCATATCGATGCTGCTCAGACGGGGATAATACAGCTCGAGCGTGCCCACGCAATGCCCGCGCACGGTAAGCGGTGCGACAATACCGGCGCGCAGGCGCGGAAAGTAGCCACCCGTCTCGGTCGAGGCATCGCGCGAGAACACGCTTTGCTCACCGCTGTTGATCACGTTGAGCGTAGTCCGCAGTACCACCGGGGTGCCCGCGGGGCATTTTGCCGAGTCCTCGCCCCAGCTTGCCAACACCTGCTTGCCGTCGGTAAAGCAGATGGCAGAGGCGATAGTTTCGGACAGGATGATCTTAGAGGCGCCCAGGGCAGCTTCGGGCGTAAGGCCGCGCGACGTGTAGGCGAATATTTTTGAAGCGATGGCGAGCGTGCGGTCGGTTGCGCTCGATGTGAGGTCGTCGGGAACGACAAAGACGTACGAGAAGAAGAAGCACAGCATGACCAAGCCGGCAATGACGACAACGGCCGGAACGGGATTGGGATTATCGGTTAGATCCCAGATGAGCAGCAGGATAAGCAGCGGAACAACAATACCGAGCAAGATGGCTTGAACCACATGCTGAGCGGTACGAAAGACCTTGGTAGAGTTGTAGCTCTTGCCCAGAATCAGCCTATTGAGATCCACCGTCATCTCCTTCTTACTGACGCGCCCCATAGCAATAAAGAGGGCCGCAAGCGACCCTCTCCATTGCATTATGCAATCAAATACTGTGTTTTACATCAAGCCATCGATGAACGGTAGCTTAGGCGCTGTACTTGTTTGCATCGCCGAAGGTGCCGCCCTCGACAATCCAGCCGTCCTTCATGATGACGTCCATGTTGTCGGTGTTGAGCACGTGGATGTCGGCGGCGACGTCACCGTTGACGACCAGCAGGTCGGCGCACTTGCCGGCCTCGATGGAACCGGTCTCGTCCTCGATGTGGCACATCTTGGCACCGTTGAGAGTGGCACAGGTGATGGTCTCGACCGGGGTGAAGCCGATCTTGTCGACGAACTCGTACATCTCCTCGATGGAGCAGGTGCCGTACGGGGTGACGAAGGAGAAGGAGTCGGAGCCGATCGTCATGACGACGCCGCGCTTCTTGGCCTCGCGCAGGCAATCGTAGTTGCGCTGCAGTTCCTTCTCGACCAGGGTGCCCTCGTACTTGTCGTGCAGCTCGGGGACGTAGACGGGCGGATAGGTGGCGTACCAGGTGGGCAGGAAGGCGATCGTCGGGGTGAAGAAGGTGCCCTGCTCGGCCATGAGGTCCATCGTGCGCTCATCGATATCGAAGCCGTGAATCAACTGCTCGCAGCCAAAACGAACGGAATCGTAGGCAGCGGCGTGGTTGTTGTAGCAGTGGCTCCACACGGGGATGCCGACCATCTTGGCCTCTTCGACCACGGCCTGAATCTCCTCGGAGCAGTAGTGCTGGTCGCGGCCGGAGTCCCAGCGCCAGATGCCGCCACCGGTAGCCCAAATCTTGATGGCATCGGGGTTCTCGCGCAGGCGGCGACGAACGGCCTTGCGCAGATCCCAAGGACCGTCGACCTGATCGCCCCAGGGGTGCGATTCCTTGTTGAGCTCCTGGCTGCAGTGGTGGGAGTCGCCGTGGCCGGCAACGCGGCAGAAGCCAAGGCCGGTGGCCAGAACGCGCGGGCCCTTGAAGACGCCCTTGTCGATGCAGTCACGGATCTGGATACCAAAGCGGCCGATCTCGCAGACGGTGGTGAGGCCGTGGGTAAGGCAGTCGTAGGCCTGCTTGACGGCGACGGCCTGCTTCTCGAGGAGCGGCTGCATGACCCAGTCGGTGTCATCGTCGGTCAAGTTGCCCGAGAAGTGCAGGTGGGTGTCGATCAGGCCGGGAAGGACGGTCTTGCCGGCGGCGTCGATGACCTCAACGCCCTCGGGAAGGTCCTGCATGGCGCCGGCGTACTCGATCTTGCCGTTGTCATCGACGAGAACGAGGGAGTTCTCGACCGGCTCGGCACCGGTACCGTCGATGAGCTTGCCGCCAACGATTGCATACTTAGTGGACATGGTTCCTCCTTATGGATCCATATAGTGGGCGAGGCCGTGTTGGGTTAAGGCCTCACAAAGCTACCCAAGTGGCGCCGGGTTCGGTGCGCGGAAGAGAGGGGCCCGCGCACCTGATCCGCCCCGGCTCGGCGTTACTTTTTGCGGGAATTGGTGAAGGCCATGAGAGCCAGGCCAATAGCCAACCAGCCAATCACGATACTCCACTCCACCATGTTGAGGGAGGCGGGAGAGAACGGAATCACGAGCAGGCCGATGATGATGGCGCAGGCAGCGATAGCGAGGCCGATGCCAAACTTGCCGCCGGGCACCTCGTAGGGACGAGGCAGGTCGGGCTCGGTGAAGCGCATGCGCAGGCAAGCGAGGGCGACCATGCCGCAGGAGAAGATGAAGGCGAGAGCCGACACGTTGGTCAGAGGGATGAGCATGTTCTTGCCCAGGAACGGACCGACGACGGTGATGACGCCCAAGACGACGCAGGCGAGCTTGGGGGCGCCGGACTTGGGGTCGACCTCGGCGAACTGCTCGGGCAGCTGGCCCTTGCGGCCCATGGCGAGCATGATGCGGCTCGTGGCGCCGTAGAAGGAGTTCATCGGGCCCATGGGTCCAAGCGTGGCGATGACGAGCATGGCCAGGTACAGGAGCATGTTGATGCCCTTGAGGCAGGCGAGCGCGGGAACCGGGCTCTTAACGAACTCATGCCAGTCGAGGATGGTGCCGAACGAGTAGATGCAGACCATGTAGAAGCCGCCGGCGGCCAGCAGGGCCAGGGAGATGATCTTGCCGAACTTGTTCCAGTTGAGGCCCTCGGCTGCTTCCTCAGCCTGCTGAGGAATGGTGTCGAAGCCGGCGTAGAAGAACGGGGTCAGAACCAGGACCGACACGATGCCGGCAAACAGGCTGGTGCTCTCGGTAGCGGCCTTGCCGCCGCCAGCGCCGGTGACCTGGGAGAACACGGGCATGGCATTGTCCGGCGAGCCGGTGAACAGCGAGACGCCCATGGCGAGCAGCATGCCGCAGAGCAGGGCCTTGGTCAGGAAGGCCTGGAGCTTGGCAGCCGAGCTGGCACCGCGGAAATTGAGGAAGATAACGTAGACTGCAAAGCCGAGCGCGATCAGCGTCGGGAACAGGTAAACGTCGGCCCCCAGGATGGTGTAGAGCTTGACGGCGCGCAGCCACTCAAGGCCGGGCAGGCTGCCGAACATTTCGGACACGAGGGTCGAGATGGCGATGGCCTCCCACGGGCACAGGATGCCGTTGCCCAGGGCCAAAAGCCATCCGGTGATGTAGCTCAGCGTACGGCCAAAGCTACGATCGACATACTCGACAATGCCGCCCGAGATGGGGATAGCAGCCGTGAGCTCACCGAAAACAGCCCCGACGGGCACGAGGAAGATTGCACCCAAGAGGAATGCGATCATAGCGGGAACGGGACCGCCGCCCACGACCATCCAGTCGCCGACCTGCAGAACCCAACCGGTACCGATGATGGCACCGAAGCCGATGGTGAAGAAGTTCCAGAGCGAAAGCGTTTTCTTCATGCCGCCGTTATCCTCGACTGCAACTTCTGCGTTCTTGTCCGCCATTGTTCCCCTCCTTTCCTGTTTGACGCCCTTGGCGTCACCCCTTGCGCGGTCCGTTTTGCCGCGCGCTTTTATTCCATGGCTTTAAGATACGGCCTTGGCGCAGCAGCGCCGCTCGCAGCTCGACCGAAGGCAGAATTGCAAAACGAGCGGCACCGTTTTTGGGACGAACGGCGGGAGACGTCATTCGTCTTGGACGCTTTCATCTTGTCTGCTTTTGAATACCTGTTGCCGTGACGCTTGGCGCGCGGCGCGGCAACGTTCATACCATTTGTCAGGCTTTTGGCGCACATACCCATGTGTCGTGCATCTTTTTATGTAGGATAGACAAGTTACACATGAGGCAAGGTGATTCGAATGGCATACGGATACAATGACGGCGACCAACGGCCACAAAGCGTGCGCCTTGCCGGCCGCACCACGCCAACGCCCAGAAGCACCTCCGACAACGACAACCCGCAGCGCCCCCAAGAGCAGCTCGGGGCTTCTTCGCGGCAACAAAGCCGTACCGTGCAGCAGTCAGACCGCGTGAGTACGAGCACACGCCAACGCCAGACCGACACATCGCAGCCACGCCGCTACGATCGGCATAAGACCGACTACTACGTCAAGCGCTCCTTTTCGCGACCTCAACGCGATCGCGGCAATTCCGCCCCTCACCCCGCGTCGCACACCACAAGCCACGCGCTTCCGGCCCGCCGCCTACGCCTTGCGCTTTGCTCCATCGCCGCCTGCCTCGTCTTTGTGTTTTTGGGATCCTGCATCTCCCACGGATCAGCCGGTCTTGAGCCCACTGCCGAGGACAAGCTGCTTAAAGCTCCCGTCGCGCCCGGTTACTCCTTTGCGTTCTCGACCCCACGCTCGCAATGGCAGGCCGGCACCATGCCCCACATCTACCAAATTGACCCCGCATGGTCGGAGCTGCCCTATGCCGGTGGCACTATTCGCGAAAACGCTTGCGGTCCCACTTGCCTCACCATGGTCTATATCTTTAAGACCGGCCACACCGATAAGACGCCTGTCGATATATGCGCACTGGCCGAAGCCGGCAACTACGCCCCCACCGGTGCCACCGAGTGGTCGTTTATGACAGGCGGTGCGTGGCAGCTGGGGATCAACGGAACACAGCTCTATAACGATCGCGAATCGATTACCCAAGCACTTCGCTCGGGTGCGCCCGTCATCGCCGCAGTGCACCCCGGTACGTTTACCAACGTAGGCCACTACATCGTGCTCTACGGCATCGACGACGCCAACCAGATTGGCGTCTACGACCCCAACTCGGCCAGCCGCAGCGCCCGCCGCTGGGGCGTCGTAGAGGTCCTCAACGAAGTCGAAGCCATGTGGGCCTACTACTAGTCATTGGGGACAGACTTAAATGAGTGGTCATTGGGGACAGACATAAATGACCAGCCACTGTGGACAGCCCTTGCGGATGCCGCTCATGGGCGGACGAATAGGCCCATTCCCAGCTGTCAGGAGCTACCTTTAAGGACTGTCCCAAGCTGCCGGCAGAAAGGGAACGTCCCCAAGTGCCGGGTTTCATGAACAGCTACCTCAATAGCAAAAGCCCCGCAGTCGGAGCGGACTGCGGGGCTCATGAAGAGAGGCTAGTTTGTGGGCGCTTTGCCTGGCGCCCACGAGAGAGGCAACAGAGTAGAGACTACTCGTGAATGCGGGTACCGGAGAGGCCAGCCATGGTCTCGGCGGCCTTGTCCAGAGCGCCGATGATGCAGGTGCGGCCCTTGCGGGAACGGGCAAACTTGATGGCAGCGCGAACCTTGGGCTCCATGGAACCCTTGCCGAACTGGCCCTCGTCGGCCAGGCGCTCGGCCTCGTCGGCGGTGAGGTCCTCGAGCTCCTCCTGGTTGGGCTTGCCAAAGTTGATGGCGACATGCTCAACGGCGGTCAGCAGGAACAGAACGTCGGCGTCGCAGTCCTCGGCCAGCAGCTCGCCGCCCAGGTCCTTGTCGATGACGGCGGGAACGCCCTTGTAGCAGCCCTTGTTCTCGTAGTCGCGGACGACGGGAATGCCGCCGCCACCGCAGGCAATGACGATGAACTCGTTGTCGAGCAGGTTGAGGATGGAGTCAGCCTCGACGATCTTCTTGGGATCGGGGGAGGCGACGACGCGACGCCAGCCGCGGCCGGAATCCTCGACGAAGACCTTGGAGGGATCCTCGGCCATGAACTCCTTGGCCTGCTCCTCGGTGTAGAAGGGGCCGATCGGCTTGGTCGGGTTCTTGAACGCGGGATCATCCGGGTCGCACTCGATCTGGGTGACGACGGTGGCGGCGTGCCAACGCTTATAGCGCTTGTGCATCTCGCGGCCGATGCCCTGCTGCAGGTGATAACCAATGTAGCCCTGGGACATGGCGCCGCACTCGGGCAGCGGCATCTCGGGGGTACCGATGGCATCGTGGGCAGCGGCGAAGGCGTTCTGGATCATGCCGACCTGCGGGCCGTTGCCGTGGGTGATGATGATCTCGTTGCCCTGCTCGATCAGGCCGAGAAGGGCATGGGCGGTGTTGCTCACGGCCTCGATCTGCTCGACAGGGTTGTTGCCGAGGGCGTTGCCGCCAAGGGCGACGACAATACGATCGGGCTTGCCAAGAGGCTTAGACATTGCTGGAATCCTTTCTGTAAAAGGCCTACAACCCATTAATAACCCGCGTCCGTGCGATACGCGAGTTTATTAAGGTTTATATTCTCTTTATCGCTCATTTTATTCATTTTGAAAATAGCGGAACGGTGAACGGTCGTTTTTATCCGCTCAGCGTACAGAACCCCAGCTCAAGCATATCTACGCCATTTACGTGCAACTTTATTTTAATAGAGCAGGGATTAGACCAGATTATGCAAACTATATCTTTGCTAAACACAAAACAGACAGCGCAATATCTTACTCGCACTATACGAGATTCTATGCACATATAAGTCGAGTATGCACCCCTGCAAAAACAAGGGGCTTTTCATCCAACAAAAGGAATAAAGAAGAGCTCCGAAAAAGCGGCAACGGCCAAGTCCCCCATCCATCCCCAAAGTGGCGCGAGGTTTCGCGGCAAAGCCGCGAAACAGCGAAGGGGACGGAATACCCGACCAACTACGTCCTTCATCCGCCCACACAATCCAAGGACGTAGTCGTAGCAGGATCTGAGGGCTGACCTTCGCGGACGCTCCGCAGGACGAAAGAACCCCCGCCGCACGTAGTGCGCAGCGGGGGTTCTTTCATGTCCGAGGACGTCCGCGAAGGTCAGCCCTCAGATCCTGCGGTGGGAGACCTAGGCCTCGTTGTACACCGTCTTGAGCTTCAGCAGGTGAGCGTAGCGGTCCATAGCGGCCTGCTCGTTCTCCTTGAAGAGCTCCTCGGCGCGCTCGGGGAAGGAACGCGTCAGCGAAGCGTAACGGGCCTCGTTCATCAGGAACTCCTGATAACCGCCCGCGGGCTCCTTGGAATCGAGCGAGAACTTCTTGCCGGCAGCAGCCTCGGGGTTGAAGCGGAAGAGGTTCCAGTAACCGCACTCGACAGCCTTCTTCATCTCGGCCTGGCAGTTCTGCATGCCACCCTTCTTGATGGAGTGCATCTCGCAGGGGCTGTAGCCGATGATGAGGGACGGGCCGTCGTAGGCCTCGGCCTCGTGAATGGCCTTGAGGGTCTGGGCCGGGTTGGCGCCCATGGCGACCTGCGCCACGTAGACGTAGCCGTAGCTCATGGCGATCTCGGCCAGGGACTTCTTCTTGGTCACCTTACCAGCAGCGGCGAACTGAGCGACCTGGCCCAGGTTCGAGGCCTTGGAGGCCTGACCACCAGTGTTGGAGTAGACCTCGGTATCGAAGACGAAGACGTTGACGTTGTGGCCGGAAGCCAGGACGTGGTCCAGGCCACCGAAGCCGATGTCGTAGGCCCAGCCGTCGCCGCCGAAGATCCAGAAGGACTTCTTGGTGAGGTAAGCCTTGTCGGCGAGGATCGCCTTGGAAGCGTCGCAGCCGCACTTCTCGAGCTCGGCAACGTAGGCAGCGGCAGCGGTCTTGGAGGCCTCGGCGTCGTTGACGGAGTCGATCCAAGCCTGGCCGGCAGCCTTGAGCTCATCGGACGGACCATCGGCAGCGATGATGTCCTGGGTAGCGGCGATCAGCTTCTTCTGGACGGCCTCGTAACCGACGGCCATGCCCAGACCGTGCTCGGCATTGTCCTCGAACAGGGAGTTGTTCCACGCCGGACCGTGACCGTCCTTGTCCTTGCAGTAAGGAGCGGTGGCAGCGGGGTTGCCCCAAATGGAGGAGCAGCCGGTGGCGTTGGAGATGAACATGCGGTCGCCGGCAACCTGGGTCACCAGACGTGCATAGGCGGTCTCGGCGCAGCCGGCGCAGGAGCCGGAGAACTCCAGGTAGGGCTGCTTAAACTGGCTGCCCTTGACGTTGGCCGCGATGAGCTCCTTCTTCTCGGAGACGTTCTCGACCATATAGTCCCAAACGGGCTGCTGGTCCATCTCCTGCTCGGTGGGAACCATCTCGAGGGCGCCCTTGGGGCAGACCTTGACGCAGTTGGTGCAACCCATGCAGTCGAGCGGGGACACGGCCATGGTGAACTTCATGCCCTTGGCCTTGGGGCCCATGGCGTCGAGCGTGCGGGTAGCCTCGGGCGCGGCGGCAGCCTCGTCCTCGGTCATCGCGAACGGACGGATGGTGGCATGCGGGCACACATAGGCGCACTGGTTGCACTGGATGCACTTGGTCTCGTCCCAGTGGGGAACGACCACAGCGACGCCGCGCTTCTCGTATGCGGAGGCGCCCAGCTCAAACTGGCCGTCGGCGCAATCGACGAAGGCGGAAACAGGCAGGCTGTCGCCGTCCATGCGATCGATGGGCTCGAGCAGGTTCTTGACCTGCTGGGCGATAGCGGACTTGGTCTCCTCGGAGAGCTCGACGGGAGCGGCATCCTCGGCGGTAGCCCAGTCGGCCGGAACCTCGAACTTACGGAAGGCGGTAGCGCCGGCATCGATGGCCTTGTGGTTGGCGTCGACGATAGCCTGGCCCTTCTTCATGTAGGACTTGGTAGCCGCGTCCTTCATGTACTGCAGGGCGTCCTCGGCGGGCAGGACCTTGGCCAGCGCGAAGAAGGCGGACTGGAGCACCGTGTTGGTGCGCTTGCCCATGCCGACCTTAGCGGCCAGGTCGATAGCGTCGATCAGGTAGACGTTGACGTTGTTGTTCGCGATGTAGCGCTTGGCCACGGCGGGCATGTGCTCGGCGAACTCCTCGTCGCTCCACTGGCAGTTGACCAGGAAGGTGCCGCCCGGCTTGACGTCGCGGACCATCTTGAAGCCCTTAACGATGTAGCTGGGGTTATGGCAGGCGACAAAGTCGGCCTTGGTCACGTAGTACGGCGAGCGAATCGGGGAATCACCAAAGCGCAGGTGCGAGACGGTGACGCCGCCGGTCTTCTTGGAGTCGTACTGGAAGTAGGCCTGGACGTACTTGTCGGTGTGGTCGCCGATGATCTTGATCGAGTTCTTGTTGGCGCCGACGGTACCGTCGCCACCCAGACCCCAGAACTTGCACTCGATGGTGCCGGGGGCTGCGGTGTTGGGCGCATCCTCGGCCTCGGGCAGGCTCAGGTTGGTCACGTCATCGACAATGCCGATGGTGAACTCGCGCTTGGGCTCGTCCTTCTTGAGCTCCTCGAAGACAGCGAACGCGGACGCGGGAGGCGTGTCCTTGCTGCCCAGGCCATAACGGCCGCCGACGACCTTGATGCCCGTCTTGCCGGCCTCGTAGAGAGCGGAGACGACGTCCTGGTAGAGCGGCTCGCCGATGGAACCCGGCTCCTTGGTACGGTCCATGACGGCGATCTTCTGGACGGTCTCGGGGAGAACGTCGACGAAGTGCTTGATGGAGAACGGACGGAACAGACGGACCTTGACCAGGCCGACCTTCTCGCCGTGGGCGTTGAGGTAGTCGATGACTTCCTCGAGCACGTCGCAGAAGGAGCCCATGCACACGACGACGCGGTCGGCATCGGGAGCGCCGTAGTAGTTGAACAGGCCGTAATCGGTGCCGAGCTTCTCGTTGATCTTCTTCATGTAGCCCTCGACGACGGCGGGAAGCTCGTCGTAGACCTTGTTGCAGGCCTCACGGTTCTGGAAGAAGATATCGCCGTTCTCGTGGCTGCCGCGGGTGTGCGGGTGCTCAGGGTTGAGCGCGTGGTCGCGGAAAGCCTGGACGGCGTCCATGTCGCACATCTCGGCCAGATCCTTGTAGTCCCACATGGCGACCTTCTGGATCTCGTGGCTGGTGCGGAAGCCGTCGAAGAAGTTAAGGAACGGGGTCTTACCCTCGATGGCGGCAAGGTGAGCCACCGGCGAGAGGTCCATGACCTCCTGGACGTTGCCCTCGGCGAGCATGGCGAAACCGGTCTGGCGGCAGGCCATGACGTCGGAGTGATCGCCAAAGATGTTCAGGGCGTGGGAAGCGACGCAACGCGCGGAGACGTGGAAGACGCCCGGGAGCTGCTCGCCCGCGATCTTGTACATGTTCGGGATCATCAGGAGCAGACCCTGAGAAGCCGTGTAGGTGGTGGTCAGAGCACCGGCGCCCAGCGAACCGTGAACGGTACCGGCTGCACCTGCCTCGGACTCCATCTCGACGACCTTGACCGGGGTGCCGAAGATATTCTTGCGACCCTGGGCCGCCCACTGGTCGACATGGTCGGCCATCGGGCTGGACGGCGTAATGGGATAGATTCCCGCTACCTCGGTGTACGCATACGAAACATATGCGGCCGCCTCGTTGCCGTCCATAGACTTAAACTTACGCGCCATATACCCCTCTCCTCTCATATAGGTATACAGGCCCCGGCGATCGCCGGGATGTTGGCGTGATGGGATTTACGCTGTTGCTTCCAATCATCTGGCAGGCAGGCTCAGCAGCAGGTACGTGGCGTGGAGAGAAGACATGCCGAGGCGAGGGGCAGCTGATGCGCCCCACAGACCCGACCGCCCGTCTTGCACATGACCGAGCGCCGCAAAGGCCGCATGCCGGATGCTCCCGGGCACGCCCCGGCGATGGGAAGCGCCCGCAACGGAAATCCGCATGCGGGTTTATTGTACCCCGCCGTTAAGTGTAATTTCGACAAATATAGGCGGGCGGTAAAGGTTTACCTCGGGTGACCGCCAAAGGCCAGAATGGTCCCTCCATCCCCGGACGACTGGCTCTGACGCGCCAAGGAGTGTCCCCAAGTACCGGCAGGAAAGGAACGTCCCTAACTGCCGGCTAGAGGGCGCCGAGCAGGATGGCGTAGGTGGTGGATTCGCCGAGTTTGAGCTCGTCGCCGGGGTTGAGCTGGGCGGAGCGGCCGGGCTCTACTTGAATACACACACTCGTGGCCCCGTTTACCACCACGGTGCCGTTAGTGGACGACAGGTCCTCGACAAACCATGCGCCAGACTCGTCGCACCAGATATGGGCATGGCGGGCCGAGACGTCGTCGGTGATGCCGCCCTCCCCCGTTGCCAGCGCGCCGATCTCAACGCCTTCCTCACTCGGCTGAATCCAGCGCGGGACGCTCACCACGTAGCCGTTTTGCACGCACAGCAGTCCCAGCGGATGCGCCGGCGCGACCTCGTGCTCGCCCGCGACCGAAGATGTGCTCAGCGAGCGCGGCGTCGACGTGTCGCCGCCACGGGTCGCATGAGCGCGGCGGCTCGCCCGACTTGGAACTAAGGCGGGCGTGAGAGCAAACGGCATAGGGAACGAATCTTGCGGATGTACTCCTCGACGTCAGGCAGGTAAGCCCCACGAAGTCACCGGGGAGGCCCAAGCGGCCCGGCACCACTTCCAGATTCTGACCAGGGCGAGTCGTTCGCCGGTGGCTGAAGGCTCGCTCCCACCCAAAAGGGGAGATTCGCGTTGTTCCCCAATCGCTCTCGCATCTTTCATTTTGCTCGAGGTGGGCTATAAAAACTTTCCTGGTGAAAGGCGGCGATTGGTTTCCTTTCTTTCTAGAGGAGCGCGCCTGTAATCTGTTTTCATCCTAAATCAAGTTAAGATCGGACCTTCCAGAGGCAAGTCGACTCAAACTGCGAGGCTCCATGTTGGAATAAAGAGCGCTGTCGAAGTGCCAACAACACAAAGCTTGCCAGTCTCAAATAGAACCTTTTGGGAGTCCGATTGGGCCGCACACCGAATCCCCGCTGGTGGTTTTTTATAGCTGCGCAACAATAAACAAGGTTAGTGCCAGTCCAGCATGAAATTGAGGAACGTATGCATTTTTTCTCAGTAAGTGATCGTCGTTACTGCTTCGATGAGGTCACTCGCAATTGCTTTCAGGTTGACCAAGCATCAGAAGATGCGCTTCGCATATTTGAAGCATCGGGAAGAACGGTCAACTCGAAGTTGCTAACAAAGTCACTTGCTGCGAAAGGCTACGACCAAACGACCATAGCAGAACTTGAAGACGACATTGATGAGTATCAACGATTGTCTGAGCGGACTTTCTTAACAAAAGACACGCCTCGAAAACTTAGATCCATCGAACTCCACGTTTCACATGCATGCAACCTTGGTTGTAGTTACTGTTTTGCCGGTAAAGGAGATTATGGAACGTCTCCTCTGCTGATGACAGACGAGATAGCCTTCAAGGCGGTCGACTACCTCGTCGCAAGTTCATCGGAAAACGAAACGCTTGCGATCGTCTTTTTTGGTGGGGAACCCATGATTAACGAGCCGCTGATATGGAAAACGGTCGACTATTCAAAAAGAATATACCCCAATAGAAACTTTACCTATTCTATTACGACCAACGGAACGCTTTTGAATGACACTGCTGTGAATTCTTTCAAGGAGCACGGGTTTTCTGTTCTGATTAGTCTCGATGGTACAGGATGCAAGCACGATGCATCGCGCCCGTATAAGACGGGAGGCGGCTCTTTCTCCGATATCGACAAAAACGTTCGTCGTTTTTCCGAGTCGTTCCCCTTCGGCGCAAGAGCGACCTTAACAAATAATAACTGTAACCTTGTTGAAGACTATCTTCAGTTTAAAGAGATGGGCTTCAGAAGGATTTACTTCTCGCCCGTGAGCTCATTCGATGAGAATATCAAACTCGACGAACACTCATTAAACAAAATCAGGGCGGGCCTAATAGATTTGGCGGATCAATATCTCAAACAGATTGATCAAGGGGAAAAGCCCTTGTTTAGAACATTGAAAACTGCAGTTGATTTGATTATGAGCAACAGGATCGCCTTTGTCGGATGCGGGGCTGGCAGGCGTTTTATTTCCGTGACTCCCGAAGGGGACGTATACCCCTGTCACAGGTTTGTCGGGATGATGCGATTCAAAATGGGCAACATCGTCACCGGAATTGACGAAACTAGGTATATTGAAAACTGGAGTCAGGGTGTCGAAAAAAGAATTGACTGTACGGACTGTTGGGCTCGGTCTTTCTGTGGTGGGGGCTGTAGCTGGGAGGCTGCAGACGAGCACGGCTACTTGCCCAAGAGTCTACACCCTGCATCATGTGAATATAGAAAAATGTGCTACGAGATGGCTTTTGACCTTATTTCCCGCCACTCATCTTCGCAGGAGAAAAATCAACGAGAAGCTACTGTATCGGAATAAGCGGTTCAGCGCATTGCTGTCACCATTGTGGAGGTGTTCGTTCTTCTGATTACCGTCTGCGAAGCTTATTGCTACATTCGCCGAAACCATTCTAGAAATATGGTGAACTAGACATCTTGGTTTGTTATACACAATATTGAGGTTTTTCTGCACTCAAAGGGAGGTAGTCGTGAAGCATATTCATCCGATTAATCCAGAAAGTGGCGGCGAGGCAGGCGTGAAGCCGATGTCTTTTGACTGCCTCTTGGGCATTACTGACATCTGTACTGTTTATGATAAAGCAGATGGCTGTGGTGCATACGATTACTGCGACTATGACATGGATGGCGGCAGCATCTGCGTTGTAGATCACTGTGGCATTGATCAAACGTAGTCTCTAATTGGATTAAGGTGAGGAGCTGTTATGAAGCATATCCATCCTGTTGGTTCAAATGAACATCCTCCCGTTGAGCCTTGTTGTCTTGGAGTTGATATATGCAATTTTTACGACATCGCCGAGTGCCCTGTTGCGGATTGGTGCTATGTCGATAAAGAATCAAGCTGTGTTTTGCCAGCAGATTGGTGCGATCCAGTTGACGAGTAGTTTTGTGGCTAGGAACTATTTGGTCCAATTCAGAATAAGATGGGAACAAATACCAAAATCTCGTGTCTGGGAGGAGTTATGCCATTATTGCAAGGTCTCGTTGGATTAGCCTTTATACTTGCGTTATATCTGGCACCTTTTTTAATTCTATTCTTCATTATCCGACTCTTTCTTCGGAGAAAATAGGAGTGTCACGCAAACATTAGCGTAGCTTTCTTCCAATATGAGCCGAGCATTGGCAAGTGGAATAAGAAGCCCGACCGTTCGCCACATGAAAGTGATCGGACGGGCTTCTCTATTTAACCCGGGCCGCCACCCATAGCGGCTTTCCAAGCGTATTCTCAGTGCAAAGCAATCGTCAGTTTAATCCTATGCGCTGATACCGCATTTCATTTGTTCGGCTCGAATTCTACGGCCTGGCAACCCTCGCACTCTCCGGCAAATGGATTGAACGCGAAGGCAGAGATGATGTGTGCGTGGACATCGAGGCTGCTGTAGGCAACATACTGGGACATGGACCCCCGCTGCGCGTGGTATGCGGCCCGGCATATTCATTGCCGTCCAACCCCGTGTAGTTGCAGCAAAGGGTGGAACCTCAATGCTCAGCCCATGTTGTCCGTGGGACACGAGAATCGTAAGTACACTTTGGTGCGATTCTCACGCTGATACTGAGCCACCTGGAATAAGATACGTCGCGACAACACTTCGCTTCACCTCTGTCTCGACAAGATGACGTAGACTAAAGTCTCCTTTAGTAAGAGAACGAGAACCATATCTGAAAGCGTTGCGATGGCGTGAAGGCACCGAGTCCGAACCGCCTGAATGCTACGTGCATCTGCATCGCCTTTTTGTTATCTCTGCCAGTTGGGTAGCACTACACTTGTCATCATTTACCCTGGTACATGCTGCCTAAATCCACTACCCCTTCTACCGCGCCGACCATCTCGTCATCGTGAGAGACAACGATGATCAGCTGGCTTTGCTTGTTGCGCTTAACATAGGCCGCAAGCTCGGCGCGGCTTACAGCGTCTAACCCAGTCGTGGGCTCGTCGAGTACCAAAACTGACGACTTGCGTGAAATCGCCGACCATAAGTACACTCGGCGCAGCTCACCGCCCGAAAGCGCGGAGCAACGTTTCCCGAGCAACTCCTTCACGCTGTTTTCCAGCGAAAGTAGGCCATCTACACCCCGGTGATAGGAAGAAAAGGGCGTGTCGAAATACTCTAACAGCTCTTTCACCGTTTCGTCCGGCGCGAAGCACGACTGTGGGCAGCACGATATCTCTCTCGCACGTATGTAATCCAAGTCGCATTCTTCGATTGGCACGCCGTTGTATTTTACTTTGCCTTTCGATGAGTATAGCCCGAGCATCAAGTAAAGAAGTGACGTCTTGCCTCTTCCGTTTTCCCCAACTATGCAATATGTACCAGGACCGGAAAACTTGAAAGAAAACCCGCCGAGGACCTCTCGGACAGATCCGTCTGGAAGGGCAACCGAGAATTCCAAATCAGATACCGAAATGTCATTTATTTCATCGAGTTTAGCTAAATCGGTCCGATTCCACCCCGATCTCTCCTTTTCTCTCGTCGCGATAGCCGTCCTATCCCATGATGCTTTGGCATCTTGATAGGATTTGAACAATGACATCATACTTTTCAAAGTCTTAAAGAGAACCGCGAAGTATGTACCGATGATAGTGTACTCGCCTATTGACATAGTTCCGTTAATGATTCGTACTCCGGAAACAACAAGTATCACCGCTTGAAACAACGCTGCGAAAAGACCATCGAGCGATGTCAGAGAATATGATAGCTTTCCGGAGCGCAAAACTTTGGGAAAATAGCTCTTAAACCCAGCGTCGAGCGCTTGTTCGCTCTTGCCGTACGAAGATGTCAGTTGAATGTTGAGAATCTGATTAAGCTGCGATGCAATTGCGGCGTAAAAGGCGCTGTCCGCCTCTTTCTTCTCATACGTGACCCTATACAAGAGTTTCCTCAACCCAGTAATTACACAGAAATACACGATGAGGAGAATGATGGAAAACACCGCGAGAGTTGAATCAATTGACCATATGATAAGCAATACGATGGGAATGGCTACAATGGACAGCGGCGCACTGATAAAATTCGCCAAAACGAAGGATGAGACCACGCTGGAGTCGGAAATAATCCGTTGCGTTGTATAGGCTGGATCGATGGTCCGACTCACCAAGTAATCGTCTCTTTCAAAACGCAAGACGGCCTCCCTGAGAAGATCAAAGGAAAGTCTCGTGGTTATGCGAATGGAAAGTGTTCCTGCAAAATAAGTAAAGAGGGTGGAGAAAACTCCTATTGACGCAACCAGGAGCGCGAAGAGTACGGCGTCTCTTTCGCTGCGGTTACCGAGAAGAAAATCTAAGAATTTCCCGTTCACGTATGGCATGGCATAGGAGAGAGCGGTTCCAATCACCGTGATAGCAATGAAGACGAAAGCCCCTTTTGCTCTGATGAACCTCGAGAGAACGCATCGAATCAAGGAAGGCCCCAATCTACCCGCCACAAAACATCAATCACTGATACCTTACACCTCAACACAACAGGAGCGAAGATTTGCCAATGAGACTGCTTTAAGATTGCCTTGGGCCAATACGATCTCAAGCTCTTCCTACAAGAGAGTCGGAATCGGACATCTCCTCCGACGAACCTGGCAATCGGGCGGTTGAAATATCTTTTTCAACCGCCCGATTGCCACAATAGATTTGAGCATCCGCCCACAAACGTCCGCGTTTTATACCCATCAAATCCTTTGCCTTTTGTCGTCTAGACTAGAAAAATCGCTCGAAATAACGCAACCGGCCTGCTCGCTTGAAGAAACCTAAGCCCGTAACGTAGATGTGCAAACTTCCGAAACGCCTTGCGCGGCATAGTGCGTATAAACTTCGTCAACCGCCTCAGAAATATCTGAGTATCGCGCCGGGTCAAAAGCATACGATGTCGCAGCTATATCCTGCACCCATTCGGAACGCGGATTAATTGAATAGCCACACAGCATCATCATACATGCATCTAGACCTGATTTCCCAAGTATCCGACGTATTGATGAGAGCATCGCGGGTCGCCCCTGCACCATCGTCGTCACCCCTATTAGCAGTATTTACCGTTTTTCTCTAAATGCGTATCGCCACCCTTAAGAATACGAAGTGTTTTATCCAGACCCGATTGTCCTCCATCTCAAACGAAGGGATAAGGAATCTCATCCGGAATCGGCAGTAACGGAGGATTCACAACGACAAGCGAAAAACATGAGTCATCTCTCAGAGGGGAGTAAAGGCTCCCCTCAAGCACCCTAGTTTCGTCATCCAAAGAGTTGATGGCAGTGTTTTTCTTACAAAGGTCGACAACAAAAGGGTTGATTTCTACAGATGTTACATCCATGCCACAGTTGGTAAGTATCAGGCCCTGTATTCTGGGGCCAGAACACAAATCGAGAGCCTTCCGTGCGCTCTGCGGTGTAAGGCGCCAATCTCAGCAAATCTGTCCCACAATACTGCGCTGAAGAACAAGACGGAACCCCTGAGCCAAACTCCCCTATACCTTATTAAGGCTAAGACAGGCAAGTTCACGCACCCGGCATATTCCAGAATAACATCCTATTGTTTTAGATGCTCTACAAGCATGAACAGCCGCGAATCGGAAAGATCTTCTAGTTTCGCCCCGACTGACCGCCAAGGGCCAAAATGGCCTCTCCATCCCCAGGCGACTGGCTCTGGCGCGCCGAGGAGTGTCCCCAAGTGCCGGCAGAAAAGAAACGTCCCCATCTGCCGGCTAGAGAGCACCGAAGAGGATGGCGTAGGTAGTGGATTCGCCGAGCTTGAGCTCGTCGCCGGGATTGAGTTGGGCGGAACGGCCGGGCTCGACCTGAATGCAGACGCGCGTGGCCCCGTTTACCACCACGGTTCCGTTGGTGGACGACAAGTCCTCGACGTGCCAGATATTTTGAGCATCGCACCAGATATGGGCATGGCGGGCCGAGACATCGTCGCCGACGTCGGTAATATCGCCCTCACCAGTGGCCAGCGCGCCAATCTCAACACCCTGCTCACTCGGCTGAATCCAGCGCGGGGCGCTCACGACAAAACTGTTTTGTACGCGCAGCAAGCCCAAGGGGTGCGCCGGGGCGGGTTCGCGTTCGCCCGCGGTCATCGACATGCCAAGCGAACGCGGCGTGGAGGTGCCTCCGCCACAGGTCGCGTGCGCGTAGTCGATGGCATAGTTCACCGAGGACCGCACATCCGCCGAACAACCGACGGCGACAAACAGCACCAGCACGGCCTCGGCGCGCTCGGCGGGCATGAGTTCCGCCGCCTGGGACAGGCGATCGAGCGCGTTGCGATAGAGATTCGTGTCCTGGTGGCACTCTTCGAGCGCGCGTACCATCGGTTCACCTGCAGGACCGCACACCATATTGATCACAGCCGTGGAGTCCATGGGATTGCGCTGGCGCAGGGCCAGTTGCGACATAATACGCGCAGCCGAGGTACCGTATTCGGCAAAGTAGCGATGCTGAAGCGTGCCGACCGGCGCGCGAACGATAAAGCGGGAAACCCAAGAGCGATCGGCGGCTCGGCTCTGCGGGCTGCGGCCGTCGGCGAGCGGACGGGACGAAAGCACCAAGCCGCACAGCTCGATATGGCTCAGATGCGCCGCGCGCTTAAAGATGTCAAACATGGCCCCGCATGGGGTGAGCTCAACTTGAGATGCCATGACCTAGGCCTCCTTGGTCGTAGAAATAGAAGCGGACGATACTTCGACAGGTCCGCTAAAAGTACGGGCAGCTGCGGCTCCACCGGCAAGCGGAGTCGCCATCTGGGCTTTTGTGCGTCGTGATGCCGAAACGGGAAGTTCACAGGCAAAGCCCATCGCAAGCAAAAACCACGTAAGCGTATAGGTTGCAACCAGAGCGGCAACAAGGCCGCCCATCACGGCGCGTTGGGAAAACACGCTACATGCAGCCACAACCAGCACCGGAACCTCGCAGGCAGAAAGCGCAAGCACACCCTGCAGGAAGCCCGAGCGCCGATCGCGCGCAAGTGCCCCCGCGGCAACGCCGGCTATGCCTGGTAGCGCCAACGCCAGTGCGGCAATAATACCCGGTAGCGACCCAGACCACACGAGCGATCCCAAAGTCGCCGTCACGCGAGCGCCCGACGCCAGCAGCGCGGCCGAAACCACGACCACAGCCCAAACCACGCCACAGACGACCGCCGCGCCGACCATCAGCGCGCGACGA
The DNA here is from genome assembly GCA_902489775.1 of uncultured Collinsella sp. GTDB lineage: Bacteria > Actinomycetota > Coriobacteriia > Coriobacteriales > Coriobacteriaceae > Collinsella. The sequence goes on from CABUBH010000024.1 coordinate 27,241, forward strand.
ACCGCGCGGCCGGACGCATCCATGGGGCACGGCGTGAGCGGCTCGCCGCGGAGCGAACGACCGACATTTTGCGCATAGTGGTCACAAAACGCCGAGAGCGCCGCCTCGACCGCCACCGGCTCGGGACGATCTTTTTGATGACTGGACAGACAGGCCATCACCACATCGAACAGCTGGGCATCGACAAACGCCAGCGCATCGCGTAGCTCCTCGGAATCCGGCTCAAGCCCCAACTGCTGGGCCTGCTCAGCCGCGGCGAGCGCCACATCGGGCTCACGACGAAGCAGCTGAGTCAAATCGCAACCGGGCGCATGGGCACCAATGGGATAGTCGGGCCGCGTGTCCATCTTGAGACGGTAGGGGCTGGCGATGTCGCGCGTCTTTTTGCGCGAACCCGAGGTGCCCGAAGTGCTCGACGCAGCTTCGTATGGCGCGACGCCGGCAATGAGCTCGTAAACCGTGCTTGCCGCGGCATAGACGTCGATCGCCGGCGACATACGCAAAGCGCGCAGGTCGGGAATATCGTCGGTGAGCATCTCGGGCGGAGCGTAGGCCACCGTCGCGCGACGCAGCGTGGCATAGCGCTCGGTAAAGGATGCCTTGCCGCCGGTACCGGCCACGGCCGACGCAGGCTCGAGCGCCAGCGACGAGCCAAAGTCGATCAGGCACAGGTCAAAGGTGCCCTCGGCAAGCTGCCGGTCAAGCGGTAGACGCGCCGTGCGCACCATAATATTAGCGGGCGAGATATCGCGATGGACAAAGCCCTCCCCCACCAGGCTCATGCGGCAGAGCAGGTCGAACAGGTCGCGCCCCAAGCGCGCCGCCACAAGCGGCGATAGGCGGCCGGCATCGTCCACGGCAAAGCGCGAGCGCAAGCGGGCGAGCGTCTCGCCCTCGACCCATTCCATGACAATTGCAGGCACACCGTCAACCTCGCCCCAGCCATAGAGGCGGGGAAAGCCCTTAAGGCCCGAAAGGGCGCGATGGCATTCATATTCCTCGCGAAATGCCGCTTTGAACTTGGCGACCAGCGCCTCATGGGCGGCATCGTCGTCAAACTCATCGCGCGTCGGCAAGATGAGCTGTTTGAGTGCTACGGCCTCGCCTTGGGCGTTGACGGCACGCGTCACGCGGCCGATACCGCCACGGCGCATGGTGGCATCGTCGGCAAACAGTATCGTAAAACGACGCAGATAGGCAGGCAGTTCGTCCTGACCGAGCGCAATGGCCGGCTCAAACCCGTCGACACGCGCCAGGCGCAGGCCGACCATGGGATCGCGACCGAGCGATTGTGGTGTGGTGGATGCAAGATCGGTCATCATAGGGCAAGCGCCGCCACGTTATTGTTGAAGTTACCGAGCGCGACGTCATCATCGCCGTAATGGCCGACCCATTGACATAGGTTGGTGTAACAGCCCCACAGATTGGCATACTGCTGATACCACTTTGACCGGGGCGAGAATGTCTGACGACCGAACTCGGCTCGAATGACAAACATCTCCCCGACCAGGCTGTCGCACGGCCTGGGATCTCCCGTAGAGTTATAGGTCGAAACCACGTCATTGGCACGAGAAACATAGCCGTCGAGCATGTTGTACTTGGCCACAAGCCAACTGTGAATGCTCTCTTCCTCAGCAGCGGAAAGGCCACCGGAGTTTGCATCGTTGTCAGTGTTGCCGCCCGTCGAGGCGCCATTTCCAGACCCTCCGACAGAGGAACCCAACCCAGAACCGCCGCCCGAACTCGGCGAATCCGAGCCGGAGCCAGAAGTATCCGAGCTACCGGGCTTTCCGGACTGCTGGGCGTCCTGTTCCTTCTGCTGCTCGACCTTATTCACCGTTGCCGCCACGCTATTGTTGGACAACCGATCGATGATCTTGGTGTTGGTGAGCACGATGGTTTTGCCATTAGCAAGCGTGACTTCGTTGTCCGGAGCCTCGGCGCCGTCCGCATCGTCGGTGCCAAACACAATATGCGCGACCACACTTGCCCAAGCATATCCAGTCGTGGTACCCAGATCACTTTTGACCTCATGCCCCACGCGCGGTTCGCGTGCGGTATGCGCCTGCATCATGGACGGCACGGTCATGCCATAGGCAGAAACGCCAGCTATGACCAGCACCAGCGAGCAAGACAGCAGTGCGTACGCCCGCGGCGCCAAGCCCAGTCGGCGCCGCATGCGCACCGCGGCGCCGCGCTTTGTCTGAGTGCCACCGGGCCGCATGCGTTCTCCTCCAACAAAAACACGCCGCTCGGGAGCGGCGCATTCATTCGAATCCATATTTGAGTGTATCAGCGAACCCAAAAGGTTGCGCAACGAATGGGCAAATTAAGGATGCGAGTGGAAGCATCCATGCGATAAGCGGATACAAAGCATCTTTGTTGCACAACAAACTTACAGTCGCACGGGAAAATTATGACTACCCCGTGCGTCGCGAGGAAAACATACGGCAGGAGCAGGCTCGCCACCTAAATCGTGCGACGGGCCTCGATGGCGCGGCCAAGCGTAAGCTCGTCGGCATACTCCAGGTCGCCGCCCACGGGCAGGCCGCTCGCCAGACGCGATACCTCGACGCCCAACGGCTTGATGGTACGGGCCAGATAGCTCGCCGTGGTCTCGCCCTCAATATTGGGGTTGGTGGCGATGATGACCTCGTGGATGTCCTCGTGGCCCAAGCGTGCCAGCAGCTCGCGAATGTGCAGCTGCTCGGGGCCAATCTTGTCCATGGGACTGATCACGCCGCCCAATACGTGGTAGAGACCGTGGTAGCTGCCAGTGCGCTCGATCGCCTGGACATCGCGCGGCTCGCCCACCACGCAAATGCGAGTGGTGTCGCGCATCGAATCCTGACAGATGGAGCACTCGTCGGCCGTGGCGTAGTTAAAGCAACGGCTGCAAAAGTGGACCTCCTGCTTGACCTCCAGGATGGCCTCGGCCAGGCGGCGGGCCTCCTCGGCGTCAGCCTCCAACAGGTAATAGGCGATGCGCTGGGCCGACTTGGGACCAATGCCCGGCAGACGGCCCAGCTCATCGAGCAGTTTTTGCAGACTGTGATTCGCACTCATATATATGCGTGTCTTAGAACGGCATGCCCGGGATGTTGAGGCCGCCGGTGATGGCGCCCATCTGCTTGTTGGCGAGCTCGTTGACGCCGCGGACGGCCTCGTTGACGGCAGCCATGATCATGTCCTGCAGCACATCGACGTCCTCGGGATCGAGGGCATCGGGATCGATGGTGAGGTTGACGAGCTCCATCTCGCCGTTAACGGTCACCTTGACCATGCCGCCGCCGGCAGAGGCGTCGACGGTCTGGGACTTGAGGTTCTCCTGCGCGGCGGCAAGCTGCTCCTGCATCTTGCGAGCCTGCTTCATCATCTGCTGCATGTTCATACCGGCCATGATGGCTCCTTTACGTGCGGCCGCACGCCGAGCTGCAAGGGCAGCCGGAGCACGGCAGGACTTTCAAACTCAAAAATCGTACCACGGCGCGAGGCCAGCGAGCGGGGCGGACACGCCACCTCAGTCGATATACATGTCCTCCAATACAAACCGCACGCAAAGATTATGCAAGGTCGAATTATGCAAGGCTGCATAATATCGCACACTCAATCTAGTAGAGCCGAATCCGGCATTTCATGTGTGCCACTAAATAGCTAAATGCCGAACCGCTGCTCGAGGCGGCGCACATGGCGGCAGGGTATAATTTGATTGTCATAGATAGCAATTTGGAGGTGCCCCATGAATGCCCCCGACGCGCTCCAAAACATCCGCTCAAAACACCCCGCTCTATATTTGGTTATCTATCTCTTTGCCGGCTGGGCATTGCTGGTTGTCGTCGCCCACGCTATAGCCTTTGGAGCAGAACTGTTAGTAGCCAGCTCGGACCAGCCCGCCGTCAAATGGGAAGCGACCGATGAGTGCACCGACGGAACCCGAACCATTTACTACAACAGCCCGTCCCTCTACCAGGAGTTCAAGGTCAAGATAGAGGACGCCAAGATTGTCGATGCCGAGCCAGGCGTTTATTTGACAATCGGAGCAACCGTCAACGCCGAACAAGTCGAGTACACGGACAGCCATGCGACGTATCGCATCGACCTCAGCATCCTAGGCCGACCGTCACGCACTTGTCTGCTCGAATGCGATATACGCGGCACCACGTTGCACATGTCCGAAATACAGATGCGCCCGGACAAAGAGACCTCTTCTTGAGCAGTATACCCGCCTGCGCAGCTACTCCACCGGCTTGAAGATGGTGGCCTGACCGAAGACGTTGCGGATGAGGTCTTTGGCCTCGTCCTCGGTCTGCGGGATGCTCGGGGCTGCGCCCTGATGGCCGAAGGGGCTGCCGGCACCGGGGTTGGACTCCCAGGGAGCCGCGGGGGCATCGTCGCTTGCGGGGGCCGCGGATGCCGCTACAGCGGACTTGGGCGCGGGCGTCGCACCCGGCACGTCGAACGGAGGAAGATCGTCCCCGCTCGCATCGCCGGCAAAGCCGCCGACCATGGCGTCGTCGTAGGGCACCTGCTCGGATTCCCACGGCGCGGACTGCGCGACAGGCTGAGCCTTGGGGGCAGCCGAGCGCTCGGGTGCACGGGGTGCGGGCTCGGTCGGGAGCTTACCCGTGGCAGGAGCACCGGCGGGGTTGTCGGAGCGTAGCCAGGGGGCTTTGCCCAGGTCAGACGACTTGGGCGCGGGCGAGACGGGCTTGGGCGCGGGTGTCGGAGCAGCCGGTTTGGGCGCCGCGGGCTTAGGCGCCGACGGGGTCGATGCCGCCACCGGTGCCGCTTGCTGCTGCGACGCGCTGGCGCTCGAGGACACAGGGGCCGCCGAGGACACGGGTTGCGGGTCCGCAGATGCCGCAGCCCGTGCAGATGGAGAATGCTCCTCATGTTGAGGAGCCGGCGTGCCACCCCCATCCAGGACATAGTCGACGGTACGACGACCGAAGACCGCGCAGACCGTCGGCAGGACCACCGACTGCGTATCGGCGCGACCGAGCATCTTAATGGCAAAAGTCGAACCCGCGGGGAACGAGACCGTGAGCTTGGAGCCGTCGTCGGCCGTGGCGCGGGCGTTGAGCAAAAGCCCTGCGTAGGAAGCCTGACGCGCCTTGACACGCTCGACAACCTCGGCCCATTTGCGCTGGAGCTCGCCGGCATCCTCGACCGCGGGTGTCTCGGCAGCACCGGCGGCGGCAACCTGGGCGCCATTGTTGGACTGGGGCTTAGGTGCCGGAGCGGTGGCAGACGCGGGGGCCGCAACGGGCCGAGGCGCCGGAGCCGGCGCAGGCTGAGGTGCAGGCGCTGCAGACTCGGAAGCTGACACGGACGCAGAACGGGGAGCAGGCTGGGCAGCCGGAACAGCAGCGCCGCGGTCCCAAGGCATGCCACCCTGATGCGCGGACGTAGCAGCACGGGCGCCCGAAATGAGCGTCGGCTGTTGGGCAGCAGCGGATACGGATGCGGCAGGCGCGGCAGCC
>CABUBH010000025.1 GCA_902489775.1 uncultured Collinsella sp.
CCGGCTGAGTCTGGGAAGAGGTGCCGGGCGGCGGGCGGAGCATGGCCACCGGACCTATCGAAACACATCTCCACCGTTCCTTCAACTGGGAAAACGGCGCCCCCGGACCCCAGGAGGGGCCGCGGGGGCGTTCAGCTAAGTGCGGGAATGGCCTATTTGCTCAATGTGTTCGGCTGAGATCGGAAATCAACCCTCGGGCATCACATAAGTTTTATACGCAGCAGAAACGACAAGAGCAAAGGCGATTGCCGCACATGCCACTATAATTATCACAACCAATGGCATCGATTCATTTGGGGCAGATATATTGCCCAGCACAAACCATGCCAATCCACCGAGCGGCACGAACGACATTATTAAAGACAAGAGTTCCTTGACTGGCTTGCCTGTTTTTTGATTCCTGTCACTAACTATATTAGGCACCGCGTCTCCTCACGAACCGTAATAGCGTCTCTATCTCTTCATCGTCGAACCGGTACCGTACACGCACTCCCCTAATCAGTCGAGTCCCACCCAGATACCTTGTTATCCATCCGTATCATCCATCGCCCATGCATAAACCCTTCTGGGGTCAGCAAAAGCCTTAGTAGCGTTTATTTCAACTTGGCCGTATTTGTCTCCAGAAGCGTCAAGAAAACTCTACGGGCCACCGCACCATATCTGCGCAACGTCAAGCAAACCTCAATAGCAAACAACAACAAGCCAGCGACTAACCCGGCCGATGCTGGGAGAATGGATACCAACACCACCTGTACGATCACGGCTGCTACCAAACCTGCTTGTAAGGCAACCTCATAGTTTAGTCTCATGAACCTTCGGCTATCCACCATGCGGACCAATGCATTAATGACCTGTCCCGCCAAAGTGGCCAAAGGCACTCCCCAAATCCCGAGACTGCCGCCGAGGCAAAATGCAAGGACAACATTCACCGCCGCGCCTGCAACAGATGAAACAAATAGAGCGCCAGTGCGCTCCGCAGCCGTATAGAACGCTTCGAAGAACACAGAGATACAACCGACAAGCGCTGCAAGCATAAGAATAGGGACGATATGCCAACCCTCATAAAAGTCACCCTTGAGGAGCAAACGCGCAAGCGGCTCGGTAAGGGCAATGGCTAGCGAGCTCCCACATACGACAAAGGATAAAAATAGGCCGAACACCTTGGAGAAATAGGAGCCATCATTCTCGCCGTCCATCTCCTTCGCCGCCGATATCTGCCAAGCCTGACGAAAAATGGATGACATGAAGTTAACCATAGAGGGAAATTTACTTGCCGCAGTGTAGACGCCGGCGGCAACCGAACCCTGAAATGCAAGGATGACGTAACGACCAAAGATATTTAAAAACCACCAAGCAAGTTGATTCGGCAGCATCGGCAGACTATACGCGAGCATTCGCATCAGGAGACCCCTATTGGGCAATTTGCCAAGACAACGCCACATTTTGCAAGACACAAACAAGTAACAGGCCGAGCAACAGTTACCGAGCACAAGTGCGAGAACATACCCGCTTGCGCCACCATCAAACAAGACGAGGAAAACAACGTCAAAAAGAAGTAAGAAAAGAGCGTTGAGAACGCCGGACGCGGCGAAGCGAACGACCTCACCTGAACCGCGGGCAAACTGCGCAAGCAACATTCTCACGGAAACTGCAAGAACAAGGACATAGCAACCCCATGCCTGATCGTACGAGAAGAACGCAAAAGCAACTCCCGACACCAATGCACCCACAGGAATTGTCACCAGAAGAACGAGAAGTCCTCCCCCGAGTAGCTCTTCTTTCGGAGCGTCCTTCTCCATGAGAAAACGAAAGACAGACTCATAGATTGCCAGGCAAAAAAGCGGATACAGGAAATCTGAGAGATTGTTCACAAGCTCGGCAACGCCATAATCGGACGTAGCCATATAAGAAGTGTAAAGTGGCAGCAAAAGCAGCTGAATAAGCTTCACAAGGGCATTTCCAACAGTAAATATGAGCGTATTCGACGCGAGAGATCGGTATTTGCCCGCGTTGTTCTGGGCGTCTTTGATAATTGCACTAGGCTCTTCGTTTGCCATACATGCACCCCTATAATTAGTTGACTAAACTGAAAGTACTTAAGCTAGACAAAACCACTTCGCTTAGGCAGGCGAAGGCTGATGTCTCAACGTTCCGAGAGCAAACCTTTCATGCTGTGTTCTTGACTGCATGAAAGATAATCCGCCAATACGTAAAAAATAATGAGGAATAGCCACAACGCCACTGTTCGTTCGGCACCAACGATGAGCCAACATACAACAATACCCGGACATAGGGCCAAGGGTGTATAGCCCTTCCCTTGGAACAAACCTCTGAAAATGCGGACAAGCACTGAAAAGAACAGCAGCAGGCCAATCATTCCAAAATCAACTAAAAAATCAGTAATCGTGCCATGAGTTGTAGTTGCCGTCTCCACGACGCCCCAATCCTCCGCGCTGAAATAATTATAATTTCCCACACCAAAGCCAAATAGCGGCCTACTCATCCAACGTTGTACGGCTTTCACCCACAGTTCAACGCGAAACTGGTTTGATCCATCATCGTAACTGTTCTTAAAAAAACGATTAAACATCCAATCGCCCATATAGCGATTAATAAGGAACAGGGCAACGGCAACGAGCGCTAGAATTAATACCGTAGTGGAAAGCTTGCCGGTTCTCTCACTACAGGCAAACGCAATGTAGCCAAAAGCAATAACCAAAACAACGCAAAGAAGCCCGCTTCTTGATCCAGTTAACATAATTGATGCCAGGCCGAAAGTTATGAAAATGAAGTACAGAATCTTCGCCCGCACATTGCTACTATAAGCTACCAGTAAAAAGGCACAGCTAATCTGAACGACCAACAAGAGCGCAAAAAAGTTTGCATCAATAACATGCCCAGTAAGACTCACTGGATACACACGTCCTGCATAAAAACCGTTTTCAGACCATGTCTTTAGCTCAAGAAATGCAGACGCAAGCGTGGAAAGTGCCACTGATTTCAGCAGGAAGGTTATCTCTCGAGGACTCCACCTCCGAGAGATTGCGTGAGCAAAGAACCAGATAATGGCGAGGAACATTAAAGCACGGACTAACGATCTGCCGGTGATCATCTCAGGCGCAATTGCAAGCGTCACTAAGTTGCCTATGCCCATGATTATAAGGTACGAAACAATAAGACCGATCGCATGACGAGAATACGCAGCCCTCTCTTTCGAGAAAAAGGCAGCGAACACCATTAGACCCAAACAGAAATAAGCAGATTGGAATGTAAAGGAATTATCCCCACAAACCAAAATGAAATAGGGAAGCAGGGCAACCGCCCACACTGCAGGCGAATATCCTCGCTTTGAAACAGAGCCCGTTGGATTAACCAAATGCGCAGCAGAAACTACGGCGCTCATAAGTCACCGCCGTTTCCTCGCGATTTAAATACCAAGATTAACAAGTTAAAGCTAGCCAATAAGATACCTTTCGGGTTCGCCATTAAGCCATTCCTCCAAGTCAATGTACCGAGAGTATTAGTCCGTATCATTGAGGACCCCTCCCCGCTCGTTATAGCCGGGAAAGTGCACGGCACACGCGAGCTCGGGCCTTAGCGAAGCGGTGAAGCAGAGCTTGTTTCTGAAGGGAATGGCATCGAAGGCCCTGAGGTCCCCTTCTGTGCAGCAGTTCATCTGGCTGAATTTGATGAAGACGTTATCCCAGTTGATTCGTTTGCAGCGGCGGGCCCACTTCTCTGCGGCTTCCTCCGGGGAGGGATAGTGCAGGAACACGACCTCAATGTCATCGAGTCGGGCGACGGGCTTGCCGAGCTCGCCCTTCTCGCGCAGCTGGTCGGCATATTGTGATTCCCGGGCGTCGATGAACTCAAGCGGCACGGAAGTGTAGTATCTGAGCCTTGAGGCGAACTTCACGTAGTCGCTCGCGAAGAAGTAGAGGCCGGCGGTTGGACTGCTATAGGGAAGCCCGTAACGCCGATACACCGACCCGGCCCAGCAGTTGTTCGAGAAGATGCTGAAGTCAGTGCGGACGAGCTTCTCCCTTCTGCCCTTGGCGAGCAATGGATTCGTCTTATCACCGATTTTTCTTGAGATCCTGCTTACGTAGCTCATCGGTTCACCAGCCTTTCGTAGTACTCCATAAGCCGCGCGGCGTTTGCCTCGGCAGAGTACCCCGCAGCCTCAAGTCTGATAGGGGCCTCCGGGTGCCTGCCGCCCTCGATCGCCGCCTTGAGTGCCCTCGCCCAGTCGGCCAGCGGCGCGTCGAGAGCCGTGAACGAACCGGTCCCGGCGATGTCGGTCTCGGCCGGCACGCCGGTCGAGTACACGCACGGCAGCCCCGCCGCCTGTGCCTCCACGGCCGAAACGGGAAGGCCCTCGTAGAGCGACGGCATGAAGAACACGTCGAAGAGCGAGTAGAACCGCTGCGCATCCTCGCGGATACCAGGCAAGTGCACCCGGTCGGCGAAGTCCAGCTCGCTCGCCCGCTCGACCAGCGAGTCGCGCACAGTGGTCGCGCCGTTTATCTCTCCCCCGAGGACCACGAGGTGCGCCTCGGGAACCTCGTGCAGCAGCGCCGCGAACGCCTCGACGGCGAACGCGTAGTTCTTCTGCGGCACCATGCGCCCGACGCACCCCACGACCGGCTCGCCCGCACCGATGCCAAGCTCGCCGCGCAGCTCGGCCGCCGCGCTCGAGTCGTAGGCGTAGTCCGCGAGCGGGATGCCGTTCCTCATGAGCGTGAACGGGGCTCTGCCGAAGAGAAAACGGCCCGCCTCCTCCGAGCAGGCCATGTTATCGGTGGCATAGCGCTTCCCGACAGCGTTGAGGGGCACATTACGCAGACGATGTAGTGCATTGTCGGAACTGCTGTTGAGATGGCTGTGCAGCACGCGATGCTCAATCCCCACACGTTTTGCCTCGCGCAAGACGCAGAACGCCGAGTTGGGCATATGGCAGTGCACGACGTCGTAGCTCGCGCCGTACTCTGATATGACAGCATGGACCTCGCGGATGAACCGTCTGAAATCATGGCCGGCATAGTCCACGCGGTAGATGCGATGCCCGAGTGCCTCGAGCTCCTCGTCGAAGCGCTTCTCGTGGTGCGGCACGCCATCGTCCTGAGCGTGGTGGAGGATGTCGTAGTGGACGCGCGACTCGTCGCTTGCGACCGTCATGTTGTAGACGAAACGCGACACCCCTGCCGACCTATTTAGGGACGGCAGCACCTGGAGCACCCGTATTTGCTTTCCTTGTTTCAAATCTACTTCCTTAAAGTTCGAATGTCGCGTCAGCATCGTCAAAGGTCACCACGCCGCTGCCGCCGCACATGCGCACCGTGTCGCCCACGGTCGAGCGCGAGGCGTCGGAGAGCAGCGTCACGACCATACTCGCGATCTCCTCAGGGGTGACGTAGCGCCCGATGGGGCTGTTCGGCTTCATGACGTTGCCCGCATCGCCCTCGATGAGCATCCCAGTGGCAGTGGGGCCAGGGGCGATGGCGTTCACCACGATGCCGTTGGGGCTGAGCATCTTGGCCGAGCCCTCCACGAGACCGCGCAGCGCCCACTTTGTGCACGAGTAGGCGTTCGTGGCAGGGCGGTAGGCGGAGGAGGAGGTGACGAAGCAGATGTTGCCTCGGACTCCGCCCGCAACCATGCGCCGGGCGACCTCTTGCGTGAGGAAGTAGGTGCCACGGAGGTTTGCGCCGACCACCTCGTCGAAGTCCTCAACGGATGTCCTGCCAAAGGGCGCGCCCTTGAGCACGCCAGCGTTGTTCACGAGGGCGTCGACGGGCCTGGGCGCAGCCGCGTAGGCCGCGTCAACCTGCACGGCCATCCCCTCGGCATCCGCAAGGTCGAGCAATGCCGGGCGGGCATGCGAGCCAAGTCGGGCGCAGGCCTCCTCGGCGCGAGAGAGGCTACGCGAGGTAACCACGACGTCTGCCCCGGCGCGCAGGCACGCTTCGGCGGTCGCGAGCCCTATGCCCGACGTGCCGCCCGTGACGAGCACGCACCTCCCCGCGAGGAGCTCGCTCCCACCTCGCAGCGTCTGCTCAACGCGCACGGGGCGCCCGAGGTTGGAGAGGACGAAGCGCCCGGCGCGCTTGGCCTTTGCCTTGAGTCCCACGTTGCCCCCTATCCCAGCTTGACGCCGAACTTGCCGGCGATCTTCACTGCCGTCTCTTTGCCAATTGTTTTTTTCACGATGTCCTTGGCCGCGCGGGTAGCGTCGGAGACAGCATCGTGCGGTCGAGAGAGGTCGTAGAAGTCGTAGATGTCCTTAGAGTCCTCGCTCATCTCGGAGAAGCACTCGAGGAGCACGGGCCTGTCAGACTCTTCCGCCATGAACTCCGGAAGGGCAGCCTCGAACGATGCCTTGTCGTCCGCTCTGAGGTATTTGAACCCGCACGACCCGGCCCAGGGGCCGGCGACGGCGTTGTGCCTGGCAGCGGTGTGCAGGTCGCTCGACGCGTTCTGCCAGATGCCGTTGTAGTAGAACTCCTCGCCACCGTGGTTGTTGCAGAGCAGGATGCGCACGTTCGGGCCGACATGCCTGATGCGCAGGGAGTTCATGTCGTAGAAGAACGCGAGGTCGCCGGTGACGAGGAAGGCGAGGCCCTCGGTCGCCTGGGACTGCCCCATGAGCGACGACATGCAGCCGTCAATGCCGTGCGTGCCGATGTTTGCAAAGACGCGGATGTCGGGCTGCAGCTCGAAGAAGTTCGTTATGCGGATGGAGTCGTTGATGCTGAGGTGAAGCACGGAACCCGATGGGACTCGCTCGACGACGTTTTTTATCGCATAGATGTTGCCCCACCCGAAGTCGGGGTGCACGACGGAGGCCGCGTACGCCGCAATGGCGTCGTGGTAGGCCAGATCGTTTGACGCCTTCTCGCCCGCCAAATCGCTCATGCGGCGGAAGAAGAACTCCGGCGAGCACTCGAATACCGTGGTTATACATCCGAAAGCGTCGCAGACGACGCCACCCTCGTCGATGAGCCAATGCTCGACGCCTGACTTCGAGCCGCGCAGCATCTCCTTGAGCCCCTGCATGATGTTCCCGCCATAGCTGATGACGATCTCGGGGGCGAACTCAGCGAACTTCTTCGGCGTGACATAACGGCTGTCGAAGCAGACGGATGTGTTTACGGCACCCTCGACTAGCGCGTTGGACATGTACTCGACCGCTATGGCGCTGTTGAACCGCCTGAAGAACTCCCCCAGGGCCTCCTTGAGACCGTCTGTGGGCTGACCCTGTCCGCAGGCCACGAGGACGCGCGAGCAAGACCGGAGCCTCGCTGCGCGGGCAAGCCATTCCGCATCGGGGGACTCGTGCTCGACGCGAGCGATCCTCCTGACCTTAGGGAGCTCGGAGGTTGTAAAGGATGTGCTGTACCAGCGCGATGGAACGTTGACCTGGACCGGGCCGCCCCCGTGGTGGTCGAGCTCGAGCAGGGCCTCGTTGACGAGCCGCCAGCAGTGGCGGAAGTCACCGTCGTCGCGGACGATAGGCAGATTCACCGACTTCCGGACGTGTCGGTCGTACATACCAACCTGGTCGATCATCTGATCCTCGAGCTGGCCAAGCTTCGCCGGGTCGCGGTCGCTCGTGAGCACGACGAGCGGGACGTTCTGGTAGAAGGCCTCTGCCACCGGAGGCCAGTAGTTGCAGGTCGCGGTGGACGAGGTGCAGGAGATGACGACCGGCTCGCCCGCCTGCTGAGCGAGGCCGAGGGCGAAATAGCCCGCGCTGCGCTCGTCAACGACCGAGTAGCACTCGAACCAGGGGTCCTCCTCAACGGAATGGACGAAGGGGAGGTTGCGCGACCCTGCCGAGAGCACGCACTTCCGGATGCCGTACTCCTTGAGCAGGGCGATGATTATTTGGTATGACTTGAGTTCGGTGTACACGTCACTCACTCCAATCTGTGTCGGGTGCTGTTTTATCGTAGGGTGACGATTCGGACGGGTCTTCTACCGGGAGAAGGGAGACTATCTGGCGCACGACCTCACGGTCTATCTCCCTAAGGGACCATTTCTCCAGTTGGAAATCTGCTATGGTTACGCTCTCGCCGATGGGCTCGACATCTACGCCCAGCCTCTCGGCATACTGGGCAGTTTTCTCCCGCGCGAGGCGGACAACGTGCTCGCGCTTCTCCTCCACGGTCGGAGGCACGAATTCGCAGATAAGGTCAAAGCGCGTTAGTAGTTCGGGCGCGATCCTCTCTTGCAGCTCCTTCTCGTCTTTCACGTTCGATGTGAACACGACAACATAGCCGTCCATGTCGTGCTCCACGCCCATTCGATCGGTGTAGGCCCCATCCTCAAGCAGCTCCAAGAAGAAAGCCCTCACGTCTTGTTTGGTTTTCTCGAACTCATCGCAGAGGAGCACCTTCGCCTTGGCCTTCTCGACCTTGTCGTTGAGCTCTCCGCCCTCGCAGCCCACATAGCCGGAGGGGCTCCCGATGAGGCTGTTGAGAGAATCCTGCGAGCTGTACGCCTCGAAGTTAATCTTCGCAAGATAACGCTCTCCATCCGAGACCAACTCGCTAAGTACGCGTGCGGTCTCGGTCTTACCGATGCCGCTGCCTCCGAAAAGGAACATCGAGAAAATCCGCTGATCCCCCAGCGCATGCGCTAGTCTAAAATTAGTGAGGCGCTCATGAAGGTAGCACTTAAAGTTGGCGTGTCCCGTGAGCCTCTCATCGAACTCGGCCATAGTCCTAACGAACTCTCCGTCATTGAGGTCGCAAACGGAACGAGGTCCTTCCATTCCCGTCGTCATCTCTTTGGGACATTCGGGAAGCAAATCCGCCACGTCGCGGATCTCGTCGAAAAGCGACGGGAAGTTCTCAAACACCTTTGCGGAGCGGGCCTCGCTCACGAGGAAATGAGGGACGTTTGGCGCCGAAGCGAGAGGCTCTATGGATAGAAGCCTCGCGTCGGCGAGAGCCGCCTCGGAGGTGAGGTCGATGAACACCTCTATCTCGGAGTTCTCGAGCGCCGCAGAGAACTCCGAGGTCCTCTGGGAAAGTCCTTGGAGCGTAAAGACCTGATAACCGGAGCCATCGGATGCGAGCCGCGCGAGGCGGTCATACTCAGCTCTGTTAGAGAACGTGTAGAGCGGACAGCGCCTGGGCGCGAAACGACACCCCCTCTCCTCGGCCACCAAGGGCAACGCCGCCTCGAAGAGCAGCGGAAAGGTGTCAATCGCCGACTGTGCGAGCGAGTCACGGATGAGCAGGAAAGCCTCACCGTCTGCACAGGAGAGAGTCTCCTCGACGTTGAGCATAAGGTGCTGGTTTGCCGGTAGAAGTGCCACGACGTAAGACAGGTCGGAATAGAGGCGTCCCCCCTCAAAGAAAGCAGCCTTTGTGCTTCCCGTGACGTCAAACGGGACATATGAGTAGCCCTTCGACTCCAAACGGAGGGTCTCCTCGCGACATTCCTTGCCCGAGCGATAAGTATGTAGCGTAAGGCTATCCACAGAGCATCGCCTTCAGTCGGGCGAAGAAGCAAGGCTTCGCTTCCCCGGAGTCGGAAAGAACGACACCCGCGTCATCGGGGGAACCTCCGGCCACCGACGTGCCTCTGCCGGCCAGCTCATCCGCAGCCAAATCCTCGCCGACGGAATCCGCCACCTTGACGTCTTGGACAATCGCTATGAGATCGATGTAGTGGACTGGGCCGAGGAATCCCTGCGAGGCCTCTTTGGCTGGCTGCTTCGACTCCGGAGCGGGCAATGCACTCTTGATGACACGGCCTTCCCCTTCAGCGCCCTGGCTCAACCCCTTTCGTTGCAGGTCTCCGAACGTCGTGTTAGTCAGCACATCCACGTCGACGAGACCCTTATAGACACCGATGAGACTGACCTCGCCGAGGAGCAGATCGCGCATCCTGTACTTGCTCTCGAACTCGTTATCGTTCTCCGAGGGTATCTTGATTGCGAGCCATACGGGATCGTCTGTTCCGGGGAGCTTCTCCATTGCCGTGAGGACATATGCGTAGTCCTCCAGCATTGAGGAGACGATGTTGTTGACGTCTACGCCCTCGACCCTCATGCCCTTCAGCGCGTCGTGCCTCAGAACCTGCATCTGGGTAATCTCCTCCCAGTTGCAGGGCCAGAGCCTGACGCCATCCACGCGGACGAGGTCGCCGGGGGCGCAGTTCTGGATATTTGCGCACGAGGGCAGCATTTTAGCCCGCTCGAGGATGAGCTTGAGGTACGTCGACTTAGTGTGCTTCACCTCGTAGGTGTCCGCCACCTTAAAAGACTCGCTGTCGCTCAAGGTCGTCCCGAGACTTGCCCCCACGGTCGCCTTCAGGGCGGCAAGGTTTGTAGAAGCGTCCCCCTTCAACTCGGTTTTTAGAGTGTCGGAAGCCTCGGCGGTCGTCTCGACACTACTGCTCTTGCGGACCACGTTATCCATGGTCATGCAGAGTTCTATCGCCTTGGGATAGTTGAGGTAATAGATTATGAAGTTGAGATCGTCGTTGCTCAGCGCCATGCCTCACTCCACGAACTCGGTCGGAAGCGCACCGCGCAAGAAGCATAGCGCCCGTTCGCGCTCACGCGCCAGGGCGATACGAGCTTGCGCGAAGTCTATATCCCCAGCCGCGAGGGCAACGTCGCGATAGTCCGAAAGAAGCCGGCCCTCCAGCCCGGTCATGGCAAGGAGGTTTCCGATGCGCCCTGAGAAGCGCTCCGGGGCAATCGCCACAAAGGGCTTCTCCAGGTTGACGGAGAACGCCGTGCCGTGGAAGGAGTCGGTGACCACAATCGAGGCATTAAGGAAGAGCGAGAGAAAGCGCCCGACGCTCGGGCACACGACGGCCTCCTCACCCCGACGACGCTCGTGGACCCCATAGGCGGGGCGCAGAACCCTGAGCCCCGCCGCAGCAGCGACGTCCTGCACGTACGCGTCGAACTCGGGGTTGCGGTTAAGCTGGTACACGAGCAGGTATGGGAAATCGGGCACCCAGCCGTCAGAGAGGGCCCCCCACTCGGGACGGCCGAGCATGAGCGTGGGATCCACGACGGGGACGGCACCGGGCACTCCGATGGAGTCGAGAAGCTCCGCCGCCTCGGGCTCGCGGACCGAGATGGCGTCGTAGCGCAGCAGCGCCTCGCGCATGAGGGGCTTCTCCCAATCGTCGAGCGTCGACTTGCCGATGCTGGCGGCATAGGCGATCTTCTCGGCGCCCTCTGGAGCATAGGAGAGGTAAAATGCTCGCTCGAACCCACAGTTCCACGTGCTGTTCCACACTTGGTCGCTGCCCGTAACGTAGACGTCGGCCCTGGGAGGATCGGCCTCGAGCTCCTCCGCCGAGTAGTACTTGCGCGGCGTGAGGTTCAGCATCTCGCGCCTGAACGCGTCGAGCGGGGCGCGACGGCGCGCGACCATGCGTGAAACGGGAACGCGAGCGAGCGACTTGACACCCGGCAACCCCAAGATGGGAAGCTTCTTGGCAAGCTGTCCGTTAAGTGCGCGCTCGGTCTCGTTCTCCGGGATCGCATCGTGTCGGTAGTAGTCGACCACTGTGGGTGCGACTCCCAGCGACTCGAAGACGCGCTGCGTCGCATAGGTCTGCAGGCAAGAGCCATAGTTCGGCGAGTTGTGGAGAGTGATAATTGCTGCAGTCGCGGTCACTCCGCATCTCCCCCTTTCCGGAGAATCCTTGTGTATACGAGCCCGCGAAGGGCGTTGGGCATGAGGCAGACAACTGCCTGGGGAACAAACGAGATGAAGTAGTCGGCAGCGCTGAAATACCCACATGCCAGCTGCGCCCGCTTGAAGCGCCGCGCGTGCGACAGATAGCCTCGACCTCCTCTGCGAGCGTAGAAGTCTGGGCTCACGCGCATTGCCACAATGGCCTCGTGCACGTTGGCCGCACGGCAGCCCGAGGCAAGCATCCGGTTGAAGAGATCCCAGTCTTCGAAGTAGGGGAAGTCGGCGTTGTAACTCCCAGCGGCGAGCACCTTCGAGCGCCGGAAGGTCATGGGCGGGTGCCGGAAGGGGTTGCGGCGCTTGGAATAGGCGACGATCTCGTCGTGGGTTATGGGCAGGTCCGTCGTTGCCACGGGCTTGTCCCAGGCCTCGATAAACTCCGTCACATTGCTGCCCACCATGTCGAGTCCCTGCTCGGACATGAGAGCAAGCTGGCGCTCCATGCGCCCCGAAAGGGCGTGGTCATCGGTGTCCATGCGGGCTATGACCTCATTTGAGCACGCCTCAATGCCCCGGGCAAGCGCGTAGCCGAGGCCTCTGTTCTCGGGGTAGGAAACGAAACTGAACAGGCCGTGGTTGGCCGCGTCGTACTCGGAGAGGACGTCCTCGAGCTCGTCAGTCAGCGGGCCGTCCTTCACGACGACGACCTCCGCCGGGGGCACCGTCTGGTCGAGCATCGAGTCCAGCGCCTCGCGCAGGTACTCTGCGCGCTCCTTGGCATAGAGACTCATGAGCACGCTGTAGGGAGGGAAAGTCTGGGAATCCATGCCTACCTCCCTGTCTTCTTCTTGCCAAACATGGCACCGAAAGTGCCTGTAAAACATTTCCAGTCCATTCTGAAGCAACGGTTCCGCACGTAATGGAGCTCGATCTTCTGGCGCAGACCACTCTCGAAGGTCGCAGCATTACGATCAGTGGCCTGCCATAGACCCGTGATGCCTGGGGTAACGCTCAACAGCTCTTCCTTCTCCTCGTCGGAGAAATGCTGTTCCAGCTCGTCACGTGTGATGGGACGTGGTCCGATAACGGACAGGTCGCCCTTGAGCACGTTGAGGAACTGCGGCACCTCGTCGATGGAGCACTTACGGATGAACCGGCCCACTCTGGTGATGCGCGGGTCATCGTCGACCTTGCGCTCAACCTCCCACTGGTGCAGCTGCTCGAGGCTCAGGTACTTGTGCACATCGTTGGCGTCTGCCACCATGCTGCGGAGCTTAAGCACGCGGATCACCCGGCCTCCCCTGCCCACACGCTCCTGCGTGTAGACCGGGCAGCCCGGCGACTCCGCGCAGATCGCGGCGCAGACGCAGGCCATGGGAATCGCCAGCACCGCGGTGCACCCGGCGCTGAAGGCTATGTCGAACGTTCTCTTGCATATGCGGTAGAAGAGGGTTCCCGTCGGTTTCCTAGGCATGGGCTAGCACCCCACCAAGGAAATAGTCATGGGAAATGCCTCTAGCAGACATCCCCCGTACATCGCCTGAGCAATGAGCGCCGCCCCCACGAGCGCATTGCTCTCTGTTACTTCTTTAGCAGCCACAGTCAAACTTACGTCCCTGTCTCCCAGGACCCCCCCCGAATTGGTAAATTCAAAAATGCGAACAAATAGCCGGTGCAACGTCTCCCCTACGTTTTGCTGGGAACGTCCAACGCAAGCAGCTCCCTAAATGCGGAGTCGCCTTCGCCTACGTCCACCAGGCACCAGCGCTTATGACGGTCGATCTTCTTTACGCGAGCCTCTTGACCCACCAACGGGCCTTGCTCAATGTGCAGCACACCGTGTTCTATGCGGGCTACGCTGTTGCGCACCACGCCGTCGTCGTCGAGCACGCTGCGGTACCAGTCCTGCGCATCGTCCGGCATGGGCGCATAGGCCCGCTCCCTACTGCCGGCAATGCGGCAGCCAAAGCTCAACTGGGCCAAAGCCCTATCGAGCAGGGCGGCATCGCGCGTGGCGACGAAGAAGTATTCCTTGTACATAGGTTTGGTTTGGAGCGACCAGGCACCGTCTCGCTTAAACCAGAACTCCTTTTGCATCACAAAAGCGTCCTGCATCAGATCGTGCGGGATAATACGGCGGACCTTTTCGCAGGTCTCGCGCTCTTTACCGTTGGGGGTGTGAACCAGATACCAACGCACGCGGCCACGCTGGCTGTTGGTAGTTGCGCCGTTGAATGCGCCCGGCAGCTGCTCTTGGCGCCGCGTTGTCTGCTCCATCTCTCGCCCCCTTAACTTGTATCCGCGACGTACGCGGATGCAGGAGCGTTAAGAACAGGCTTCTCGCTCGCAGCTAGGCGCAGTCGCAAAAGTACAGGTTTTTGTATCTTTCGACGCGAGCCATTATACAAGTTTATTTGGACTGTTTTCCCAGATTGCACAAATTGCGGCGCGAAAGGACACATCTCCATAGCCCTCTACAAAAACCTGTACCTTTTTGTGCAACAAAAAAAGCCGCTCAACCAGCGGCTTTTTCTCGTTTAGGCATTAAAAAAGGCGACCGCCCTTTGTGGACGGTCGCCTTTCGTTGTTTCTGTTGGGTTACCTTAGGCGCGCGTGCGGATCTCCTCGAGCACCTTGGCAACAAACTCGTCAACGCTCATCTGAACGGTCTCGTTGGAACGATCGCGGACGGAGATGTTACCGGCCTCGACCTCCTTCTCGCCCAGGATGAGCATGTAGGGCACGCGGTCGATGCTGCGGGCCTCGCGGATCTTGTAACCGATCTTCTCGTCGCGATCGTCGCAGACCACGCGAATGCCGGCCTCCTCCAGCTTGGCGCACACCTCGTGGGCGTAGTCGCGGCTCTTCTCGGAGACAGGAAGCGCCCTGACCTGCACGGGAGCCAGCCAGGTGGGGAACTTGCCCGCAAAGTGCTCAATCAGAATACCGATGAAGCGCTCGATGGAGCCGAAGCATACGCGGTGCAGCATGATGGGACGCTTCTTGGTGCCGTCAGCGTCCACGTACTCCAGATCAAAGTTGAGCGGCATCTGGAAGTCGAGCTGGACGGTACCGCACTGCCAGGTACGACCGAGCGAGTCCTCCAGATGGAAGTCGATCTTGGGGCCGTAGAAGGCGCCGTCGCCCTCGTTGACCTCGTAGTCCATGTGCAGCTGCTCCAGAGCGGTGCGCAGGCCCTCCTCGGCGCGAGCCCAGTCCTCGTCCGAACCCATGGAGTCCTCAGGGCGGGTGGAAAGCTCAACGTGGTACTTAAAGCCAAACTTCTGGTACACGGAGTCAATAAGGTTGACCACGCCCACGATCTCGTCGGTCAGCTGGTCGGGACGCACAAACAGGTGGGCGTCGTCCTGGTTAAAGCAGCGCACGCGGAACAGGCCGTGCAGGGCGCCGCGCAGCTCGTGGCGGTGCACCAGACCAATTTCGCCGGCGCGAATGGGCAGCTCGCGGTAGGAGTGCGGCTTGGAGGCGTACACCAGCACGCCGCCCGGGCAGTTCATGGGCTTAATGCAGTACTCTTCGTCGTCGATGACGGTGGAGTACATGTTGTCCTTGTAGTGGTCCCAGTGGCCCGAGGTCTTCCACAGCTGCTTGTTCATGATGAGCGGCGTGGAAATCTCCACGTAGCCGGCCTTGTGGTGGATCTCGCGCCAGTAGTCCAGCAGCGTGTTCTTAAGGATCATGCCGTTGGGCAGGAAGAACGGGAAGCCGGGGGCCTCGTCGCGCATCATAAAGAGGTCCATCTCGCGGCCGATCTTGCGGTGGTCGCGCTTCTTGGCCTCCTCCAGCATGTGCATGTGCTCGTCGAGCTCTTCCTTGGTGGCAAAGGCAACGCCGTTGATGCGGGTGAGCATCTTGTTGTCCTTGTCGCCCTTCCAGTAAGCGCCCGAGACGCCGGTGAGCTTAAAGGCCTTCAGGGCCTTGGTGTAGCAGATGTGGGGGCCGACGCACATGTCGATGTAGTCGCCCTGCTGGTAGAAGGTGATGCGGGCGTCGTCGTCCAGGTCGCCGATGTGCTCGACCTTGTACTTCTCGCCGCGCTCCTCCATAAGGGCGATGGCCTCGGCGCGGGGCTTCTCGTACACGGTGAACTTGAGGTTCTCCTTGACGATCTTCTTCATCTCGGCCTCGATCGCGGGGAAGTCGTCCTCGCTGATCTTGACGCCCTCGGGCAGGTCGACATCGTAGTAGAAGCCGTTGTCGGTCGCGGGGCCGTAGGCAAAGTCGGCCTCGGGATAGAGACGCTTGATGGCCTGCGCCATGATGTGCGCGGCGGAGTGGCGGATGACGTGCGTGACCTCGTCCTGCGGGAGCTCGGCCACCGAACCGTCATTGTAGAGTGCCTTCATGGGTATGTTTTCTCCTCTCGGATGCCTGATGCAAGTGCGTGCGATGCGCTCGGCGTTTTTGACTTGCATCATTATAGGCAGGTTGCCTTGGTATACAAGCGCCCGCCGCACCTTAATGGCACGGCGGGCGATTTTCTACGCATGCTTCATCGTGTGGGGGCGGGGTGCGTGTGCGGCGCGGGGCGTTTGCGCGGGATGCCCGCGGTGCGCCCGTGGCTTGCGGCCGGCCCGGCGATGGATGCGTTACTGGATGCGAGTTCGGCAGTAGGGGCAGACCCTCCAGTGCGCGTCGAGCGGACGATGGCAGCTGGGGCACACGTTGCGAACCTGGGTGTCGCACACGGGGCACACGACAAAGTCCTTCTCGATGGGCGCGCCGCACTGCGGGCAGGTGCCGTACTGGGCAAGCTGACGCTCGCGCAGGGCCATGTCCAGCTCCTGCTCCTCGCGGTCGGCCGCGTAGGAGTGCGGGCGCAGGACCAAGTAGGCGATGAGGCCCACAAACGGGATCAGGGCGATGATGCCCCATGCCACATAGGCGCTGGCGCCGCGGCGGCGAGCGTCGATGAACACATAGACGACCGACAGCACGTACAGGGCGATGATAAAGCCCACGAAGGCATAGATGACGCCCATAAGCTGCGGTGACATGAGCTCGTTGATGTATTTGGACATTGAGGTGTACCTTTCGGAATAATTACAGTCCGGTCAAGTTTACCACGGGGTTTGTTTATATGGGACCACGGCTGGGTACGGGGCTGGCGCGGACACAAACATCTCAACCTGTAACAGGTGGGAGCAGAATCCGGGTCTAGATGTTACAGATCGAGACACAGGAGTCCCTCCCCGACTTCAATCTCGATCTGTAACATCTTGGGCCCCAAAACCCCCTCTTACTGTTATAAATCGAGACATTCAAAATCCGTCGGAAGGTTTGTCTTGATCTGTAACATCTAGAACCCAAATCATCAGCTAACTGTTACAGATTGAGACAAAGGAAAACGTCCGGGCCGAATGTCTCAATCTGTAACAGAAACTCAGCAAAAACAGGTCTAACTGTTACAGATTGAGATAAATCTCTGACACCAGGGACGGCAGACGAGGTTGTCGACGTTGCCGGGTCTCCCCTCGTCTGCCGTTGGCGGGTGTTGCGGGGCTGTTCGCCGCATTGCCGCTGCGCTGGAGGTGTGTGGACCGTAGGATAGTCTTATTGACGGCCTGTCAACTCGTCTGGGAGGCACTGTGACAGAAACGTTTGATATCGCGATTGTCGGCGCGGGCATCACCGGATGCGCCATCGCGCGTCAGCTCGCGAGATTTGACCTTTCCATTTGCGTGATCGAGGCGGCCAACGACATCGCGCTGGGCGCCTCGAAGGCCAACGGCGGCCTGGTGCACGCCGGCTACGATCCGGCACCGGGCACGGTTAAGGCGCAGGTCAACGCCCGTGGCTGCGAGTTGTACGGTACGTGGGCGCAGGAGCTGGGCTTTCTGTTCTGCCGCACCGGATCCATGGTGCTGGGCTTTAACGACGAGGACCGTGCGCAGCTGGAAAAGCTGCGCAACAACGGCCTTGCCAACGGCGTGCCCGAGCTGTCGATCGTCGGACCCGGCCGCATCCACGAATTAGAGCCGCGCGCCAGTGCCGATGCAACGTGCGCGTTGTGGTGCCCCTCGACTGGGTTTGTCGACCCGTTTGAGGTTGCCATCGCCGCGCTGGAGAACGCCGTGGCCAACGGGGTGACGCTTATGCGCTCCGCATCGGTGGAAGCGATTGAAGTCGCGGGCTCGGGCGACGACACGTGCTTTACGCTGGCGACCTCCGCTGGCAACGTGCGCTGCCGCTACCTGATCAACGCTGCGGGCAACGGCGCCGCCGACATCTCGCACATGGCGGGCGCCGAGGAGTTCCAGATGGTCTGGCGTCAGGGCAACATCGTGGTGCTGGACAAGGAGCCGCGCACGCTCATGCCGCTCTACCCCGTGCCGACGCCGGTGTCGAAAGGCGTTATCGTCACGGGTACCGTACACGGCAACACCGTGATCACCGCGACCGCCGCCGTGCGCGAGCCGGGCGACACGCAGACCTATGCGAGCGATGTGAACGCGCTGCTGAGCGGCGCGCGCAAGCTGGTGCCCGATCTGGATACGCGCCGAGTAGTACGCGCATTTGCCGGCGGGCGTCCGGTCATTCAGGGAACGAACGACTTCTTTATTGGACAGTCGGTCGTGGTGCCGGGGCTTTTCCAGGCAGCGGGTATTCAGTCGCCGGGTGTGGCAAGCGCGCCGGCCATTGCCGAGCGCGTGGAGCTTGTGATGCGTGGGGCGGGCGTGGAGCTGCACGAGCGGGCGGACTGGAACCCAATTCGCCACGCACCGGACGACTTTGACCGCGCACCGCTGGCGCGCAAGGAGGAACTGATCGAGTCCGACCCTGCGTGGGGACAGATTGTCTGCCGCTGCGAGACGGTGCCCGAGGCCGAGATCGTGGACGCGATCCGACGCCAGCCGGGCGCGGTTTCGGTCGAAGGTGTCAAGCGCCGCTGTCGTGCCGGCATGGGTCGGTGCCAAAGCGGCTTTTGCCAGAGCCGCGTGGTTGCGATCCTGGCGCGGGAGCTGGGCTGCGACCCCAGCGAGGTGTTGTTGGAGGACGCAGGTTCTTGGCTGGTTGAGGGACCGCTGAAGGGGGTGCGCTAGGATGGCGAAATTAAAATCGAGCGCTACAGACAGCGGTGCCGTTGAGTCAGTACCGACGCAGGCCTTCGACGTGGTCGTTATCGGAGGCGGCCCCGCCGGCATGGCGGCCGCGCTGGCCGCGCATAAGGCCGGAGCGCGCGTGGCCATCGTGGAGCGCGAGCAGCACCTGGGCGGCATCCTCCGCCAGTGCATCCACCCTGGCTTTGGCCTGTCGCACTTTAAACAGGAGCTCACCGGTCCCGAGTACGCGCAGCGCTTTATCGACCAGATGCACGGAACCGACATTGCGCTGTTCCTGAACAGCATGGTGATTGGGATTGATTCAGGCGAGCCTACGGAAGACACCTCGGTCCACACCGTCACGCTCATGAGCACCGCCGGCATGCTGCAGCTCACCGGGCGCGCGATCGTCCTTGCCATGGGGTGCCGCGAGCGCACGCGCAGCGAGATCAAGATTCCCGGCAGTCGTCCCGCCGGCGTGTTTACGGCCGGCCTGGCGCAGCGATACATCAATATCGAGAACCTCAAGCCCGGCTCGCATGCCGTCATTTTGGGTTCGGGCGATATCGGGCTGATCATGGCACGTCGCTGCACGCTCGAGGGGATTTCGGTCGAGGGCGTGTACGAGCTCATGCCGTACGCCAACGGCCTGCGCCGCAACGTCAAGAACTGCCTGGACGATTTTGGAATTCCGCTGCACCTGTCCACCACCGTCACACGTGTGATTGGGCGCGACCGCGTGGAGGCCGTCGAAGTGAGCCAGGTCGACGAGCACCTGGCGCCCATTCCGGGGACCGAGCGCATTGTTCCGTGTGACACACTGCTGCTTTCGGTGGGCTTGATTCCCGAGAACGAGCTTTCGGTTGCCGCGGGCGTAGAGCTTGACCCACGCACGCGCGGCGCCGTGGTGGACCAGAGCCTGCAGACGGGAGTGCCGGGCATCTTTGCCTGCGGCAACGTGCTGCACGTGCACGACCTGGCCGACAACGTGACGACCGAGTCTGAGCGCGCCGGCGCGGCTGCGGCGGCGTACGCGCTGGGGACCGGCGCGGGCGCCGTTCCGGACTGCGAGCTCTCGGTCTCCCCTGCCGGCATCGCGGGCTACGCGCTGCCGGGACGCATTACGACTGTGACACTCACCAGACTCAACTTCCGTGTGCGCCGACCGGTCGATGCCGCCCGCGTGAGGATCTTGGCCGACGGCGAGGAACTGTTCGCCGGCAAGGTCCGTGCGTTTAAGCCGAGCGTAATGGAGAGTTTCCCGCTACCGGCAAAGGTGATTCAACGTGCACTCGACCTGGGTACCAGCGAGATTGTCCTGTCCGTTGACCCTGCTGAGGGGGCGTAAAACCATGAGCACAAACGCAATCGAGACGCTGAAGTTCAACTGCACCACTTGCCCATCCGAGTGCCTTCTGACCGTAGAGGTAGAGCGTGACGCAGACGGCGCCGTGGCAGAAGTGCGCTCCGTGACCGGCAACAGATGCCCGCGTGGTGATAAGTTCGCACATCAGGAGCTCACCTGCCCCATGCGCGTACTCACCACCACCGTGGCCGTATCCGGAGGCGACGAGGCGTTGCTGCCCGTGCGCACGGCCGGGGCCATCCCGCTCGAACTCCACGCCCAGGCGATGGACCTCATCCGCGGCCTAGTCGTCAACGCCCCCATCCGCATGGGCGACGCCGTGCTAGAGAACCTCCTAAACACCAACATCGACCTCATCGCCAGCATGGACATCGACCCTGCCTAGGCAGCTCATTTGGGACGGGGCTCTTGTAGCTACCCCACCATCCACCCCGCCCTCCTCAATTGCGGTGAAATAGTTCCTGATTTCCGTCAAAGCCCCGGCATCCAGGAACTATTCCACCGCAACCATCCTTGGAATCGGTTTTTAGCTTGTGCCTACTTTAGTGCCATTTCAAAACTATGCCGGATTACGGGGCTGATTCGGAGACCCCCATCCATACCGGCAATTTTCGATTTTTGATAAGCCGTCTACCTGCGGTTTTAATTTCGCGATTTTTCCCATGGTCAAGTAATACCGGTCCAGCCCCGTAATCCGCCATACTTTTGAAACCAGCCCATTTGGGACGGGCCTCTTATGACTCCTTTTTCCCCGCACGCTTGCCAGGGTGGCCATGCTAAGGAGTGTCCCGAAGTGCCGGCATAAAAGGAACATCCCTATCTTTCAGGCATGGGATACCATGATGGCAACCTAGCGAAAGGATATTTCATGGCACATATCGATGATCAGCGTGTGGCGCGCGTGCTCGATGCACTCGAGGCTCAGTACCCCGGCGCGCAGCTGCTCGTAAACGATCCGTGGTCGATTTATTACCTGACCGGCTTTTATGCCGATATGTTCGAACGTTTTTGCGGTGTGCTGCTCGCGCGCGATTGCGAGCCCGTGATCTTGGTCAACGCCCTGCATCAGCTGCCCAAGTACGACAATGCCCGCTTGGCCTATCACACCGATACCGACGTCGTGACCGACGCCATCGTTCGCGAGATCGATCCGACCAAACCGCTCGGTATCGACACCGTCATGCGCTCTGGCTTTTTGATGCCCCTTATGGAGCGCCATGCCGCCAGCGAGTTTTTCCTGGGTGACTTTGCCGTCACTGCCGCACGCACCCACAAGGATGCCGCCGAGCAGGAGCTCATGCGGGCGTCCTCGACCGCTAACGACGCTGTGATGGCCAATGCCATCAAACTCGTCCACGAGGGTGTGACGGAGCGCGAGATTGCCGACCAGATGCTCGGCTTGTATCGTAAGCACGGCTGCGAGGGCTTTAGCTTTCCGCCCATCGTGAGCTTTGGCGCTAACGCCGGCGACCCGCACCACGAACCAGACGACACCGTGCTCAAGCGTGGCGACGTGGTGTTGTTCGACATTGGCGGACGCCGCTGCAACTACTGCTCGGACATGACGCGCACGTTCTTTTGGGGCGAGCCGGACGAAGAGACGGCGCGCATCTACGATATCGTGCGCCGCGCCAACGAGGCCGCCGAGGCGCTCATCGCACCGGGCGCGCGCATGTGCGACCTGGACCGTGCCGCACGCGACGTAATTGAGAATGCGGGCTATGGGCAGTACTTTACACATCGTCTGGGTCACTCGATCGGCCTGCAGGACCACGAGCCGGGCGACGTCTCGCTCGTCAACGAGCAGGTCGTCGAGCCGGGCATGACCTTCTCCATCGAGCCGGGCATCTACCTCCCAGGCCGCACCGGCGTCCGCATCGAGGACCTTGCCCTGGTTACCGAGTCCGGCGTCGAGATTCTCAACGCCTACCCCCACGACCCAGTCCGCCTAGACTAGGCAATGCGGCAAAGGGGCTGTCCCTTTGCCGCATCCCACCAATACCGCGCCACAAAAACGGCCTATCTACTACGTTTAACCCGCATGGGTCGACCATACCCGCGTTTTTACAAAATCCGTAAGCCGTCTACCTGCGGTTTTGCTTTCACGATGTTCCGTGTGGTCGAGGGTAGTCGGTCAAACGTAGTAGATAGGCCCATTTCGTGGCAAGCGAGTCGACTCGGGGCACAGGGCAGCCAAAAAAGCCCCGTCCCAAATTGGCTGCTTTTGAGTTGCGGTGATATACGGACTGTTTGAGGCTTCTGGCTTGTAAAACAGTCCGTATTTCACCGCAACTGATGAGGGGATGGGTTAGCGCAGCAGGCCGGCTACTTCGCCGGCTAGGGTTATGGTTCCGGCTGCTACGAAGGGCTCGCCTGCGGCATCGAAGGCAGCGAGGGCCTCGGACACGCTCGGGTATACGCCCGCAAGCTTATCGGCACCCACCAGGGCAGCAAGCTCCTCTGCCGGTAGGGCGCGATCGGAATCGGTCTGGGTTACGACCACGCGCGGGAAGGCTGGAATCAGCACGTCGACGATACCCGCCACATCCTTGTCGGCCAGCGCGGCACACAGCAGCGTGGGGCGATTCTCGACGCACGGATCTATCTCGTCCAGCGCGCTCACAAAGTTCTCGCAGCTCTGAGGGTTATGGCAGGCATCGATCAGCTTGAGCGGATCGGTCCCCAGCACATCAAAGCGGCCCGGCGTGGGGCAGCCCATAAGCGACGCATCGAGCTTGTCATGATCGAGTTCGCGACCCAAATACCCCTCGCAAAGCATAATCGCGCACGCGGCATTCTGCGGCTGATAGGCCGGCTTGACCATGCTCGACGTATAGATTGCACGCGGCGTGGTGCAGCTAAACTCAACCGTGTCGCCCACGTGCTCCGGCACCTTGGTCGTGGCACGGTTCACCGCCAGCGGCACTATGCCGCACTCGCGACAACGGGCATCCATCACGCGCTGAACACTCGCCTCATGCGTGCCCTCGCCCAGCACAACCAAGCGCCCGGGTTTGATAACCGCAGCCTTCTCCCCCGCAATGGCCTCGAGCGTGTCGCCCAAAATACGTGTGTGATCGAGCCCGATGCCCGTAATGGCAACGGCGACGGGATCAGTCGCACTCGTAGCGTCCCAACGCCCGCCCATGCCAACCTCGAGCACGGCAACATCCACCGCGGCCTCGGCAAACACTACAAGTGCGGCAGCCGTCAGCAGGTCAAACGGCGTGATGGAATAGGCACGCTCCCCCGCCGCCACACGGCGCGCATTCACGCGACGCCCCGCCTCGACAGCTGCCGAAACGCCACGAGCAAAGGCCTCGTCGCTCACGACGCGTCCATCGACCTCCATGCGCTCGGGGTAGCGAACCAGCTGCGGTGACGTATACAGCGCGGTCTTGAGCCCCTCGCCGCGAAGGATGGCGGCCGAAAAACGCGTGGTCGAAGTCTTGCCATTAGTACCGGCAACCTGAATGCAATCGAAATACTCGTCCGGACGCCCCAGCTCATCGAGCATATCGACAACAGTCTCAAGCAGAGGCCCAGCATCCCCAGAAATCCGCCCCGTGTCGGCAGCAAGCCCCACAGCCTCATCAAACGAAAGCAACTCAAACGAGAACGGCACAGAATACGACCCAGAACGCTTAGCCATAACCCAAAGTCCCCTCAACATAAAAAGAGGCCCGTAATAAACAACGAGCCCCTCCCATTCAAAATATCAGCCAAACACCGCTTTGCAGCGAGATCAAAGCCACGACCAAGTGGCTCTGACAGGCAACGGACGACCCCGTAGCCGCCATGGGAGCGGTTTGGGGCTTTGCTCGATACAAGTTCCGCACGAGCCGAAGGCCACTTAATGTGGCCTTCGTGCGAGCAGGACTGTCCGCAGTAGCGAGCAATGCCCCAAACCGCGTCCCCCAGTAACGCCTACGAGAAGTCAGCAACCTGCGAGGTCAGCGCCGCAAGGATCTCCTTGAGCTCAGCTGCACGGTCCCTCTTCTTCTGGACCACCGCAGGCGCGGCCTTGGCCACAAAGCCCTCGTTGGCGAGCGTCTTCTCGCAACCGGCGAGCTCCTTCTGAGCCGCGGCGATCTCCTTCTCAAGACGCGCCTTCTCGGCCGAAAGGTCAACCTTGCCCTCGAGCACCACAAAGACCTCGACGCCGCTGTCGACCACGGCGATGCTCGCGGCCGGCTTCTCAACGTCGGTACCCATGACCAGCGAGGCGGTGTTTGCCAGCGGCTCGATGGTCGAACGCAGGCTCTCGAGCTTCTCGATATCCTCGGCACCGGCGCGCACGACCACGTCGAGCTCGGCCTTGGGGCTCAAGCGATAACGCGAGCGCGTGGCGCGGGCGGCAGACACGACGGCGCGGCACAGCTCAAACGCGCGCTCGGCGTCCTCGTCAACATACTTAGCGTAGTCGGCGGGCTCGGGCCACTTGGCGATCATGAGCGCCTCGGCGCGGTCCACGTTGCCCTCGGCGTCCAGATCGAGCACGCTCGCCGGCATGTTGTCCCAGATCTCCTCGGTAACAAACGGCATGAGCGGGTGCATCAGGCGAATGGAGGTATCCAGCACAAAGATCAGGTTGCGCTGGGCCTGCAGACGGCCCTCGCCCTTCAGGCGGGCCTTGGTGACCTCGACGTACCAGTCGCAGACCTCGTTCCAGAAGAACTGCTGCACGCCGCGGGCCATATCGCCAAAGGTGTAATTCTCAATACCCTCGGTGACCATCTTGACGGCCTTTGCCAGGCGGCTGAACATCCAGGCGTCGGCCGGCGTCTCAACGACGGGCTCGCCGGGCGTGTAGCCCTCCATGTTCATGAGCAGGAAGCGGCTGGCGTTCCAGATCTTGGTCACAAAGCTCTTGGCCTGCTCGGTGCGCGGGCTGTCGATGAGCTTCTTGGTCTTCTTGTCGATGTTCGCGTCGAACTTGACGTCCTGGTTGTTGGTGCACAGCGTGAGCAGGTTGTAGCGCATGGCATCAGCGCCGTACATACCGATGAGGTCCATGGGATCAACGCCGTTGCCCTTGGACTTGGACATGCGGCTGCCGTCCTTGGCCAGGATCGTCGGGTAGATGACGACATCCTTAAACGGCACCTCGTCCAGGAAGTACAGCGAGCTCATAACCATGCGGGCGACCCACAGCGCGATGATGTCGCGCGCGGTGACGAGTGCCGTCGTGGGATGATGGCCCTCGAGCAGCTCCGGCTTTTGCGGCCAGCCCTGCGTGGCGAAAGTCCACAGCTGCGAGCTGAACCAGGTGTCCAGCACGTTCTCGTCCTGATGCACGTGATGACCGCCGCACTTGGGGCACACGTCGGTGTCCTCGGTAAGAGCGTCCTCCCAGCCGCAGTCCTCACAGTAGAACACGGGGATGCGGTGGCCCCACCACAGCTGGCGCGAGATGCACCAGTCCTTGAGGTTTTCCATCCAGGTGGTGTAGGTCTGCGTCCAGCGCGCGGGGTGGAAGGTGACCTTGCCGGAGTTGACGGCGTCGAGCGCCGGCCCCTTGAGCTTGTCGACGGCCACAAACCACTGCTCGGACAGCCACGGCTCAAGCGCGGCGTCGCAACGGTAGCAGTGCATGACGGAGTGATCGAGGTCCTCGACGTGATCGAGCAGGTCGTGCTCCTCGAACCACTTGATGACGGCCTCGCGGCACTCGTCGCGGTTCATGCCGGTGAACTCGCCGTAGCCCTCGACGACCACCGCGTGCTCATCGAAGATGTTAATCTGCGGCAGGTCGTGGGCCTGACCCATGGCGTAGTCGTTGGGGTCGTGAGCAGGCGTGACCTTAACGAAGCCGGAACCGAAGTTGGCGTCGACGTGCCAATCCTCAAAGATGGGGATCTCGCGGTCGACGATGGGGAGCTTGACGGTCTTGCCCACGAAGGCGGCCTTCTCGGGGTCCTTCGGGGAGACGGCGACGCCCGTGTCGCCGAGCATGGTCTCGGGGCGCGTGGTGGCGACGACGATGTAGTCCTGGCCGTTGACCGGCTCGGTCAGCGGGTAGCGCAGGTGCCACAGGTGGCCCTTCTCGTCCTTGTACTCGGCCTCGTCGTCCGAGATAGCGGTAGTGCAATTGGGGCAC
This sequence comes from uncultured Collinsella sp., assembly GCA_902489775.1. Taxonomy (GTDB): domain Bacteria; phylum Actinomycetota; class Coriobacteriia; order Coriobacteriales; family Coriobacteriaceae; genus Collinsella. Next base: position 26,203 of record CABUBH010000025.1, read on the forward strand.
CAGTTGACGATGCGCTTGCCGCGATAAATCAGGCCGTCGTGGTACCAGTCGCAGAAGACCTTGCGCACGGCCTGGGCATAGTCCTCGTCCATGGTGAAGCGCTCGTTGTCGAAGTCGACGGAGCAGCCCATACGCTTGATCTGCTCGACGATGATGCCGCCGTACTCGTGGGTCCAGTCCCAGCAGGCGTCGACAAACTTGTCGCGACCGATCTCCAGGCGGCTAATGCCCTCGCTCTTGAGCTTCTTGTCGACCTTGGTCTGCGTGGCGATACCGGCGTGATCGGTTCCGAGCACCCAGCGCGTGGACTTGCCGCGCATGCGGGCCATACGAATGATGGCGTCCTGGATGGAGTCGTCGGTAGCGTGACCCATGTGAAGCTTGCCGGTAACGTTGGGAGGCGGAATGGTGACGGTGCAGTCGCCCACGCCCTCACGGCGCTTGTAGTAGCCGCCGTCGAGCCACTTCTGCAGGATCGCCGGCTCGTTGGTCGACGGATCGTAGTTCTTGGGCATTTCTTCCATATATCTCTCCCTGTCCCGCCGGGGAGGAATGTAGGCCCGCCAGGGTCTGCATTCCTCCCCTTAGGTATCGATTACTTCAGTCTGTAATGACTTCGCTGAGGCTTAAACAAACACACAGAATAACACAGGTAGTTGGGGTTATTGCGTATATATAAAATAGCCTCCGACCACGGATGGTCAGAGGCTATTTGCAAGCACGTTTTTGGCTGGTTTACCCGTAGATGCGCTGGGGCTGCTCTTCGCCCTTTACGGAGGCTTCGGTCACAACGACCTTGGAAACACCCTCCTCGCTGGGCAGGTCGAACATCGTCTGCTGCAGCACGTCCTCGCAGATGGAGCGCAGGCCGCGGGCGCCGGTCTTGCGGGCGAGCGCCATGCGGGCGATCTCGTGCAGGGCCGCGTCCTCAAACTCAAGCTCAACGTCCTCAAGCTGGAACATCTTACGGTACTGGCGCACCACGGCGTTCTTGGGCTCGGTCAGAATCGACACCAGGTCGTCCTCGTCGAGCGCCTGCGTCTGGGTTACGACAGGCGTGCGGCCAACGAACTCGGGAATCATGCCAAAGGCGTTGAGGTCCTGCGGGAGCACCTGGCGCAGCAGGTCGTTCTCGTCGACCGAGGTGGGGCCGGCGATCTCGGAGTTAAAGCCCACGCCCTTGTTGCCCACGCGATCGGCGATAATCTTGTCCAGACCCACAAAGGCACCGCCACAGATGAACAGGATATTGGTCGTGTCGATCTGCAGCAGCTCCTGCTGGGGATGCTTGCGGCCGCCAGTGGGCGGAACGCTGGCCACCGTGCCCTCAAGAATCTTAAGCAGCGCCTGCTGAACGCCCTCGCCCGAGACATCGCGGGTAATGGAGAGGTTCTCGGCCTTGCGGGCGATCTTGTCGATCTCGTCCACGTAGATAATGCCCACCTGAGCGCGCTCAATATCGCCATCGGCAGCATTGATGAGCTTGAGCAGGATGTTCTCCACGTCCTCGCCAACGTAGCCGGCCTCGGTAAGCGCAGTGGCGTCGGCGATGGCAAACGGCACCTCGAGGATGCGCGCGAGCGTCTGGGCCAGCAGGGTCTTACCGGTACCGGTGGGACCGAGCAGCAAGATGTTGGACTTGGCGAGCTCTACCTCGTCCATATCGTCGTCGAACTGCGAGCCCATGTCGTCGTCAAAGGCAGACACCGCGGCGCCGCCCTCGATCACGCGACGATAGTGGTTGTACACGGCCACCGACATGGCGCGCTTGGCGTCCTCCTGGCCCATAACATAGGCCGAAAGCTCGTCATAGATCTCGTGCGGCGTCGGCACATGCGTAATGACCTGGCGGGCATCGTCCTCGAGCTCAAAGCCCTCGGCCTCGGGATCCACGGCAGGCTGCCCGGCAGCCTGGCCGTGGTCGTTGAGGAAGCCCGGCAGCTTGCCGTTGCGGGCAGCGTCCATAAAGTCCGAAGCCAGCGACTCCTCAAGGATCTCGGAGCAGGCGGCAACGCACTCGTCGCAGATAAAGATGTTGGTCGGACCCTTTACAAGGCGGCGAACCTGCCCCTGCTCTTTTCCGCAGAAGGAGCAGCGGATGGGGTTGCCATTCTCGTCAAAGTTGTCCTGCATGTTTCCTGCCATCCTAGGCGTCCTTCGCGGCGAGATCGCGCGAGGTGACGATACGGTCGATCAGGCCGTAGTCGAGGGCCTCGGCAGCGGTCAGGTAGTTGTCGCGCTCGGTGTCGGCCTGGACCTTCTCGATCGGCTGGCCCGAGGCATCGGACAGGATCTGGTTGAGCTCGCGGCGGGTCTTCTTGATCTCCTCGGCCACGATCTCGATCTCGGTCTGCTGACCCTGGGCACCGCCGCTGGGCTGGTGAATCATGACCTTGGAGTGCGGCAGGCAGAAGCGCTTGCCCTTGGCGCCGGCCGAAAGCAGCACGGCAGCCATAGACGCGGCCATACCGACGCAGATGGTGGAGACCTGCGGCTTGATGAAGTTCATGGTGTCAAGAATCGCCAGGCCAGAGTAAACCTCGCCACCGGGCGAATTGATGTAGAGCGAGATATCCTTCTCGGCATCCTGGCTCTCAAGATGCAGCAGCTGGGCAACGACCAGGTTGGCGCTGACGGAGTTGATCTCCTCGCCCAAGAAGATGATGCGGTCGTTGAGCAGGCGCGAATAGATATCGTAGCTGCGCTCGCCGCGCGGCGTCTGCTCGATAACGTATGGCACGAGGGCGGAATCGAACTTAGCGATCATACGCATCTCCATTTCTCTTACGGACCAATAGTGGCTCTAGACAAACGTACGGTGCCCGCATGCTATGCATTGGCTGGCACCGTACGAAGCAACCGGATAACCGGCTTATAACTTTACCCCATCACGGGCACATACATGCGCTCGCGTGCAAGGTGGCGAGAATTACTCGGCGTCCTTGGCGGTCTCGTCGACCTCAGTCACCTTGGCGTTCTCGACCAGGTGATCGACGGCCTTGGAGCGACGGATGGACTCGCGGACGGCAGGCATGCGGCCATCGGCGATGAACTCGGCCTTGGAAGCCTCGACGTCCTTGACGCCAGCCTTCTCGAACTCGGCGTTGATGTCGTCCTCGGTGACCTCAATCTTGAGCTCACGGGCGAGAGCGTCGAGCGCCAGGGACTCACGGGCAACGTCGTTGGCCTGCTTGTGCAGGTCGCCGATGAACTGCTCCATGGTCAGGCCGGAAGCGGGCAGCCAGGTGTCCAGCGTCATGCCGCGGGCAGCGAGGTTGGACAGGAAGTTCTGGCCAAGCTCCTCAAAGACGGACTGCTCGTAGTCGGCGTCCATCTCGTCGAGCTGCAGGCGCTCGGCGAGAGCGGAGACGCAACGGTTCTCCTTCTCGGCCGGGAGGCGGGAAGCCTTGTCCTGCTCGATCTCGATCTTGATGGCGTCGCGCATAGCGTCGATGCTGTCGAAGCCAAAGTCGGACTTGACGAGCTCGTCGGTGAGCTCGGGGGTGTTGCGGACCTTGATGCCCTTGACGGTGACCTCGACGGTGTGGGTCTCGGCCTCCTCGCCCTCCTCGGCCTCGTCGGTCCAGGTGACGGACTTGACGTCGTCAACGTTGGCGCCGATCAGAGCCTCGTTGAACTCGGCGGGGTTGCTGTCGCTACCGGCGATGAGCATACGGCCCTCGGCGGCAAAGTTGTCGGCGTTCTCGACGGCCTTGAGGTCGACGGTAACGTAGTCCTCGGACTCGACAGCGCGGCCCTCGACGTCCTCGAAGGTGGCACGGTAGTTGAGGAGCATCTCGACCTGGTTGTTGATCTCGGACTCGGTGACCTCCGCAGGGGGCATCTCGATCTCGACAGCGTCGAAGGAGGAGAGCTCAGCGGCGGGACGCAGGGAGAACTCGACGGTGTAGGTGTAGTCCTCGTGATCCTTGGCGAGGTCGAGCTCCTTGTAGTCACCGCTCTTGGTGGGGACGATGTCCAGCTCGTTGAGGACGGCGGGCTCGTTGGCGGCGATCAGGTCGTTGGTGGCCTGAGCGAGGGTAGCCTCGGCGCCAAGAGCGGAATCGATGACCGGACGGGGAGCCTTGCCGGCACGGAAGCCCGGGAAGCGGTACTTCTTGGCGGTGTCCTTGTAGGCCTTCTTGATCGCGGCGTCGACGTCGGCGGCCGGGATGGTGACCGTAGCGGTGAGCTTGGCGTCCCTGACGTCAGAAGCGGTGATGTTCAACACGTTCCTCCTCATACTGCCCAGCTTATCTGAGGTGCTGGTACCTTTATGCAACAAAGAGTCGCGACGGCCGAAGCCGACGCAGATGCGTTGGTGCGGGCGAAAGGACTCGAACCTTCACGGGAATCCCACCAGAACCTAAATCTGGCGCGTCTACCAATTCCGCCACGCCCGCATGAGCGCACAGACTAGGAATGATAGCAGATACGAGCGGCAAGCGCACGCACACCTTTTACAAGCTCACGACCTCACCACGAGTGCAAAAGGCGGGACGAGTTGCCCCGCCCCGCCCATTACGACTTGTTCGCTGACCCGCTACTCCCCCAGCAGGGCCTTCTCGGGCGTGATCGGCAGCGAGCGAACCTGATGGCCGGTGGCGTGCGCCACGGCCGAGGCAACGGCGGCGAGCGGCGTGTTGATGA
>CABUBH010000026.1 GCA_902489775.1 uncultured Collinsella sp.
TGCGGCTGATCCGGTCCGACCGGGCCGCGCGGCAAGGAGATATATTGCCAGACCGCGAAGCCGTGTGGGACGTCAATTCCACTCTTCACAAGTCCTACACAATACATGGCTTTCTATATAGGAAGTAGAAAGTCGAGTGCAGCAAGACCGCACGTATCAGATGATGACCCTTCGGTTAAGAGATATATAAAGATCGGTCACCTGTAAGCGTTTATCTACCCGCGCTTCTAGCTCTGTAAACCAGCGCTTTCGATAAAAAAGAGGGAGTGCCGCGCACAGTGCGACACTCCCCTAGCGATTCAACAGAATCTATTAGGCCTCGAGGGCCTTCTTGGCAATGGCAGCCAGCTCGTTGAAGGACTCGATGTCCTCGTAAGCCATCTGAGCCAGGACCTTGCGGTCGAGCTCGATGCCGGCAACCTTCAGGCCGTGCATGAACTGAGAGTAAGAGATGTCGTTCAGGCGAGCAGCAGCGTTGATACGAGTGATCCAGAGAGAACGGATCTCGCGCTTCTTGTTGCGGCGATCACGATACTGATACTGCAGGGAGTGCTGGACCTGCTCTTTAGCATGCTTGTAAGTACGCGAAGCGGCACCGTAGTAACCCTTCGCACGGTGCATAACGGTACGGCGCTTCTTCTTGGCGGCAACAGCGCGCTTAATACGTGCCATGTTCTATCAACTCCTAGACGGTAAAACGAAAAACGGGAACGCGAACTTAGGCGAGACGCGACTTGATGACCTTGCGGTCGGCAGCGGCGATCTCGGTCTCCTGACGGAAGCCACGCTTACGCTTGGTGGACTTCTTGCTCAGGATGTGGCTCTTGAAAGCCTTGGCGCGCATAAGCTTGCCGGTACCAGTCTTGCGGAAACGCTTCTTGGTGCCGCTGTGGGACTTCATCTTAGGCATGAAATACTCCTTAATCGGTTACAGAACACTAGTTACTTGGTATCGCTTGCCGCTTTATCTTCATCGAAGGCGCCCTTAATCGGGGCGAGCAGCATAAGCATGTTACGGCCTTCCATCTTAGGCTTGGACTCGACCGTAGCGTAAGGCTTGAGATCCTCAGCGAGACGCTCGAGAACGTTAAGGCCCTGCTCCGGGTGAGCCATCTCACGGCCGCGGAACATGATGGTGATCTTAACGCGTGCGCCCTTCTTGAGGAAACGCAGAACGTGGCCCTTCTTGGTCTCGTAGTCGCCAACGTCGATCTTGGGTCGGAACTTCATTTCCTTGACCTCGACCTTGGACTGGTTCTTACGAGCAGCCTTGGCCTTCATGGCCTGCTGGTACTTGAACTTACCGTAGTCCATGACCTTGCAGACCGGCGGCTCCGCGTTGGGAGCGATCTCGACCAGGTCGAGACCCTGATCGTCGGCGACGCGCTGGGCATCGCGGATGGCGAACAGGCCGAGCTGAGAGCCATCGACGCCAATCAAACGGCACGAAGATGCAGTGATCTCGTCGTTGATGCGGGTGTCATCAGACTTAGCTATTTTCCCTACCTCCATTCATAAAAAAATAACCCGGCGCTTCTCAGCAACCAGGTCGTACACATAGACTTCCTCGATTTGAGGAAGAGAATCTAAGTTGTATGACCAGTCAGCTGCTCATTGGCGCCAAAAGGTGGGAACCCTCGGGTTCCTCTTTAGGGCATTGCGGGAACAACGCCTTGCGAATAATAACACGTTCGACGCGTTATCACATTACGTACACGAAAAAGGGAGCCTAAGCCCCCTTGAAGCGCAGGTGCATGTATGGTGCCCGAGGCGAGACTCGAAGGGTCTTCGCTTCGCGAAGCCCCGGGCTTCGGGCGCGCAGCGCCCTCGCCACGCTCCGCTACAAACAGGCCACAGGCCTGTTTGCTTAACGCTCCGCGCGCTCACGCGAGTTCGGCACGAAAAAGGGGGCCTAGACCCCCTTGAACGCTCACTTGCATGTATGGTGCCCGAGGCGAGACTCGAACTCGCACGTTGTTGCCAACGGTGGATTTTGAGTCCACTGCGTCTGCCAATTCCGCCACTCGGGCACGTAATGCGTGAGTTAGTTTATCACAGCTTGCTATCGATTAGTCCGAAAATGGAACTTCGAGCATTTCGACGAGTTCGACCGAGCGAAGCATCTCGCGCTGGCGGCATCCGCGACCGTCGACCGAGGCCTCGCCCATCTGATTGTCGTAGGGGTCCTCGCGCATGCCGGCGAAAGCCGGCTCAAACTCAGCCTGGAACAGATTGTTTGCCACCATACGCCACGGGTCGAGGTTGCCAAAGTAGTGACGACGGCGCCACTCCTCCCCCATCCTACGCGCCGAGGAGCCAAACGATACGTCAGCGTTGAGCCAACCGGTCTGCGGCGTAAAGAACTCTGCCCAATCGTGCGGCCCGACCGAATCGGGCGCAACATACAAGCCGCTCTGCCAACGGGCGGGCACACCCGCAATGCGGCACATGGTGATAAACGTGAGCGCCATAACACCGCAATCGCCACGAAGCGAATGCGCACAGTCGTCGGCGATAGATCCCAAAAGCAGATACGGCGGCTGATAGCGGTAGTCGATATGCTGCGTCAGGTAATCATAGATGGCACGGGCGCGATCGAGCGGATCCTCGAGCCCATCAACGACACGCTCCGTCAACTGCTGCAGATATGGCGTAAACGCAATATGCGGACGGTCCTCGGAAGTGTCCTCGGGCAGCGGCGTGTCCATGCACGGATGCGACGGAAGCGCACCCCCATAGATGTCACTGTATGCGGCATCTATGTGATAGCGATAGGTCACCGAGAACAAACGCTCAATCGAAGACGCCCACGAAGCAGTGCGAGCCGAGACGGTTTCGGGAGCAACGGCACCCTCCGGCGTTATGTCGAGAATCTCGATCCGAGACTGCTGGCGGCAGGCAGCGGCAACGGGAAGCCACGCGCGGACGGTCTCCCCCTCCAAAGCCCCGGGGACAGACACGGATGCCTTAAGCGTAATGACACGAGTCAGCCCGTTTTGCGACTCCATCTCCTTGAGCATTTGATTACGCAGCGCAATTCCGTCCGTAGGATCGGGCCGCAAGCCCGGAACCTCCTTGGGATACACGCGAAGCGAATCGAGGAAGTTGTCGAGAACGAACAGTTCGCCATCGATAAAGCGCCAGTCAATACGCTTACGATTAATCAGGTCATCAAACTGCTCTTCGGTAAACTCTGGCCACTCCTCGCGAATCATCGCAATAGCCTGGTCGCGCGACACCGAAAAATGAAGCGGCGTCTCGAGTATGCGATACCGCTCGGCACGAACACAAGCAGCCAGCGAAGGCTCGGGGTTCTGCTCCAAAAGGCGATCGCAGGCAGCAACAGCCTGCGTCAAATACCCGGCATCCTTAAGACGAAGAATCTCGGGCGGCAGTCCAACATCGAGATGACGAAAGTCATCACAGCAAACATCAACAGAGCAACCAACTGGACCCTCGTCAATAACCTTCCCATCCGAAGGCAGTACGTTAATAACAGCCATACCAAAACTCCAAGTCACTAGAACGCTTGAAGCCCATTGTAGCGAGATAAAAAGAAAGCCCCAACAAGGGAGCCATCAACACCGCTGAACGGTAACCATATAACTAAAATCAGACCAGTAACCCTGTAGCAAGTTAACAAAGGAGGCCCCGTTTCCCCGGAGCTGTTTCCGTCGCGCGACTTCTGGCAAAGCCAGTAGCCATCTTAATTCAGCCCAGTAACCCTGTAGCGAGTTAACGAAGGAGGCCCCGTTTCCCCGGAGCTGATTCCGTCGCGCGACTTCTGGCGAAGCCAGGTGAGCGCGAGGGAAACAGCGTAGGGGAAACGGGGCCTCCGGCGGGAAGTTAAACCGCTACTTACGCCTTGTTGACGGAGCCAAACTCCTCCATGAGCTCCTTGGTGCGGGCAACGATGTTGTCGCGACCAGGCTTGAGGAGCTTGCGGGGGTCAAAGCCCTTGCCCTGCTGATCCTTGCCGGCCTCGATGTACTCGCGAACACCCTTGGCGAAGACGAGCTGCAGATCGGTGTTGACGTTGATCTTGGAGATACCCAGGGAGATGGCCTTCTTGATCTGATCCTCGGGGATGCCGGTGCCACCGTGCAGGACGAGGGGCAGGTCGCCGGTCTGAGCCTTGATCTCGCCCAGGCGCTCGAAGGAAAGGCCAGCCCAGTCGGCAGGGTACACGCCGTGGATGTTGCCGATACCGCAGGCGAGGAAGTCGACGCCCAGGTCAGCAATCTGCTTGCACTCAGCAGGATCAGCGAGCTCGCCGCTGGAGGTCACGCCGTCCTCGGTGCCGCCGATGCCGCCGACCTCGGCCTCGATGGACATGCCCTTGGAGTGGGCAAGCTCAACGAGCTCCTTGGTGCGGTCGAGGTTAAGCTGGAAGGTCTCCTCGTGAGAGCCGTCATACATGATGGACGTGAAGCCGGCCTCGATGCACTTGAAGCAGTCCTCGTAGGAACCGTGATCGAGGTGAAGGGCGACGGGAACGGTAACGCCCGTGGCCTCGACGGCAGCCTTGACCATGTCGGCGCAGACCTTGAAACCACCCATCCACTTAGCGGCACCAGCGGTGCACTGAAGGATCAGCGGAGACTTGGCCTCCTCGGCGGCCTGAAGAATAGCCAGGGTCCACTCGAGGTTGTTGGTGTTGAAGGCACCGAGACCGTACTTGCCGGCTTCGGCCTTCTTGAGCATGTCTGCTGCGTTGACGAGCATAAAAGAAACCTCCTGTAAGGTTGCTCCGATAACGCCTGAGATTTTACCACGACATACCCGAGCATAAACGTTCGTTTGTTCACGAATACCATCCGATTGGACAAATTTTGACCGTTTGCCCCACAGAATCGACCCACTGGGGAAAATAGCTTGACGATTGAGCGGTCTTCGTGGTTCGAAAGACGGCTTCGAGCCTACATCTGCATAAACGGGTTCTGCATAAGTTCGCGCGCCATCGTGGTCGAATCGCCATGGCCCGTCAAGCAAACGGTATCGGGCGGAAGCATCTTGGCAAGTTTGGAGAGCGAGCGCATAATCGCCGCCTCGTCACCGCCGGAAAGATCGGTACGACCGTGGCTGCCCGGGAAAAGCGTGTCGCCCACAAAGGCGATGTTTCCCTGCTCGGTCGCGGCGAACAGGACGATGCCGCCCGGCGTATGCCCCGGCGTCTCGATCACCTGCAGGCAGACGTCGCCCACCTCGATTGTATCGCCCTCGGCAAGCAAACGCGTCGGCTCACCCGGATCGGGCGTCTCGATACCCCACATGGCGCGCTGCTCCTCGATATTTGCGCGAGGTACCGTCACGTCCTTAGCGCACAACTCATATAGTGCGCTGTCGCCAACAACAGCTCGAACCCCGGCAACCCCGCCAACATGGTCGGCATGACCGTGCGTGCAGACAGACCCGAGTACGCGCACCTCGGGATGCGCGGTGCGGATATGCTCCACAAGACGCTCGCCCTCCCACGCCGGATCGACGATTAAGCACTCGTCATTCGAAATCACGGCGTAGCTGTTGGTCTGAATCGGACCGTTGACGAGCGCCTCAATCGAAGCCGTGCCTCGGGGTGTCAGGTCCAAAGTCATATCGTCCATGCGCATACCCTCCTTCTAAAATACGCTCGAGGCACCAAACGATGCCTCGAGCGTAACCAATATCTATGATGCTGAGAGGCTCTCGCACCTACACACGGCGCTTGAGTTGCGCTCCGCCCTCGCCGGGCATAAGACGGCGAGCGTCGTAGACCGAATCGACACTGCTGATGGAAGCCAGCAGCGGGTCCAGGCCGCTCGCATCCGAAATCTCGACCATAAAGCGCAGGGTCGCAATACCCTCGCGGTTGGTCGAGGTGGCGGCGGAAAGGATATTGCCGCCTGCATCGCCAATGGCAATGGTGACGTCCTTGAGCAGGCCCATGCGGTCCAGGCACTCGACCACGATCTCGACCTGGAAGAGAGTGTCGGCAGCACCATCCCACTCTACGTCAATCATGCGCTCGGGGTGCTCCATGAGGCCCTTGACGTTGGGGCAGTTGGCGCGATGCACTGAGACACCTCGGCCACGCGTGATGAAGCCGACGATATCGTCGCCCGTCACCGGATTGCAGCAATGCGCTAGACGAACTAGCAGGCCGCTGTTGCTCTCGCCCTTGACGATAATGCCGTTACTTGCGCTCTTGCCACGCTTTTGCGGCTTGCGGTTGGAGCCGCGGGCCGGCTGTTTCACGACCTCGGCGATAGCCTCGGCCTTGGTGAGCTGTTCCTCGGGCTTGGGGTCCAAGATTTGCTCGACCTTATTACCCACAGCGCGCGGGGCAACCTTGCCGGCGCCGACGGCGGCAAACAGGTCCTCGAGCTGCTTGAAGTTAAACTGCTCCGCCACGGCGTTGAGCGCACGCGTGGAGCGCGGCGTAGAAATGCCATAGCCACGCTTACGCAGGTCCTTGGCCAGGATATCGCGGCCGGCGGCAGCGTCGTCGTCCTTGGTCGCAGCGGCAAAATAGCGGCGGATCTTTGACTTGGCGGAAGGTGTCTTAACGATCTTGAGCCAATCACGCGACGGCTTGGAACTCTTGTTAGTCAGGATCTCGACACGGTCACCCGTCTTAATCTCGTGCGTGAGCGGAGCCACCGCACCGTTGATTTTGGCGCCGACGCAATGGTTTCCCACCTCGGTGTGAACGGCATAGGCAAAGTCGAGCGGCGTGGAGCCGGCACGAAGAGCCATGACCTCGCCTTTGGGCGTGAAGACAAAGATCTCCTGATCGAAGAGGTCGACCTTCAGCGAATGCAGGTATTCCTTGGCGTCGGTGATCTCATCAGACGCAGCCCAATCGAGCGAATGTTTGAGCCAGTTAATCTGGTCGTCCAGACGCTGGGCATCATTGGTCTTAGACGCAGACGATCCGCCCGACTTCTTATAGAGCCAGTGGGCGGCAATACCGTACTCGGCCTGCTCATGCATCTCATAGGTTCGAATCTGAATCTCGAGCGGACGAGCCGTGGGGCCGATGACCGTCGTGTGGAGCGACTGGTAGTTATTGACCTTGGGCATGGCGATATAGTCTTTAAAGCGACCAGGCATGGGATGCCACAGCGTATGCACCGCACCGAGCGTGGAGTAGCAATCGCGCACCGAATGAGTGATGACGCGCAGCGCCACCAGGTCGTAAATCTCGGAGAACTCCTTGCCCTTGCGCTTCATCTTTTGATAGATGGACCAATAGTGCTTGGAACGACCGTTGATCTGAAAGCCCTCAAGACCAATGCGATTGAGCTCGTCGGTGAGCGTCTTGATGGTCTCGGCCAGATAACGCTCGCGAACCTCGCGCGACTCGGCTACCATGCGCGCGATGCGCTGGTAGGCATCGGGCTCCAAGTAGAAGAAGGACAGGTCCTCGAGCTCCCACTTAATAGAGCTCATGCCCAGGCGGTCGGCCAAGGGCGCGTACACGTCCATGGTCTCGCGAGCCTTAAACAGGCGACGATCCTCGCGCAGGGCCGCCAGCGTACGCATGTTGTGCAGACGATCGGCAAGTTTAACGATGATGACGCGAATGTCCTTGGACATGGCGAGGAACATCTTGCGCAGCGTGAGCGCCTGCTTCTCGTCCATGCTGTCGACTTCGATGTTGGTGAGCTTGGTCACGCCATCGACGAGCTCGGCCACCGTATCGCCAAACAGGCCGGAAACATCGGCGAGCGAGGTCTCAGTATCCTCGACGGTATCGTGCAGCAGCGCGGCGCACACCACATCGCAGTCCATCTTGAGATCGGCCAGAATGATGGCAACCTCGACGGGATGGTTGATGTACATCTCACCCGAGCGCCGCTTTTGGTTGCAATGCTTCTCGGCAGCAAAGCAGTAGGCCTGCTCCACCTTGGAGAAGTCATCCTCATTCATATATTTGAGACACAGACGCTCCAGCTTGTCGTAGCTGTCCGCCATAATCTCGGGCGGCAGCTCATCGGCATGCTTATAGTGCTCCATCTCCGAAAACGGCTGGAGGGTGGAATCATGGGCGGTACGGGCTGCGGCATCCATCGAGGTCCCCTTCCCCTAGGCCCGCGGTACGATCGGGCGGTTAACTTTGGCTAGCATATCAGAAGCGCACGAATCGAGCGCCCAGCTCCGGAAAGCCGAGAACTCCATGCGCGAGCGCAAGCCCTCCAAATAGCGAATTGACCTGCTCAATTGCACGCGGCCGGGGTTTTCGGCCATCGCGATGCGACGGGTGTCGTCAAACCCCGAAACTCGACAGAAACCAAGCTCTTCGAAGATTCCCAGGCCGCTTTCCACCGAACGCTCGTCGACCGGCGTGCGAGCATCGATGGCAAGGCACATCTGCGCGATGTCGATATCGCTCGCGCTAAAGGAATCGTCCCCGGTCTTGCCGCGGTTGGAGCGCCACATGGTCTGCAGCGCGCGATAGAGCGTGACGAGCTCGTCGCGCTCGGGCGCATAGCAGTCGAGCAGGCGCTCGTTAATGCGGGCGTCGCGCGACGAATAGAGCAGATGGATCACGGCGGGCTGGCCATCGCGGCCGGCACGTCCGCTCATCTGGTTGAACTCGATGGCGCCAAACGGCATGTGGTAGAGCACAACATGGCGGATATCGGGCAGGTTGACGCCCTCGCCAAAGGCAGAGGTCGAAACAATGCAGCTGAGGCTTCCGTCTCGGAATGCTTCCTCCACGCGGCGGCGATCGGAGCGCGCAAGCCCCGCGTTATAGAACGCGATATGGGTTGCGCAATCGGGCACACGCTTGCGCAACGTCTTGGCGAGCGCCACGGACTGGTCGCGCGAATTGACGTAGATGACGGTCTTTTCCCCCGTCGCCACAATCGACACCAAACGGTTCTCGCGACTTGCAAGATCACGGTCGTCCTCGAGCTGCAGGTTCTCGCGCACCGTCTCGTCGACCACCGTGCGAGTGATCGGCAGCATGCGGGCAAGCTCGGCCACGACCGGAGCCGTCGCGGTGGCCGTCGCAGCCATAACGACCGGGTCGCCCAGGGCTTTGAGGATATCGGGCATGTCGAGATAGGCGCTGCGGTCGCCGCCCTTGGCAAGACCGGCATGATGCGCCTCATCGATAACGACAAAGCCGATGCGGCCCGAACGCGCGAAGCGGTCACGGTGGATAGACAGGAACTCGGGCGTCGTGAGCACGATACCGGTGTGGCCCGAAGCTAGGCCGGCGAACACGTCATCGCGTGCGGCCTCCACGGTCTCGCCGGTCAGCACGCCAACGCCAATGCCAAGCGATGCCATCGTCGACGAGAGGTGATAGGCCTGGTCGGCAACAAGCGCACGCAGCGGATAGACAAAGATGCTCGCACGTCCGCGAAGCACCGCCTCACGCGCGGCATGCACATGGAAGATGAGCGACTTGCCGCGGCCCGTTCCCATAACCGCCAAGACACTCTGGTGATCGGCCAAGGCGTCGAGCGCCTCAACCTGCGCGCGGTGCGGCTGGTTCGATCCGATAAAGCTATGGATAAGCGAGCGCGTGAGCTCGGTATAGGAAAGCTGGGCGAGCGTCTCGCGCTTGCGCGACTCCAGGCGCAGGCCGGAATCCGCCGGCTGTACGCCACGACGAAGCTCGCATGCCGGATCGTCGACGCTGGGCAGCGTGGTATCGCGGACCAGAACATCCTTGACCATGAGCTTGGGCTTCACACGACCCTGCCAATGCTCGGCAACGGCCTCGAACACCAAGTCGACAGCGCTATCGCAGTTGATGAGCTTATCGATTTGCGGTACACGAAACATGATGGCCGGCACACTCGCGGCGCCATCCGTCGCCACGAAGCGCATATGCTCGCCGGTTTTACCCACCACGGCGCGATCACACATCGTCACGCCCTCGGCAGCCAGCAGCGGCACCTTATTACCCTGGCCAAACGGCTCAAGGCGGGAAATCTGCTCGATGGTCTCGATATTCAATTCGGAAAGGTCGACCGTGGCGGCAACCTCGTCGATGTCTTCAAAGTCCTCGGCGGGAATCTCCGATAGCACAGCGGAAAGGCGACGACGGAATTCATCGAGCTTGGATGCCTCGATGGTCACACCCACCGCACCGGCATGTCCGCCGCGACGAATCAGCAGGTCGGAACAGCGCTCGACGGCGTCAAACAGGTTAACTTTGCCCACCGAGCGACCAGAGCCACGCGCGATACCGTCCTCGATCGAGAACAGCAGCGCCGGCACGTGATAGCGGTTGGTCAGACGGCTTGCCACGATGCCCTTGACACCCTCGTGCCAGCCTTCGCCGCCCACGACGATCGCGCGTCCGCCGTCATAGGTCTCCTCGACCTTTGCCATGGCATCGCGCGTGAGCTCCGCCTCGATCTCACGGCGCTGGCGGTTGATTTCCTCGAGCTCAGCCGCCAGCGCGCTTGCTTCGATGGGATTGCGGGCAAGCAGCAGGTCGAGCGCCAGCTTTGGATCGGCCATGCGACCGGCAGCGTTTAAGCGGGGAATGAGCGAGAATGACAGGCCATCCGCCGTAATGCTCGAAAGGTCCGCTTTGGCGAGCGCGGCAAGTGCGATGTAGCCGGGACGGGCCGTCACGCGCATCTGCTGGATGCCCTCGGCGACCAGTGCGCGGTTCTCGGGCGTAAGCGGCATCATGTCGGATACGGTGCCCAGCGCCGCGACCTCTATCAGCGAACGCCAATACGACGGCTTGCCCAGACGATCGCCCAGGACCTGCACCAGTTTGAGTGCCACGCCGGCACCGGCAAGCTCGCGCGAGGGGCCCTCGTCCTCGAGCTTGGGGTCGGTCAGGGGCACACCCTGCGGCACCTGGTCGGAGGGCTCGTGATGGTCCGTGACCACCAAATCGATCCCCAGGCTCTCCAGATAGGAAACCTCTTCCTTGGCGGCAATGCCGTTATCGACGGTCACGATCAGCTGGGGGCGAGCGAGCTCGTTAACGCGGTCGAGTGCCGCGCGCGAAAGACCGTAGCCCTCATCAAAGCGATGCGGAATAAACGGCGTGACATCGGCGCCAAACGTGCGCAGCGCCTCGGTCAACAGGCAGGTCGACGTAATACCGTCAACGTCAAAATCGCCAAAGACGGCGATGTGCTCGTGGTTGCGAATAGCACGCTCGACGCGGTCGGCAACGACCGACATACCCGGGATAATGAGTGGGTCGGCCCAGTCGCGATCGAGCGAAGGCGTCAAAAACAATTGGCCCTCTTTGATGGAGCCAATGCCGTGCGCGACCATAATGCGCGCCACCAGCCCGGGAATGCCCAGACCAGTCGAAAGCTCCTTTTCGAGCTCGGGGTTTTGCTGAGCGACCACCCAGCGATGCGTCGTCTTAAGCGATGACATAGGCACCCACCCCTGATAGGGGCAGGTCGCCGCGATACCTCTCACGGTTCATAGCGATGAGTCCTCTGTGTATGCCCGCTTCGGCAGGCAGATCTGTTGAACGGATTTATTATACCGTGCAGCGCGGACGCAAAACGCCGCGGAGCGTCGCGGTTTCGGCAAACGATGGCGGTAATGGCCTCGAAATAATCGAGCGTTTCAGCCGCACGTACGCATACGAGCGTCTAGCATATCCATACAAACGAGTTCGCGGATAAAGGGAGTCACGGGACATATGAAGCAATGGGCTGGACTGGGAAAGTTCCTCGCGGGGCATATGCAGATCATCGTTCCGATTTGCGTGGCGCTCGGCGTGCTCTTTCCTCACCAGATCGGCGTTCTCAAGCCCATCGTTCCCACCTTGTTTGCCTTTATGACGTTCCAAGGTGCGCTCAGCAACACCTTTCACCAGGTAGCCGAGGTGTTCCACCGTCCGCTGCACCTGATTCTGGCGCTGCTGGTCTCGGCAGTGCTTATTCCTATCGCGGCGTATGCCATAGGGTCACTCTTCTTTGGCTCCAACCCCAACCTTGTCTGCGGCATCGTGCTCGAGTACAGCGTGCCCGTGGCCGTCACCGCTTTTATGTGGATCAGCATGTTCGGCGGCAACGGCCCGCTCGCGCTCACCATCATCCTGACGTCCTCGGTTATCTCCCCTGTGACGATTCCGCTCACGCTCAAGCTCCTGTTGGGCGCCACCGTCTCGATCGATGTGCCGAGCATGATGCAAGACATGGCCTTTATGATCGCCATCCCCGCCGTGCTCGGCATCGTGATCAACGAGCTCACGCGTGGATGGGGACACGAGAAGCTCTCCCCCGCGCTCTCGCCCGCCTGCAAGTTCATGATGATGGGCGTTATCGCCTCCAACTCCACCGCCATGAGCGAGTACGTGCTGCACATGAACGCGGTGCGCCTGGAAGTCGCCCTCTTTATTTTGACCTTCGCCATCAGCGGCTTTGTCGTCGGTTTTCTGGTCGCCTGTGCGCTGCATCTGCCATATAGCGAGACGACTACCATGTGCTTTACCTGCGGCATGCGTAACATCTCTTCGGGCGCCGTCATCGCCACGCAATACTTTCCGGGCGAAGTTGTGTTTCCCGTCATGTGTGGAACGCTGTTTCAGCAGGTACTCGCCTCGCTTATCGGGCACTTCTTTGAGCGTCTGACCGGCGAGGAGCGCGCCGCCCAGCGCAAGCGCGTCGAGGCCGGCCGCGATGCAATGGCGCGCTAAACCGTCCGCAGTGTGCGGGCGCTCACTTTACGATGTGAGCGCCTCCAGATGTGCGCGGAGTCGCTCCGCATCGACATCGAGCGTGGTCTCAGCATTGACCTGAGCCAGCCGATAACCGACAAAGTAGGGTGAAACCACCCAACGTGGAAGCGCCTTGGCAATGGTCCGGCCGCCTATGTGATAGAAGAACAGGTTGTACGACTCTGCACGACCGCCATGGTGCTCGTGCAAGATATAGCGCAGAGCTACCTGGATTGCGTCGGCGAAGAGATCCGCCTCGGCTTGGTCTCTCGTGTCATCGCTGGCGGCGATTCCCTGCGGGGCTGAAACGTTGATCTCAAAGAACCCCATGATCGGTTCGGTTGAGATGTTGACCGCGATTCTCCCCTGTTGCCAGACATTGATGCCTTCGAAATTGGCAGAAGTCAGCGAAGTGTAGCCGTCTTCCTGCTCCAAACCCACAATCTGCATGTGCGGATGAACGAGACTACCGCCTGAGAGCGGACCCTTGTTCTTGTACATGAGAACGCTGCGATACTGCCGGGAGTCAATCATTCGCTGCCAGCAATCCAGAGCAAACCTCATCACATGGTGGAGTTCATCCGGCTCATAGGTCACCAAGTCGGCGTCGTGATTGGCCGACTCGATCAATACGGTCTGACGGGTGGCCCGCAAGGTCTTGAACTTATTCTCGAGCCAGATGCAGTCACCATCGCGCTGGATGATGTTGGTGAGCCCCTCCGTGTCGCAAAAGGGGCACGCGGTGCCAGGGCGACGATTATCGTCGGGCTTGCCGCTCGCCTGCTGAACGTCAAATACCAGCGCCACGGGTTATACCTCCAGCGGCACGATCCTGGTGCCATGGAGCTCGGAGACGCCTAGCGCCGCCGCGACCGCGTCGCGATTTGCCGTAGTGATGCCGCCGCCGGGAAGGATGGTCAAACGATCGCCCGCATACTCGATTAAACGAGCCAGGTGATCGAAATTATCCTCGATCGACGTACCGGCAGCGCCGCCATGCGTGAGGATGCGCGTAACGCCGCAGTCGGCAAGTGTATCAATCGCATCGAGCTGAGCCTCGGGCGAGAGCTGGTCAAATGCCATGTGAAAGGTGATGTCGATGGGCTCACGCTTACATTCCTCGGTCGCGCAGCCCGCAGCCATCACGAGGGCGCCAAGCGTAAGTTCGTCGAGCGCCCATCCGCCAGCGCAGGGTTTGCAGCAGCCAAAGACCAAGCCGTCAACGCCCGCACTCACGGCAAGGCCCAAGTCCATCTCCATCATGCGCAGCTCGTCCTGGTTGTAGTGAAAGTCGCCGCCACGCGGACGGATCATGCACATCACCCGTGCATCGTGCTCGTGGGCATAGTTGGTCGTAGCGCTGATAACGCCGGCCGAGGGCGTGATACCACCGACGGCAAGGTTATCGCACAGCTCGATGCGCTTTGCACCGGCATCGATAGCCGCCGGCACTCGCTCAAAGTTCTCGGCACAAAACTCGTACAGCATAGATAGACCCCCAAAGACAGCAGATGTTTTCCGACGGGCATTGTCACACATCCCCATGAAGTTGCGGTGGAATAGGGACTGTTTTGGCCTCTGGAGCCCCTATTCAGTCCCTATTTCACCGCAACTTAAAAGGGGCGCTGACTGGGTTAGTCAGCGCCCCTTTTTTGAATGGATTAACCACCCAGATATGCCTTGCGGACGTTGTCGTCGTGCAGGAGTTCTTGGCCGGTGCCGGTCATGGTGATCTTGCCGGTCTCGAGCACGTAGCCGCGTGTGGCGATGGAAAGAGCCATCTGTGCGTTTTGCTCGACCAGGAGCACCGTGGTTCCGGCCTTATGCAGATCCTCGACAATTTGGAAGATCTGCTCAATCAGAATCGGTGCCAAGCCCATAGAGGGCTCATCGAGCATGAGCAGCTTAGGGTTACTCATAAGGGCGCGGCCCATAACGAGCATCTGCTGCTCGCCGCCCGAAAGGGTGCCGGCGACCTGGCGACGACGCTCCTTCAGGCGCGGGAACTGTTCGTAGACGCGCTCGAGACCCGGAGCCACCGTTGATTTGGGCTGCGTATAGGCACCCATTTCCAGGTTCTCCTCGACTGTCATCTGCAAAAACGCGCGACGGCCCTCGGGCACCTGGGCCAGGCCCTTGCCCACCAGCTTGTCGGCAGGCGTATGGGTAATGTCCTCGCCCATAAACTTGATGGAGCCGGTCTTGGAACGCAGCAGGCCCGAGACGGTCTTAAGCGTCGTGGACTTGCCGGCGCCGTTGGCACCGATCAGAGCCACGATCTCGCCCTCGTTGACGTTAAAGGAGATGTCCTTGATGGCGTGGATAGCGCCGTACCAGACGTTGATGTTGTAGACGGAAAGCATCGGCTCTGCCATTTAGTTCTCCCCCTTATCCTGCTTGCCCAGATATGCCTCGATAACAGCGTCGTTGTTCTGGATCTCCTCGGCCGTGCCCTTGGCGATGACCTTACCAAAGTTGAGCACGCAGATGCCCTCGCAGATGTTCATAACGAGCGACATATCATGCTCGATAAGCATGATGGCGATACCAAAGGTGTCGCGAATCTTGACGATGTTCTCCATGAGCTCCGCGGTCTCGGACGGGTTCATGCCGGCGGCAGGCTCGTCGAGCAGCAGCAGTTTGGGGTTGGTGGCAAGCGCGCGAACGATCTCCAGACGACGCTGAGCGCCGTAAGGAAGCGAGCCGGCCTGTTCATTTGCCAGGTGCTCCATGTCAAAAATGGACAGCAGCTCCATGGCGCGCTCGTGGGCGGCCTTCTCGTGCTTCCAATACGTAGGCAGGCGCAGCACGCCCTCAAAACCGGAGTAGCGCTCCTGGTTGTGCAGGCCGACCTTGACGTTGTCCTCCACCGTCATGGTGTTGAACAGGCGAATGTTCTGGAAGGTACGGGCAATACCCATGCGGTTGACCTGGTAGACCGACTTGCCCGAAGTGTCCTCACCGTCGAGCAGGATGGTGCCGTGCGTAGGCTGGTACACCTTGGTGAGCAGGTTGAAGACCGTGGTCTTGCCAGCGCCGTTGGGGCCGATGAGACCGGCGATCTCGGTCTTGCCGATAGTCAGGCTAAAGTCGTCGACTGCCTTAAGACCACCGAACTCAATGCCCAGGTGGATGCACTCGAGCGCCGGGCGCTGACCCAGGTCGCGGTCGGGAACGATGGCGCCAGAAGGATACGGGACCATCTTGCCCTTGTTGAACTCAAACTTACTGGGCATCGGCTGCCACCTCCTTCTTGGAAGCAAGGCGGTCCTTAATGCGTGCGAAGAACGCCTTGAGCTGCGGGTTGTTGGTAAAGATCATGACCAGGATCAGCACGATGGCGTAGATGAGCATGCGATAGTCCGAGAACTGACGGAGCAGCTCGGGAAGCACCGTGAGCAACGCCGCGGCGATGACGGAGCCGCGCATATTGCCCAGACCACCCAGAACCACGAACACCAGGATGAGGATGGACGTGTTGAAGTCGAACTTGGTGGCGGAGAGCTGCGAGAAGTTACCGCCGAAGAGAGCTCCGGCAGCACCGGCGAGGGCAGCGGAAACCACGAAGGCGATCATGCGGTACTCGGTGACGGAGATGCCTACGGACTCGGCTGCAATCTTGTTATCGCGCACGGCCATAATGGCACGGCCGGTACGGCTGCGAACCAGGTTGAGTACAATCACGAGCGCGACCATAACCAAGATGGCGCCGGCGAGGAAGGTCGAGTACGTCGACACGCCCGAGGCGCCCTGGGCGCCCTTGATGATGGCGGTGCCGTCCTCGAGCAGGTGCAGGTCGTCGATCGTAGAGTTGCCCGTGATGTTAAAGATCACGTGCAGGCCGCGGGAGTCGACACCCACGATAAGGCAAGTGACAATCTCTTTGATGATCTCGCCAAAAGCCAGGGTCACGATGGCCAGATAGTCGCCGCTCAGGCGCAGGACCGGGATGCCAATCAAGAAGCCCAAGACGGCAGCGGCGATAGCGCCGACCACGATGCTGATGATCAGGCGCACCGGATCGGAGGGAACGGCGCTCTCGAGGGCGACCGCGGTGACGATGCCCGTATAGGCGCCGACGCTCATAAAGCCCGCGTGGCCCAGCGACAGGTCGCCCGCGATGCCGACGACGAGGTTGAGGGAGATGGCCATGACGATATAGGCCGTGATGGGAACCAGCTGACCGGCGATCATGCGCGGAATCATGTGGTTCGACTGCATAAAGAACACGACGGCGAAGGCCACGATGCACATGGCGTACGTGACAAAGTCGTGACGCGTCTGCTTGTCTTTAAGAAACTTCATAACGCTCACCTACACCTTCTCGGGGACGTACTTGCCCAAGAGGCCGGCAGGCTTGACGAGCAGGACGATGATCAAAACACCAAAGACGATGGAGTTGGCAAGGCTCGTGGAAATGTAAGCCTGTGCCATCGCCTCGATGATGCCGATGAGAATGCCGCCGACAAAGGCGCCGGGGATGGAGCCGATGCCACCGAAGACGGCGGCGTCGAAGGCCTTGATGCCAGGCATGGCGCCTGTCGTAGGCTGCAGCACCGGCGAGTAGGAGCACAGCAGCACGCCGGCGATGGCGGCAAGGGCAGAGCCGATGGCAAACGTCATCGAGATGGTGCGGTTGACGTTGATGCCCATGAGCTGAGCGGCGGCCTTGTCCTCGGACACGGCGCGCATGGCTTTGCCCATCTTGGTCTTACCTGTAAAGAACATCAGGCCGGCCATGATAACCAGGCAGGCGACGATGGTGACGAGCGAGACGGCGCTTACGTTGAACTTGGCCAAGAACTCCGGCACCTGGAAGGTGACGAGCGAAGTGAAGTTCTTGGGCGTGGCGCCCCACAGAAGCTGCGCGGCGTTCTGCAGGAAGTAAGACACGCCGATGGCCGTGATCAGAACGGCCAGCGGGCCCGCCTGACGCAGCGGCTTGTATGCCAGACCCTCGATGAGAACACCGAGAACGGTACAGACCACACAAGAGAGAATTACAGATGCCCAGCCCGGGAGGCCGAGATACGACGTGGCGCAGAACGAGACATAGGCACCGACCATGATAACGTCGCCGTGAGCGAAGTTCAGCATCTTGGCGATGCCATAGACCATGGTGTAGCCCAACGCGATGATGGCGTAGACGCTGCCCATGGACAGGCCGTTGACCAGGTATTGGATAAAGACCGTCATGTTCCACATCCCCCTTTCGAATAGGTTTCCAGTTAATGTATGAAACAGGGACGTTACACTGTCCCTAGATACCAAGCAAGCAGGGAAGGCCAAAACCTCCCCTGCTTGGGATCAAAACCGCTCTATGTAAGGCGGCTTATTAGGCCTGTACGTACTTGCCGTCGGTGATGACGTACGCCGTGGGCTCCTTCTGGACCTGGCCCTTATCGTTCCAGGTGAGCTTGCCGGTCAGACCGTCAACGGTAATCTTGAGCATAGCCTTAGGCAGCTTCTCGGCGACCTCGGTCGGGTCGGCGTCGACACCAAGACCGGCCTCCTCGAGGGCCTCGGCCACCGCGTGCACGCCGTCGTAAGCGTCGGCGGCAAACTGGTCCGGAGTCTCGCCATACTTATCCTTGTAAGCGTTGACGAAGTCGGCGTTCTTCTCATCGTCGGCGGAGAACGGGGTCATGAGCAGCAGACCCTCGGCAAGAGAGGTGTCGAAGCCCTCAACGCCCAGGATGCCGTCCATGCCGTCGCAGCCCATCATCTTGACGTCGTAGCCCATGTCCTTGGCGTTCTTGAGCAGGACGGACGCCGGCGTGTAGTAGATCGGCGCAAAGATCATGGTAGCGCCGGCCTGCTTGGCCTTGGTGAGCTGGTTGGTAAAGCTCGTGGCGGAGTCGTCCTTAAAGGTCTCCTCGTCAACAATCTCGAGCTTGGATTTAGCGGCCTGAACCTTAAAGGAATCTGCGATGCCCGAAGAATAGGCGTCGCCGGAGTTATAGAACAGCACGAACTTCTCGTCCGCATACTTCTGCGCCAGGAACTTGGCAGCGTTGACGCCCTGGTTGGGATCGGTAAAGCAAACCTGGAAGACGCAATCCTTGCCCTTGGTGACGTCCTCGGAGGACGCGGACGGAGTGATCATGAACGTCTCGGGGTCGTTACCGCACTCGGCGGCAACGGCAACCGACGCACCCGTGGTGGTCGGGCCGACGAGGGCCTGCATGCCCCAGTCGAGCAGGGTGTTAAAGGCGTTGACGGCCTTCTCGCCGTCGGCCTGGTCATCCTCGGCCTTGCTGGCAAGCGGCAGCTCCTTGGTCGAGAAATCCTTGCAGCCAAGCTCGACACCCTGGGTAACGGACTTGCCGTAGGACGCGTTGGCGCCGGTCAGCGGGCCGATGGTGCCGATCTTAAACGAAGCGTCGCCCGAAGCGGAACCGCTGTCGCCGCCGTTGGAGGAGCAGCCAGCTAGAATAGACATCGCCCCCAGACCTGCTGCGCTCGCGATAACGCTCCTGCGATTCATAACAGGGTTCAATGACTTACCGGTGAGGCTCGACATGCGGCTCTCCTCTCAAATCTCGTCGGGTTTCGGTTACCCAACAGGCCATCCTTCGCCGTATTCGGCGTTCGCAAAATAGTAGACGCTTTAGTTGAGAAAAGTGGCGATTATTTCAACTTTTCTTTTGTTTTGTCCGTTTATCCATAATTATGCGTATTTCTATTGGTTTATGCAGTTTAGCCACTTTATTGTGTGAAAGTAATGTTTCCATTCTGTTACAAGCGTCCCTGCCCTGATTAAAACAGCCTCACCGGTAGCGCTTTATGCGCACTTAGGCGGCGATGTACTTGCCGTCCTGGATCACATAGGCTGTAGCGGGCTTCTCGACTTGGCCCTCGTCGTTCCACGTGAGCTCGCCCGTCAGGCCCTCGATCTTGATCTTGCGCATGGCCTTGGCAAGATCGCCGGCAATGTCGGCGCCGTCGGCCGTGATGTCGATGTCTGCCTTATCGATAGCCTCGACAATCGCATGGACGCAGTCATAGGCATCGGCGGCAAACTGGTTGGGCGTCTCGTCGTAGGCGTCCTTATATGCCTTGACGAAGTCGGCGTTCTTCTCATCGTCGGCAGAGAACGGGGTCATGAGCAGCACGCCCTCGGCAAGAGAGGTGTCGAAGCCCTCAACGGAGAGCAGGCCGTCCATGCCGTCGGTGCCCATGAGGGTCATGTCGTAGCCCATGTCCTTGGCGTTCTTGAGCAAAACGGACGCCGGCGTGTAATAGATCGGGGCAAAGATAAGCGTGGCGCCGGCCTCCTTGGCCTTGGTGAGCTGGTTGGTAAAGCTCGTGGAGGAGTCGTCCTTAAAGGTCTCGGTATCGACGATATCAAGTTTGGACTCCTTGGCCTGCTCGGCAAAGGCATCGGCAACACCCGAGCTGTACGTATCGCCGGAGTTGTAAAACAGGGCGATCTTGGCGTCTGCATACTTCTCGGCCAAAAACTTGGCAGCACTCGCGCCCATGGTGGGGTCGGTAAAGCAAACCTGGAAAACCGTGGTCTTGTCCTTGGTGACGTCGAGGGACGAAGCAGAGGGCGTGACCATGAGCATATCGTCGGCGATCTCGCCCGAGACAGCGACGGCGGCACCAGTCGTGACGGGGCCGACGAGCGCCTGCATGCCCCAGTCGCACAGGGTATTGAAGGCGTTGATAGCCTTCTCGCCGTCGGCGACGTCATCCTCGGACTTAAGCGAGAGTTTGAGGTCCTTGGTCGAGAAATCCTTGGCGGCAAGCTTGGCACCCTTCTCGGCCGAAACGCCATAGGTTGCCGCGGCGCCGGTCAGAGGGCCGATGACACCGATCTTGAAGGTCTTGCCGTCATCGGCGGAGCCGCCGTCCGAGCCGCCCGACGAGCAACCAGCGAGTGCTGCGGTGCTGCCGAGCGCCGCAGCGCCGGCGAGAAAGTTCCTACGGCTGAGCGTGCTGTTGATGTTGAACATGGTGTCCCCCTTTTTCGCTGGCCGCGATGCGGCCGTCTTGCGGTACAGGGCAAACCTTATGGCGCAAACGTTGACAGTTTGTTACGGAGTTCCGTTTGTAGCGAGCATGTTTCCAATGTTTCCGCAGCGTTTCGGGGGTGCCGTTTTGTGCGACTCCTGTTGCCTGGCGAGCACGCGCCCTCGGTTCACGCTAGAATGCACTCAACCTTTAAGCGGTTAATCCATCCATAAGATGCACGAAGGAGCTATCTATGAGCGAACCCCTGCGCACCGTGAACGTCGGCCTCATCGGTCTGGGAACCGTCGGCGGCGGCGTGGCCCGCCTGATTAAGAGCCACCACGATGAGTACCTGGCCGCCTACGGCATCGACCTTAAGCTGACCCGCGCCTGTGCGCTTGCCTGGGAGCAGGCTGAAGCAGCCGGTATTGAGCGCGAGGCCTTTACGAGTGACTGGCATGATGTCGTCACCGACCCAGCCGTCGATATCGTCGTCGAGCTCATCGGAGGCGAGCACCCCGCGACCGAGATCTTCACCACCGCCTTCGAGAACGGCAAGCACGTCGTCTCTGCCAACAAGGCCCTGCTGGGCCGTCATGTCGAAACGCTCGCCGAGAAGGCGCGTGAGTGCGGCGTGCAGATTAAGTGCGAGGCCAGCTGCGGTGGCGGCATCCCCATCGTCAGCACACTCGAGCACGACCTGGTGGGTAACAAGATCCTGACCATCGCCGGCATCCTCAACGGCACCACCAACTATATCCTGTCGCGTATGGACGCCGAAGGCGCCGATTACGCCGATGTGCTCGCCGATGCCCAGGCCAAGGGCTATGCCGAGGCCGATCCGTCCGCCGACGTCGACGGCTTCGATGCCGCCAGCAAGACGGCCATCCTCGCCTCCATCGGCTTTGGCACCCGCGTGACCACCGACGACGTCTACCAGCAAGGCATCCGCACCATCGGCGCCGAGGACATCGCCCAGGCCCGCGAGCTTGGCTACACCATTAAGCTGCTGGGCATCGCCCGCAACACCGATGCCGGCGTCGACGTCCGCGTGCACCCCACGCTGATCCCTGCCGACCACATGCTCGCTAAGGTCAACGGCGCCATGAACGCCGTTTACGTGGTGGGCGACGCTGTGGGCGAGACCATGTTCTACGGTGCCGGCGCAGGCTCCTTCCCCACCGCGAGCGCCGTCGTGGGCGATATCCTGTCGCTGTCCGAGCAGATCAGCCGCGGCGTTGCACCGCTGCCCGAGATCGAGCCCTACGGCCACAACCTCGCCTTTAAGCCCATGGACGAGCTCCAGACCAAGTACTATGTGCGCCTGAAGGTCGCCGACCGCGTGGGCGCCCTGTCCGAGACGGTCGATATCTTTGCCAAGCACAACATCTCGATCTCGCTCATCAATCAGGTCGAGGATGGCAAGTCGGGCGTCACCGACACCTGCTCGGTCATCTTCCTAACGCACCGCGCGCTCGAGAAGGACGTCCAAGCTGCCGCCGCCGAGCTTGCAGGCGTCGACTGCGTGGCCGAGGTCGCCAACGTCCTGCGCATTGAGGACGTCGAGGCCTGGACCGAAGGCGTTATGGCCAACTAGTTCGGTCTTCGGTATACGACATATATGTTGAGGGGCTCCCGTCCGGTCTTGGACGGGAGCCCTTTTTGTTTGCGAGCTGGGGGCGCATTGGCGTGGCTTACGTTTGAACAACTTGACCGCTCATTGACAACCGGGGGTACCGTTCACCGATAAGCGGACGTGCTCGTTTTGGGTCGCCACTATGCTGTGCTGCGTATGTCCACACCCCCGAAGAATGGAGGCACCATGTTGCTCGAGGGTAAGAAAGCAATCATCACCGGAGGCACGCGCGGTATCGGCTACGCCATCGCCTGCCGTTTTATTGAGGAAGGCGCCGCCGTCACGGTCTTTGGCTCTCGCCAGGAGACCGCCGATGCCGCCGTCGAGAAGCTGACCGCAGCCTATCCCGAGGCCAAGGTCTGGGGCCGTTCCTGCGATCTCACCTCGCTCGAGGCCGTAACCGAGGCCTTTACCCAGGCAGCAGCCGACATGGGCGGCCTGGACACGGTCGTCAACAATGCCGGCATCTCCCAGCGCTCGCCGCTTCTGGAGTACACGGCCGAAGAGTTCGCCAAGGTCATGGACCTCAACGTCGTCGCCGTCTTTAACGGCCACCAGGCCGCTGCCAAGATTATGACCGAGGCAGGCCATGGCGGCACCATCACCACCACGAGCTCAATGGTCGCCAAGTACGGTCAGCCCTCCGGCGTCGGCTATCCCACGTCTAAGTTCGCCGTCAACGGTATGGTCCAGTCGCTCTCGCGTGAGCTCGCCCCCATGGGCATTCGCGTCAACGCCGTCGCCCCCGGCGTGACCAAGACCGATATGGTCGCCAACCTGCCCGAAGAGGTCATCAAGCCCATCATCGCCACCATTCCGCTCGGCCGCATGGGCGAGCCCGAGGACGTCGCCAACGCCTTCGTCTACCTGGCGAGCGACATGTCCTCCTACGTCACGGGCGCCATCCTCCCCGTCGACGGCGCCGCCCGCTCCTAAGGGTCACAGGCTTTTGCCCCAGCCTTCTACAGAGCCCTACGCAAAAGGCGCGCTGTCTGCATCGATTGCAGGCAGCGCGCCTTTTTGTGCTTGCAGGGGAAGCTGCGTCCCGGCATTTCAGCTCAGAACGGAACATGGTTCCCCCCAGAATCCCCTTGCGGAAACTACATCCCACTCCGTCCATTACGGGACACAGTTTCCCGAAGGGCAGTTGAGTCATGCCATCCTAATCAAAACGCGACCGTATTGCGCCCCTAAGATAACCAGCTCTCATGCTGGAACGAACGCATCATGCGGCGCGACCGCTCGCCGACATGCAATTTGTTGCACAGTAAAATCGACCAGTGGCACCTTTATCCTTTATTTAACGAATAAGGTCAAGGAAGGGAGAACATCATGCCAAGACGGCAAACACCGCTCGAGGTCATGTTCTCCCTGTTCAAGACTTCATTTACCCTGAGCCATCGCGCACTTGCTGAATTGTTACTATCCGATCTGCCGTTAACAAATGGACAGCCTACCGCCCAAATGGCACAGGACACCAGCTGGCTTTCGCGCACGATCGTGCACTCGCAGCCGGGCTCCCTAGAAGATCGCTACTTTGCCGACTGGTCTTGCGCATCGAATCAAATCCTGCACAAGCTACAGGAAAAAGGGTATTCTAACACCGACATCTATACCATGATTGCGGCAGCGACTGACGCGATGGCTCAAGCGCTCAGTGCCTGTGGGCGTAATGGGCTCCTTTACCGGAACGCTGCCTCGCGCCTCGTCGGCTGCCAGTCAGACAAAGATAACAGGGCTCTTATCTCAATCGCGCTCGTTGTCTCGACCGCCTGTTGGTGCGAACCGGCCCGTGCTATCGCGTACATCAGGGACCGCTTTGAATTCGCAGAGAATGTCAGGTCGTTTACCCCCTCAAGTATTTCTTTCTGCCCATGCGATTTAAAACAAACGGACACCGAACATGCGATCGGCCTTATCAGGATCGATAGCGGACTCGTCATCGGCGGCCCTTATGTCATTGAGCCTTCTGCCGTGGGCTCCATCATCGGAGCGCTCGCACTCGAAGACAGCGCTGTCACCGATGTTGGGCTGGATGTCTCCGCTAGGCATCTCCGTATCTTCGCCGAGAACAATGCTTGGTACGCACAAGACCTCGGTTCGACCAACGGCACGCATCTGATTCGAACAGCCGACAACAACGAACTCGACATCAGCTCCGGCGCACCCGTCCAGCTGTACCCCGGCGACATCCTGCGCCTGGGTCTCAGCACCACTTTTGCCGTCGTAGCAACGACGGCTATCTTAGCAAATCAACATTACTAACCATGGAAACAAGGGGACTATGAGCATCACGGATGTCATTAAATATGAGGGCAATAACCAAACTTTTATCTGGAAACACCCCTCAGAAGACTTCAATACGGGCTCGCAACTCATTGTTCACGAGACCCAAGAAGCAATTTTCTTCCTTAATGGCCAGGCCCTGGATTCGTTTGGACCAGGCAGGCATGAACTTGAAACTCAAAATCTACCGTTACTGAACGGCGTTTCGAAGATAACGACCGGCGGTGTCAGCCCGTTTCACTCAGAGGTCTACTTTGTTAACCTCATCGAGCAGATGGGCATCCGCTGGGGAACCAATTCCAAGATTCAGTTCATGGAACCGACTTATGGGTTTCCGCTCTCGCTCGGGGCATCCGGAGAGATGGCTCTTGCTGTAAAAGAGCCCCGCAGGCTCCTTCTCAAACTTGTTGGAACCGAAGCCTTGCTCTCCCAGGACAAGTTGATCAGTTATTTCAAAGCTTTCCTGCAAACTCGCATAAAAACTCATCTCGCTCAAGTAATTACCGAGCAAAAGCTCTCCATTTTCGAACTCGATGCACACCTGGAAGAGCTATCCGACTCGCTTAAGAACAAGCTGCTTTCCGACTTTGCCGCATACGGCCTATCATTAACACAAATGCTGGTCACCGCCATCGTCAAACCCGAAGGTGATCCGGTATACGAGAAGTTTAAGGATCTCCATTTCAAGCAATATGCCGACGTACGCGCGGCACAGATAAAACAGCAGGTCAGCATTATCGAACAAGAAACCGCGGCGCAACGCACCGTAATCTCTGCAAAAGCACGCGCAGAAAAACGGCAAATCGAGGGCTATACCTATCAACAGGAGCGTAGCTTTGATGTTGCCGAAAAGATGGCCCAGAACGAAGCGACTGGCGAATACGCAAACATGGGCATAGGTCTAGGCGTAATGGCCGGTGTCGGCGGGACCATGGGGTCAGTCATGACCGATGCGCTCTCACAAGCGACTAGCACGTCCGCGACGCAGCCTATCCCTGCAGATACCAATTCGCAGCAAAGTGCTGCGAAGTTCTGTTCCGAATGCGGCTATCGCTTCTCTGGAACCGAGAAGTTCTGTCCCGAGTGCGGAGCACGGAGGTCATAATGAAGAACACCCAAGCATATATTGCAGCAATCCCCGTAGCCCTCTTCATGGTTATCGAAAGCGTGACAATCCTTTTATTTGGACCCTCAACCACTTTTTGGATTGAGAGCGCATTCTCTTTGGTCATGCTCGCCCTGGTGGTTTCAGCCTTGTTATTTGGACCCCAAACGAATCTTAAGATATTTGGTGTCTCAAAGATACTTGTTATTGGCGTATCGTTTGCAGTCCAATTGTTGCTAAACCTGCTAGGGTCCGCGTTAAAAACAGAGGCGCTTCCAGCAATTCCAATTCTCAGTTTTCTGCCAGCAAGCGTTGCGACAACCGCACTCTTCGCAACGGGCGCTTCCGAATCTCACACATCTACTATTGAAAACCAGGTTTCAAGCAAATCGCAATTTATGCAGAACCTTGAACTTCAGCTAAGCCTGCTTTTAGATGAATCACCTTCAGAGTTGCGCGCATCAATGACCAGCCTCTTGGAAACGTCAAGCTTTACCGACCCCGCCAGTTGTGAAGCAAGCGCTCAAGTTGAAGATGAAATATCGAGCGCGCTTCGTGATCTATCGCAATCAATCGAATCAAACGATATCGAAGGTGCGGACTCGAAAATATCGCGCATGGCTTCGTTGATAAGGCAAAGAGCAGCACTGGTTAAAGCAAGCAAGGACAGCCAATGATCGATAGGGATAAATTAATCTCGCTTCTTGTTTCAAAAGATATTCCGGTAAAAAAGACCCAGAGATACAAAACTATTGGCTATCGAATAAAGCTCGAGAATGGAACAGCCGTATATGTCTACGACAGCGGCGGCTTCTTTTGTCAAGGAAATAACGCTGATCAAGTTCGAGAAGCCATTGAAGATGAAATCGTTGACGAACCAAACAACAAAGTTTTCGTTGTTTATGGCCACGATAAAACTGCACGAAACCAACTCCAACGTCTTCTCGAAGAGTTGAATCTCGAGCCAATTTTTCTCGATAATCAGCCCATGGGGGGCCGAACAATAATTGAACAACTAATGGAATACATCCCTCGTGCAAATTTCGGAATCGTGCTTATGACCCCGGACGATATGGGCTATCCAAAGAATGAACAGAATCAACCACAGCCAAGAGCTCGCCAGAACGTAGTTTTGGAACTCGGGATGCTACTGATGAAATTTGATAGGTCCAGAACCGCGATCCTTCTCAAAGAAACTGACCCGCCAATAGAAAAACCTTCCGATATAAACGGCATGTTATATCTCCCTTACAAGGATGACGTTTTTGAGATAAAGCAGAAACTAATACGGGAAATGAACAGCAAGGGGTATGAAATGGAGCAATCGAAATGAAGGCGCTGCAATGCGAGCTCTGCGGAAGCACAGAAATAATCAAGGATGGAGACTTCTTCGTCTGTCAAAGCTGCGGAATGAAATACACGCTTGAAACCGCAAAGAAAATGATGGTCGAGGGCGTTGTCCAAGTCGAAGGCACGGTAAAAACAGACCGCACTGAAGATGTCAATAGATATCTCGCCCTAGCTAGAACTGCTCAAAAAGCAGGTAACAACGCCGATGCTGAGAAATATGCCTCCATGGTCCTCGAGATTGATCTTGAGAACGCCGAGGCATGGTCAATAAAGGCAAAAGCGATAGACTGGCAGCTCGCGTTTGACAACGATCGCTTGTCGGAATCAAATGCAGCATGCATTAATATGCTAAAGCTGCTAAATCGAGTCCCATCAGATTTTGATGAGATAAACGACGCGCTAAACATAGCGATAGGTTTCATTGAGCATCTGCGAGCTATCGCAAACTCAGAGACAGACTTTTTCTGCCAGAAACTTGCAAATCTACCGAATGCGAAGAATCTAGAGTTAGTTCAATCGGAGCTTATTCGTCACCTACAGTCGCGTGAACTCCAATGGAAAAATATAGAGGCCGCGTGCGAGTTACAGACGGCTGCCGTAAAGAGGCTCAGCAAGGAGCAGGGGGAGAGTGCCGAGATACCTGAGAATATCGAAGAGTTCCTCGACGCCTTTACCGAAGACCTTTCCGGTCTTGCAGAGCGCAACATTTCATCAATGTATTTCAATGCTGCAATCACAATCCGGTAGTGTCGAGAAAGTTGGTGTAGCGCCCGATCCGAAGTGAGTCGGCCCGGCGT
>CABUBH010000027.1 GCA_902489775.1 uncultured Collinsella sp.
TGACCGAACGAGGGTATGGGGACTCGTTCGGCCAGACGCGCCGCCGCTGTATGCGATCCCTTTTCCTCCGCCCCCTTCGGATCACGTGATCTGTTGGGGACGGAGGAAAAGGGATCATTTCGTAGGCCCGTGGCCGCCTTGGAAACCGAATGATGGTACGAGCATCCATTCGGCTTCCAAGGCGGCCACGGACAGAACGGGGCGAACAGAAAAGAGCGACTGACGTCTACTCCCCCGCCACGCTTGCGTGCAGCTTGGCGGCGATGGGCTCCGAGACCAGCAGGAATACGAGCATGACCACAGAACACACCAGGCACACGATCCAGGTGCTCGCAAAGGAGCCCGTGGCATCGAACAGCACGCCCGAGACAATGGCGCCTACGGTGCCGCCGACCATCTCGAGCGAGGTAATGGTGCCCGTGACCTTACCCAGGTCGGCCATGCCAAATTGCTTGGACGCGGCAATGGTAGGCGTGATGGTGCCCATGCACGTTCCGACACCAAAGCTCACGGCAGCCACGATGGGACCAAGATCGGTCGCGGGGAAGCACAGAGCAACGCAAGCGATAATGCACGCAACGGATCCCAGCACGTTGCCAAAGCGCAGCCCAAAGCGATCGTAGATGGCGCCGAGCGAAATCTTGGCGATAACGACGGTGACCATATAGGCCGAAAGCACCGTACCGGCCCACATGGGATCGTGACCGCCCGTGACGATCTTGGCGCCGTTGACGGTAACGCTCGTCATGTTGGTGACCTGGTTGGGCAAGATGGCGCCGTTAACGAGACCCATAAAGAGGAAGGCGACGACAAGCAGCCAAAACGCCGGGCTCTTCTTGATACGAGACCAGCCGACGCTAACCTCGGGCGCCGTGCGCTCGTCCTTGTCGCCAGCCGTCGAGACGGACGGATCGCCCGGGTTCTCGCCGAGCGGCTTCAGGCCGATATCGGAAGGCTTGGTGCGGAAGGAATAGGCCGTGATGGGCAGTGCCGCCACAATGCAGACGGCAGCGAGTACCAGGAACGCAGAGCGCCAGCCCACGCTCACGATAAGCGAGCTCACGATCGGCGAGAGAATAGCGCCGCCAAAGCCCGAGCCCGAAAGTGCGATGGAGATGGCAAGGCCTCGCTTGGCGGTAAACCAGTTGGCGGTCACTAGGCTGATGAGCAGGCGGGTCGAGGCCACGGCGAAGCAGCCCGAGACGGCAAAGAGCACGTAGACCTGCCAAAGCTCGCCCACAAAGCTCATGCCGACAAGCACGGCAGAGGTGGCGATAACGGTGAGGGAGCCCAGAACGCGGCCGCTCACCTTATCGGCGACATGGCCGATCACAAGCGAACCCACAACGCTCACCACGGTGGAGATGGCATTGGAGATGTTGTACTGCGCAAGCGTGATCCCGAGGTCGCTTACGATGAGCGGCTGAAACAGGCTCATGCAGTTAACGAAAATCGTGTAGCACGTGGCCATGATGACAAAGCCGGAGGCCACGACAAGCCAACCGGGGAAGAATTTATGCTGCCGGGACATACTGCTCCTTTTAAACAAACGAATAGCCTGCGCCGGGCGCCGGTAGTGCCCAAGATTGCCTTGAAAGACAAGGGCATAGGCCTTATGGCCATGCCCGCAGGCTTGAAAGGCAAGGTTGGGTGCTACCGGTGGTCGGCGATATAGCCCAAAGCGACCGCCGTGTAAGCCGCGGCACCGAGCGGCAGCTCGGCATCGTTAAAGCGCGCCTTGGGATGGTGCTGGGCAAAATGCTCGTCCGTATCGGTCACGGCCGCGCCCACCGTAAAGTACGCACTTGGGATCTCGCTCGAGATAAGTGCGAAATCCTCGCTCGCCATGGCGTGGAATAGCGGCAGAAAGGCAGCCTTGGGCAGCACCGCGCCCACGTAGCCAAGCGAGGCCTGAGTCATATCGCTGTCGAGCACGAGCGGCGGAACGTCCGAAAGCGTCTCGATGGTTGCCGGCGTGCGATAGGTCGTGGCAACGCCGTTGACGACCTCCGCGATGCGGGTCTTAAGGTGAGCCATGAGCTCGACATCGAAGCCGCGCAACGTTCCCTCGAGCACACAAGTGTCGGGGATGACATTTGCGGCCTGACCGCCGGCGAACTTACCCACGGTCAGTGCGACCTCCTTGGCCGCCGGCACTTCGCGAGCAATGAGCTCCTGAAGTGCCAGATGCACGTGCACACCCGCCGTAATGGGGTCGATGCAGATCTCGGGGCTCGAGCCATGACCGCCCTTGCCCTGCAGCGTGATGCGGAAACCGTACACGCCCGAGAGCGCCGGGCTGCCGTAAAGCACCAGGCCAAGCGGCGACTGGCTATTGACATGCATGGCAAAGGCGACCTGAGGGCGCGGGTTCTGCAGCAGACCGTCGGCGATGGCGGCGCGGGCACCCTCAAAGGTTTCCTCGCCCGGCTGGAACAGCAACTTAACCGTAGCGTTGGCATCAACAAGCTCTGCCTCGCGCGCTTTGAGCATACGAGCCGCACCAAGCAGCGCCGTCGCGTGCATATCGTGACCGCAAGCGTGCATGCAGCCGTTGGTGGATGCAAAGGGCTCGCCCGACTCCTCGGCAACAGGCAGGGCATCCATATCGCCACGGAGCATGATGACCGTACCGGCCTGTTCGTCCGTGCAGACGCCATTGCCTTGGGCCGCGGCGGCACCGGCGCCGACAAGGCCCACAACGCAGGAACCATCAACGAGCGTGGCAAATGGGATGTCCATCTCGGTCAGGCGCGCTTGGATATACGCAGAGGTCTGTGGGAGGCTATTACCCAGCTCGGGCATCTGGTGGAGATCGTGTCGCCACGCAGCGAGCTCGTCTGCAAAAGCCTGAGCTTCTGCAACAAGACCGTCACCGATAGCGGTCTGCGCCGCTGCGGTGGCCTTGGGCGCTGATTGCGGTTGAAGATCGGACAAAGCTGGTGCCATAGATGCCCTCCAGTATCGTTTTTGCAGCAAGCACTTTGATAGCGTAAAGTGCAAGGTACTACTTTAAGGGCGAGGCATAAAAAATGCCGCCCCGGGAGGGCGGCGCAACAAGTTGTTTACAATTGCGGGCGCGGCTTTCGACGCAAAAAATCGAAGTGAGTCTCGCTCAAGATGATCGACAAGAAGATGAGGACGAAGCCGGCAAGCAGACGCGAGGTGAGCGCCTCCCCCATCAGCAGCACCGAAAACAACACGCCCGAAGGGGACTCCATCGATAGGAGCAATGAGCCCGTCGAGGCCGGGACGTGCGCCAAGCCGACGTTTTGGATGAGCAGCGCCACGCACGTGCAGCCCACCGAGAGAAAGGCCATTACGCCGATGAAACTCGGCGTCCACACGGACGCTGGCGCTTGGGTCTCAAACAACAGCGACGAGATGAGGCTCAAGACGCCATTGCCCACAAACATCCAAAACGTGATGACGTTGATGTCCATCTTGCGGCCGTACTTGGCGGTCACCGCCATCTGGATGGCAAAGAAGACCGCGCCGCCCAGTGTGATGACATCGCCGACATTGAACTCGACGCTATCGAGCGCCACCAGGCCAATGCCCGCCAGGCACAGCAACGCGGCTCCCAAGTTGTAACGGGTAAGCTTTTCGCCGCTTAGGACGTAGCTCGCAAACGGCACGAGGATGCAATAGGTGCCCGTCAAAAAAGCATTCTTACCCGCCGTGGTCTGAGCCAGACCGACCGTCTGCAAGGCATAGGCCGCCCACATGAGCGCGCCCATGCTCAGACCAACAATCAGATTGCGAGCGTTAAGGTGAGCGGCGATACGCTTGCGAAAGATAACAAGCATGACCAGCGCTGCGGGAAGAAAACGAATATAGAGCAGTTCGAACACCGGAATGGTGTCGAGCGCGTCCTTCATAGTGGTAAAGGAGTAACCCCAGATAATCGCCACCGAAAGCAGTAGAACTTTCCAGAACAGCGGCGAGCGAGCACCGGCGCCACGGGAGGTGCCGCCCGCACCCAGGTCATCGCGAGCAACAGGGCTATCGGGCATGTTTTCGATTTCGTTGGCAGCGTATTGGGCCATGGAACATCCTCACACTCAAACTGGGCGTGGTGTCCGCACGCGTATGGCTGCGTGCCGCCTCATGGTCAAATAAAAACGGGGCGCGCCGGACCCCCGGCACGCCCCGCTACTGTAGCAACAACCAACACGACATCGCAATCCAGCCCGCTAAAGTATCGGCAGAGTAGACCTTGATGTTTCGTCAACGCCACGCTGTTGCGCTAGATTAATTTAGTACTCTCAAGCTTTTCGATAATCCAGTCGTTGGCTTTGATGACCGGACGGCGGAAGACCACGCCCAGCGCCAGCGACGGAATCAGATAGCTCGCCAGAATGCCCAGCTCAATCCAGTACTCCATATGGTAGGCACCGGCCATGGCGGCATGCATGGCGTTGATGCCGTGGGTAAACGGCAGGAACGGATATATCGCCTGGAACACGGGACCGGTCATCTCGATGGGGAACGTACCGCCCGAACCGCCGACCTGCATGACCAGCAACACGACGGCAAGCGCCTTGCCGATATCGCCAAACGAAACCGTAAGCGTATAGACGATATTGGAGAACACAAGACTCGCGATCCAGCCCGCCAGCACAAATTGCAGCGGGTTGTCGCACTGGATGCCAAAGAATAGGATGTCACCCGCGCACACGAGCGTTGCCTGCAGCAGTGCCAGACCGCCAAAGAACAGGTAACGACCCAGGTAGATCTCGTGCAGGCGCACGGGGATAAGCTCGTTGATGAGCTCATCGTCAACCGACACCTTCATCATGGCCGCCAGCACGATCGAACCGACCCAGAGCGACAGAATCGTGTAAAACGGCGCCATGGCAGAGCCGTAATTGCGAATCGGATAGACCGGCTTGCGGTCGAGCGCGACGGGACCGGAAAGCGACACGGCCAGACCCTCGGGGTCGTTGCCGATCATCGTCTTGATCGTGGCCAGGTCACCCGAGATCAGAGCGCTATCAAGCTCGTCCTTAAAGGCACTGATCTTGTCCGACGCCTCGCCCAGCTGATCGGAAGCCTTGTTGACGAGCTTTGCAGCCTTGGAGAGACCCTTCGCGAGCGAACCAGAGGCGTCGGTCAGACCGCTCACGGCGCTATCCAAGTCACCCGAGATACCGTTCAGGGAATCCAGAACGCCCGAAATGGTCTTCTTGAGCTCCTTGGCCTTAACCGAGAACGTAGAATCGTAGTCGGACTTGGCACCCGAGATACCCGCCTTGGCATCGGCGATGGCCTGGTCGACCTCGGCACGCGAGTTGTTGGCCTCCGCCATGCTGTCCGAAAGGGACTTTGCGGTCGCCGTCAGGTCCTTCGCATTGTTGCGGTACTCCACGGCAATTCTGCCCAGCGACGTCGCAGCGGACTTGAGGCCGTCTTTGAGCTTGTCATCCTTCACCTGGTCGGCAAGGTTGCGGAGCTGATCGGCCATCGCATCGATATCGTCAGCACGCGTATTGAGCGCCGCTGCGGCTTCATTGAGCTGAGACACCGTAAGGTGAACATGCTGATTCGCGGCATCGAATGCCTTCGCAAGCTCGGCGGACACGTTGTCGAACGAGCCCGCGCTTCCGTCAATCGCCGCGTCAACGGCATCGTTGGCGGCCTTGAGCGCTTCCTTGGAATCATTGATGCCGCTCTTGGCGTGCTCCATCAGCTGCTTCGTCGACTCATCGACGGTGCCCGTCTGCTTGAGCATACCGCCCGCCGACGTCAGCGAATCGGACGTGGAGCTCAAAACGCCCGCCAGCGACGTTGCGCTGGTCTGAATGTCCTGCAGGTCCTGGACCGAATCGCCCAGCGTAGAGGACAGATTGGCGATAAAGTTGCTCACCTGGTCGGTGCTCATATAGTCGAGCAGGCTGGACACGGTTTTAAGACCGATGCTCGTAATGGTCTTGGTAAAGGTCTCGTTGACCTGACTCTGGACGGCGCTCGAGCCTTTCTCGGTCACGATCTGCGCGATGGCATTGGCCTTCTGGTTCTCGTAGAACTCGATATCAGCGTGCTTCACCTCGGTCGAGAAAAGCGTCATCATGTCGGCGCTAAACGTTTTAGGGATAACGACGGCAGCGTAGTACGCGCCCGACTTAACGCCCTCAATCGCCTTATCGCGGTCGTTGAGTACGACCCAGTCGAAGTTCTCGTTGCCGCGCAGAGTGGCGGTTACGTTTTCGCCCACGTTGACCTCGACGGGAATCAGATCACTCTCGTAGCCCTCATCGGTGTTGACCACGGCGATCTTAAGGTTGCCAGTATTGCCGTAGGGATCCCAGCTGCCGGCGATGTTAAACCACGCGTACAGGCACGGCACGATAATGAGGCCCATCACAACAATCATGCCGATCACGGAGCGAGACACGTTTTGGACATCGCGCTTAAACAGGTGCAGGATGTTTTTCATTTATGCCTCACCTCCTTTAGAGTGCTTGCCAAGCGGGGCGGTGTCCCCGTCGTTTCCGTTTACGTTGTCAACGCCGTCGGCATCTTGAGCCTTACGATGCACACCGATATGCGGCAGACGGCTCGTGGGCTGTTCGCTGTCCTTGGTGCCCCGCTCGCTAGCGTTGAGACCAAACATACGACGGGCAGCAGGGATGGCAGCCGTGTGCTCGCGCATCTCGCGGCGAAGGTCCTCGTCCGAAAGCGCCGAGATACGCATCTGGGTATTGAGGCTCGCGCGGATGTACTCGATGTTGATGAGCCAGCCACAGATGGCGATAACCGAAATGATCCAGATAACGAGCAGGATAATCTTGCCGTTATTGTCGATATCGAGAACCGTCGACAGGACAAAGAGCAGGACCTGAACGCCCACCACAGCGGCAAAACCGCCCTTGATGTAGTAGGGGTAGCGATGCTCAAACGCCACGGCATGATCGAGCAGCTCGCGACGGTACGAATCCGA
This sequence comes from uncultured Collinsella sp., assembly GCA_902489775.1. Lineage (GTDB taxonomy): Bacteria > Actinomycetota > Coriobacteriia > Coriobacteriales > Coriobacteriaceae > Collinsella. The sequence goes on from CABUBH010000027.1 coordinate 6,944, forward strand.
ATCGAGCATGACACGCATGGCCGTGCGCAGCGAATAGCGCTGGCGCGGCAGGTCGTTGGACTCGCAGATCATGAGGCCCGTCGTGGAAAGCTGCTTATCAAAGAGCAGATTGAGGTTGAGCAGCAACGGGCGCAGCTGCAGACCGATAAAGAGCGCCACGATCAGGAACACGCCCAGGATGCACAGGTTGAACAGGTAGTTGAACGAATACATGCCACCGACGGTCTCGCGCAGCAGGTTGATGCCATAGGTGAAGGGCAGCAGCGGATGCAGCCATTGGAAGAAGCCAGGCATCATCTCGATGGGATACATGCCCGACGAGCCGGGGATCTGCACAATGACGAGGATGACGCCAATGGCTTTACCGATATGCTTAAAGGTGGTGGACAGCGCATAGATGATGTTGACGTAGGTGAACGAGATAGCGATGCCGCCCAGCACAAAGAGCAGCGGATTGACGCACTGAACGCCAATGACCAGGTCGCCCACCGTAACGATAATGGCCTGGAACGCGCCCAGGATCACCAGCAGCAGCCAGCGGCCAAAGTAGCCCTGACGCGCCGTAAAGCTACCGATGTCCTCGCGGTCGACCTCGAGTTTGTAGATAGCGATGAGCACATAGCCGCCTACCCACAGCGCCAGATTGGTGTAGAAGGGAGCGATGCCCGAGCCAAAGCTCTTGACCGGATAGATTGACTTGGACGTCAGCTCAACCGGAGATGCCATGAAATCTGCCACGTCATTGACGTCGACGTCCATGAGGTCGGCTAACTCGCCCATAGACTCAGAGGTCTGCAGCGCCGCAATGTCATTGGCGGCGGTCGCGAGCTTGTCCTGAACCTTGGCAAGCGAAGAATCGGTCTGGGCCAGCGTGGTCTTGGCCTGCTTGAGCGTCGCATCGAGTTGGGCCAGCGTGCCACGCGCGCTCGCAATCGTGGGGGTCATACCCGACACAATGCCGGTCAAATCGCCCGAAACGGCGGCAAAGGAGTCCAGCGCGCTCGAAGCCTTCGGCAGCGCGTTCTGCCCCAAATCGGTCTGAGCCTGACCGAGGTTAGCCGTACCGGTCTGAATTGCCGCGTTGAGTGCGCTGCTCGCGTTCGAGATTGCCGTAGCGTCGTTTGCCATGGCGCTCGACTGCGCAGACAGACCGTCCTTGATGCTCTGAAGCTTTTCATTCTGCTCGCGAAGCGAATCGATGGTCGATACAATGTGCGCGTCAATTTCCTCGGAACCTGTCGACGTGTCATTGACGAGAATCTCCAAGTGCCCGATAACGGCCTTATTGTGGTCGATCGTCGCCTGGAGAGACTCGAGCGAGTTGTCGATACGGGTGGTCGTAGATGTGACCGTACCCGTCAGCTTGCCGATGGCAGCGTTCGCGGAGGCCGACGTCTTGGTGAGCGCAAGGCTGCCCTCCGAGAGCGCCTTGGAGAGCGAGGCGATAGAGTTGCCCGCCGTGGTGCGAGCTTCGCCCAGCAGGTCATTGCCCTGAGCGATTGCCTGCGTAAGCGAAGGCGTCTGTCCCTGCAGGCCCGCCAACGCAGCATCGGCCGAAGCAATCGAGCTGCTTGTCTTGTCGATGGCGGTGTTCATATCGCCGATGGAATCACGTACTTCGCCCAGGGTATCAGACGCTTCGGACACCGAACCAGCCAGCGAATCCTGGGTCTGGGTCGCTTTGTCCTTTAAATCGACTCCGGCATCTTTCGCGATTCCGGCAACAGTCTCGCCCACCGTAGAGACAAATTCCGAGTTGATCTGCTCCTCGATGGTATTGGCGCCAGTGTCGGTGACCTTGGGCGCAATAGCGCTCTTCTTCTCGTTGACGTAGTACGTGAGCTTGGGCTGATGGTAGTTGCCGTCGAGCATTGAGACAAGATTGTCAGAGAAGTTCTTGGGGATCACGATGGCAGCGTAATATTCACCGCTCTCGACGCCCTCTTTGGCATCGGCGGCCGAATCGACGAAGGTCCAGCCCAGCTGATCGTTCTCCTTGAGCTGATCGACGACCTGGTCGCCCGCGTTGAGCTCGCCCACCAAGTCGTTTTGGGTGCCTTGATCGTTGTTGGCGATGGCAATCTTGATACCCTGGGTGTTTCCATACGGGTCCCAGTTTGCCACGATGTTGTACCAGGCGTACAGCGAGGGAATAACGCACACGCCCAGGGTAACCACCAAGGCGACGGGGTTCATAAGCAATCGCTTAATGTCGCGCTTAAATATCGCAAAGGAGACCTTTGCGTTGGATAGTTTGCTGCCGAGACTCACGCTTGGACCATCCATCCTGTCGTTAAATCGAATCGTACTATCGACAACCATTGTAGTAGGCGCTTTAACGTCTCAAAGCACAATGGTGTTGAGTTTTGCGGGTAGCAATATACTACGAAGATGAGTTAACGTACAGATGTACAGTATCCTAAATTTCAGCAGGTCACAAAACCACAACCCGCACAAATTAGCAATTCAAATAGTCATCGGGGACGTTCTTAAACGACTAGTCAAACAAGAACGTCCCCAATGACTACTTAGGACCACGGCAACGTCGATGTTTTGGCAATGCCAGCGAGCGGGCGCCAGAGCGAACAAATTGGCATGAAAAGAGGACGGCATAGACCTTCTGGTCATGCCGTCCTCTTTGAATGACAAGTTGTCGCTCTGGCGCCCGCGCAGCGTCGACTGGTCCGCCGTTCGTTAGAACGGCGGAACTGAGGGCAGCGTCGAGCTGTTACGCGGTTTGGTAAAACCGCGTAACGACCCAACTACATCAAGTTGCAAACAGCTGCTGCGAAGGCAACGGGGTCCTCGGGCAGAATGCCCTCGACCAGCAGGGCCTGGTCATAGAGCAAACCGGAGTACTGCTTGATCTTGTCGGCGTCGCCCGCCTTCTGAGCGGCGACGAGCTTGGAAAAGACCGGGTGCTTGGCGTTGAGCTCGAGCACGCGCTGGCTCTTGGGCATACCGTCGGGCGCGCCCTCGGGACCCTTCTGGAGCACCTTCTCCATCTCGAGCGAAAGCGGGCCCTCGGTGGTGATGCACGCGGGAGCATCGGTCAGGCGCGCAGAGACGGCAACCTTCTCGACCTTGTCGCCGAGTGCCTCCTTCATGGCGTTAAAGAGGTCCTCGTTCTCCTTGGTGGCGTCCTCGGCCTCCTTTTTCTCGTCCTCGGTCGCCAGGTCAAGATCACCGGTTGCGACGTTCTTGAGCTCCAGGTGACGATCCTCAACCTCGGGCTCGGCACCATCGGCCACGGCCTTTTCGGCAGCCTCGCGGGCGGCATCGTCCTCGTAGATCTTGGGCATATCGGCGGCAACGTACTCACGCATAGCCTGGAAGGTGAACTCATCCACGTCCTGCGTCAGCAGCAGCACGTCATAGCCGCGGTCGAGCACGCCCTTTACCACGGGCATCTTGGCCAAGCGCTCACGCGAGTCGCCGGCGGCGTAGTAGATGGCCTTCTGATCCTCGGGCATGCCCTTGGCATACTCGGCCAGGGTAATCATCTTCTGTTCCTTGGCAGACCAGAACAGCAACAGATCGGCGAGCTCATCGGCCTTCATGCCATAGCTCGAGTAGATGCCGTACTTAAGACCGCGGCCAAAGTTCTCAAAGAACTTCTCGTAGGCCTCGCGGTCGTTGTCACGCATATCCTCAAGGTCGGCGGTGATCTTCTTTTCCACACGCTTGGCGATGGCCTTGAGCTGACGGTTCTGCTGCAGCGTCTCACGCGAGATGTTGAGCGACACATCGGCGGAATCCACGACGCCGCGGACAAAGTTGTAGTAGTCGGGCAGCAGGTCGTCGCACTTCTCCATAATCAGAACGTTGGAGCTGTAGAGTGCCAGACCCTTCTCGTAATCCTTGCTGTACAGATCGAACGGCGCGCGGCCCGGCACAAACAGCAGGGCATCGTACTCGAGCGTGCCCTCGGCATGGAAGCTGATGGTGCGCGCAGGATCGTCAAAGTTGTGGAACGTGGACTTGTAGAACTCGTCGTAGTCCTTCTGCTCGACATCGGAGCTGCGCTTCTTCCAGATCGGTGTCATGGAATTGACGGTCTCGAGCTCCTGGTAGTCCTCGTACTCGGGCTTGTAATCGTCGCCGGCGTCCTCGGGCTTGGGTTTCTGGCGGCTCTTGGACACCATCATCTGAATCGGGTAGCGCACATAGTTGCTGTACTGCTGAATCAGGCTCTTGAGACCCCACTCGGTCAGGAAGCGATCGTAGGTCTCGGCCTCGCCGTCGGCATCGAGCTTCTCGTTCTCGCGCAGCGTCAGGATGACATCGGTACCGTGCTCGGCGCGCTCACCGTCCTCGATGGTGTAGCCCTCAAGACCGTCGGATTCCCACACATGGGCGACATCCTCGCCATAGGCGCGGCTGACGACCTTCACATGGCTGGCAACCATAAAGGCAGAGTAGAAGCCCACGCCAAACTGGCCGATGATGTCGACATCGGAGCCCTGCTGCTCGGCGTTCTCGGTCTTAAACTCCTCGGAGCCGGAATGGGCGATGGTGCCCAGATTGCGCTCGAGCTCCTCGGCGGTCATGCCAATGCCGTTATCCGAGATGGTAATGGTGCGGGCGTCTTTATCAAAGGAGACGCGAATGGCCAGGTCGCCCTGGTTGATCTTGACGCTCGGATCCTGCAGGCTCTTAAAGTTGAGCTTGTCGACGGCGTCGCTCGCGTTAGAGATAAGCTCGCGCAGGAAGATTTCCTTATTGGTGTAGATGGAGTTGATCATGAGGTCGAGCAGTTTTTTGCTCTCGGTCTTAAATTGACGCATGTGCAGTCCTTTCGCGCTACCCCCGTCCGCAAAAAACGGCCCGGTCGCCCGAGCCGCATCGCAGACCTGCTATGTTCAGACTTAGATTTTATAACCCATTAGCGCGCATATATACATACGGAATCGAAAAACTGTATGTCTAAGCGCTCCAATGCGTCAATTGCCAAGGAGTGTCCCCAACCGCCGGCAGAAAAGGAACGTCTCTATCTGCCATCTACGCGCTTGGCCATCCAGACATGGGGCTGGCCCTCGTCTTCGTAATCTACCGGGGCAATTTGCGTGTAGCCCGCCTTTGCATAGAGCGGCAACACGTATTCCTGCGCATGCAGCTTAATAAGCTTAGCGCCGGCATCGCGTGCACACGAAGCACTGGCCTCGACGATCGCACTCGCCAGTCCGCGACGACGCATAGCCGGCAGCACGGCGACGCGCCCCATAATGTAGGTCTCCCCCGCCGCAACGCCTTCGTCCATGTCGCATGCCGGCAACACCGGGGCCTCTGCGTCAGCCACGCGCTCAAGCTCTTCGGGAAACACGCGCGAGCAACCGGCAAGCTCGCCGTCTACATAGAGCGTCACATGAATGCAGTTTGGATCCTCGTCGATAGCGTCGAACTCATTCTCGTAGCCCTGCTCGTCTATAAAAACGACGCGGCGCACCAACGCCGCGTCATCAAAACATCCCGTCTTAAGTTGAATATCCATGGCTGCCCTTTCATTCAATGCGAACGTTAGGGACAGATATTAGCGAAAATGAGCTCCGCGCACGCTAAACTTCGCGCGAGCCTTCGCCAGGCAGTCGTAATGACCCACGTTATGGGCATCGCTCGCGATGAAGCTGTACAGGTTCTGATCGAACAGGCGCTGTGCCGGCTTTTTCTCGCGACCAAAGCGACCGCCGGCAATAAAGTCCGCCGAAGCCTGCAGCTTGCAGCCCATATCGACCAGGCGCTCCGCCACGCTTACATCCTTTTGAACCGCACGATAGCGCTCAGGATGAGCGATAATCACCTGGTAACCACGGCACTGCAAATCGTAAATCGTGTTCTCGTACTCTCTAAACGCATACGCATCGGCATGCGTCGAAAGCTCGAGCAGAAACTCGTTGGTCCCATCGAAATGCAAGTGCTCCGCGGCATCGATACCAAGCTCAACGAGCTTTCGATGGTTGACCTCGAAGCCCATCTGGAGCGGAAAACCGTCAGCGTTATCACGCAGCAGCTCAAAGGCATCCCACATCTTGTCGTAATCAAAATAGGGATCACGGCAGTGAGGAGTGCAAACGATTCTGGTTACACCGGCCCGCTTGGCAGCCTCGAGCATCGCCAAGCTCTCATCGAGATCGGCGGCGCCGTCGTCTACACCCGGCAAGATATGGCAATGAATGTCACGCATAGGTCAGCCTTAATCAACTAAACGTTTGCTCGGTTGGTGAAGATGCCCTTTTTGGAAGTCCCCTGATCGTCGGAGCCCTTCTTCACCTTCTTACCGTCCTTGGTGTAGTAGGAGTAGTAGTACTCGCTGGTCTCGGTCTCGCAGTAGTTCATAACGGTACCGATGAGCTTGACCTTCTCGGACTTCTTAAGCTGACCGATGGCGTTGAGCGCCTCCTCGCGCTTGGTGAAGTCCTCACGCACGACAAAAAGCGCACCGTCGGTCAGACTTGCGATCTCGGCAGCATCGATGAAGGTGCCGACCGGGGGAGCATCAAAGATGACGTACTGGAACTTGGCGGACAGTGCCTTTACCAGCTTGGCAAAGCGGTGAGAGACGATGATGTCGGCAGGATTGGGAATATGCGGCTCGGCATCGAGGAAGTAGAAGTTCTTCTGACCCGTCTCGACAATCGCCTGGTCAATAGAAACCTGCTCGGAAAGGACTGCATAGAGTCCGCCGCGGGAGCGGACGCCGAGCATATCGGCAAGGGACCTGCGACGCATATCAGCCTCGACCAGCAGGACGCTCTTGCCGCTGGTGGCGATAGCCTGGGCAAGGTTGATGGAAACCGTAGACTTGCCCTCGTTGGGAATCGAGGACGTAACGGTGATGGTGCGAATGGGGTCGTCCACGCTCGCAAAGCGGATGTTGGCCAGAAGGGTCTTGGCGGCATTCTGTACAACGAGCTTATCGGTGTTCTTTGCCTTAGCCATGCCTATTTACCACCTTTCATAGCCGGAATTCGGCCAACAACGGGAATGCCCAGGAGCTCTTCTGCCTCTTCGGCACCGCGGATGCGGGTGTTGAGCATGTCTGCCAAAACGACATAGGCAACTGCGATAAAGATGCCCGCGAGGAACGCGACAGCAACGTACAGCATACGCTTGGGGCCGCTGGGGACTTCGGGAGTCTTAGCCTCGTCGATAACGTTGATGCTCTGGGCAGCGCCGACGTTCTGAGCGACCGTACTCACCGAGCTGGCCATGGCCTTTGCGACCTTAGACGTCTCCTTGGCATCGGTGCCGGTAACCGAAAGCGTAATGACACGCGTGGTGGTCTCGGAGGAAACAGACACCTTGTAGTCATCCAGGTCAGCAAGGCCCAGCTCATTGGCAGCACCGCTCTTAACGCTATCGCTATCCAGCAGCGTGGCGATATCGTTGGAAAGCATCTGGCTCGCCGAGAGATCGTTGTAGCTCATCTGACCGCTATCGTCGGTTTTGGCGAGAATGTACATGCTCGTCGTCGCGGTGTAGGTGTTGTCCATCGCAACGAAGGACACGATGCCCATGGCGATCGCGCAGACCACCGGAAGGGTGATGACCAGCTTAAGGTGCTTCTTCAGCAGCTGGAACAGTTCGAGAAGGGTCATGCAGCTTGCCTTTCATTTCCCCAGTTCGGATTGACAAAACTGTCCGTATGTTATCGCATCTTTTTACCGAGACCAAACTCTATACATAAGAAACAGGCTCTCCTGTAAAAATGTCGGAAGCAATCGTAAAATTGCACAACAACGCCGCACCCGAAAGTCAAATGCGGCGTCTGCATCAATATCTATGTTGTATCGCTATGCGAATGGCTCGTCCTGCCGTATGGGAAACGTCACCGTAATGGTGGTTCCCACGCCCAACTCGCTCGACAGATCGAGCGTGGCGTGATGATACAGGGCCGCATGCTTGACAATTGCAAGCCCCAGACCGGTTCCGCCGCGCGCCTTGGACCTACTCTTGTCCACGCGATAGAACCGCTCAAATACCTTGCCCTGTTCTTCAGGCGCGATACCGATTCCCGTGTCGGCGACCGCAAGGAACGGATGGCCTTCGTCGTTGGTGCCGCACTGCAGCGTAACCGCACCGCCGGGTCGATTGTAGCGGATGGCGTTGCTCGCCAGATTATAGATGAGCTCGTCAATCAAGCGCGACACGCCTTCGATGACCACAGGCTTGGTCTCATGACTTATCGTCACATTCGCCTGACGGGCGACCTGTTCAAGACGCTGCTCAACCGCGTAGATGGCACGCGAGAGCTCAATAGGCTCCGTGGAACCAATGGGCACCGCCTCGCCCTCAGTTGCACGCTCGGCCTCGTCCAAGTTAGACAGCGTAAGGATATCGTTGACAAGCGCTGCCAAGCGGCCCGCCTCACGATAGATGCGACCGCCAAAGTTGCGCAGGTCGCCCTCGCCCTCGACCATGCCGTTTGCGATGAGCTCGGCATAGCCCGAAATCGCCGTAAGCGGCGTCTTGAGCTCATGGGTGATATTCGCCGTGAACTCGCGGCGCATACGGTCGTTGTCCGCCAGCACCGCCATTTGGCGCTTGAGCTCCTGGCGCTGCGACTCAATACGCTCAAGCATGGGGACCATCTCGGCATAGGCGTGCTCATAGCTACGGCGTGGGTGGTCCAAATCCACCTCTTGCAACGGCGCGATGATGGCACGGGACTCGCGGCGCGCCATAAAAAACGAGAGTACCGCACCCGCTGCTGCGATAAGCAGCATCGGCGCCACCATCGACAGCAAAATCGCCGCAACGCCAGGCTGGGCCTGCGCCAAGCGGACAACCTGGCCGTTATCAAGGGCGACGGCGCGATACAGCATAATCTCGTCGAGCGTAGAGCTTGCGCGCTCCGCGGAACCCGAACCACTCTCAAAGGCCTCGATGACCTCGGGGCGATCGCCATGGTTGGGCAGTGTGGAAGGCGACGCCTCGTTGTCGTAGGCAACCGATCCATCCTTGTTAATCAGCGTGATGCGCAAGTCCTCTCGATCGAGGCTACGCAAGAACGGGATGGGCTCCTGCTGCTCGTCGAGGGCGGCAGCAATGAGCTCGGTTTCTTGCGCCAGGTTGGCACTCGTGGCATCCGCCAAGGTGTTTTGCACAAAGAACGCACCCAGCACCGTAAACGCCACGATAACCGCCATGGCGCAGACAAAGATCGTCACAAAAACGCGGTGCGACAGCGTATGTTTTCCCTGGGGGGCGAAGACCACGGGTTACTCCTCCGATGCGGTGGCCGCGGTGTCGTCACCTTCGGCACCATCACCGGCAGAAGGCTCGGCCAAGCGGTAGCCCACGCCGCGCACGGTCTCGATGGCGCTGGCATGCTCGCCCAGTTTTTGGCGAAGCGTCTGCACGTGCACGTCAACGGTGCGCGAACCGCCGTCGAAGTCCCAGCCCCACACGCTCTGCAGCAACGACTCGCGGGTAAAGACCACGCCGGGCTTGCGCATGAGGTACTCGAGCAGGTCGAACTCGCGCAGGGTGAGCTTAAGCGACTCGCCGGCAACGGTCACCTCGCGATGGCTGGGCGAGAGCACGATGTCGCCCACGCTGAGCACATCGCTTGCCTGTTTGACCATGCCGCCGCGACGCAGCAGTGCGCGGCAGCGGCTGGCGAGCTCCATGAGCGAAAACGGCTTAGTCAGGTAATCGTCGGCACCGCCATCGAGCGCCATCACCTTGTCGAGCTCGGTATCCTTGGCGGTAAGCATCATGATGGGCACCGTCGCCGTCAGGCGATCGGCACGCAGTCGACGCATAATCGCCAAGCCATCGGTATCGGGCAGCATGATGTCGAGCAGGACGGCATCGGGTACCCGTCGCGCCACGGCAGCCTTAAACTCACCGTCGCACGAAAAGCCTTCGGCCTCAATCCCCTGCTTGCGCAGCGCATAGACCGTCAAATCCCTGATGTTGTCATCGTCCTCGACGTAATAGATCATGTTGAACCCCTTTGCGGCCGGCATGACCGCATCTTAACCCTAAAGGTACCTTTACTAGATGGTATCAGCCAAAACGCCCCGTCAAATAATCCGCCGTGCGCGGATCGGTCGGATTCTTGAAGAGTTGCGCGGTGGGCGCGTGCTCCACCAGCTCACCCAGCAAAAAGAATGCGACCGAATCGGAGATACGCGCCGCCTGCTGCATATTGTGCGTAACGACCACGAGCGTGCAGGTCTCTTTGAGCTCGCAGGCCAGCTGCTCCACCACCAGCGTCGACACAGGGTCGAGTGCCGAGGTCGGCTCGTCCATCAGCAGAATGTCGGGCTGCACGGCAAGTGCGCGGGCGATGCACAGACGCTGCTGCTGGCCGCCCGAAAGACCCAGACCCGACTCTTTGAGCTTGTCCTTGACCTCATCCCATAGCGCAGCGCGACGAAGGGAATCCTCGACCAGCTCGTCGAGCACGACGCGGTCGCGCACTCCCATGCCGCGAGGACCGTAGGCGACGTTGTCGTAGATGCTCATGGGAAACGGGTTGGGGCGCTGGAACACCATGCCCACGCGCTGGCGCAAGCGGCAGATGTCGTAGTCGCCCAGGATATCTTGACCATCGAGCGCAATCTTGCCCTCGATGCGGCAATCCTTGATGCCGTCGTTCATGCGGTTAAAGCAGCGCAGCAACGTCGACTTGCCGCAGCCCGATGGACCGATGAACGAGGTGATCTGCTTGTCGCGGATCTTGATATTCACGTCCTTGAGCGCATGATGGTCGCCATAGAACAGGTCGAGGCCCTCGACATCGATGCGCGTCGGCGAGGCGGCAAGATCCTCTGCCGTGGGGCGAGTCGCATCCCCAACCTCGCGCTCGCGCGCGGCCTCGGCCTGCGCTTTCATGAGTTCTTCAAGCTCCGTGGGCTCCACAGCCGCAGCAGCCGTCATACCGCATACCTCCACATCGATATCAATTCAGCAGTATCGATAGTAGGAATCGCGGCTCATATGCACGTGAGCGCATTGTCAAGTGTTTGTAAGGGCACACTGGCTATGCGGCGGGCAGCTCGATGGTGAATATCGTGTGTTCGGGCGTCGATTCACATGCAACGGTACCGCCGTGCGCGCATACGATCTCCTTGGCGATGGCAAGCCCCAGTCCAGCGCCGCCGCGATTGGTCGCACGCGCCGCATCCAGGCGATAGAACTTCTCAAAGATCTCCTTGAGCTTTGCCTCAGGGATGGGATCGCCCTGATTGATAAAGCGCACGCGCACGCCACCGCCGTCCCGGCGTCTGGCCTCGATCGTGATGGTCGAGCCCTCATAGCTATAGGCAACGGCGTTTTTCATGATGTTGTTGAACACGCGAGCCATCTTGTCGCCATCCACGAGCACCGTCAGGTCCTCGCGAATATCAACTTGGGCTTCCTTATGCTGCTCGTTGAGGATGGGATAGAACTCGTCAGCCACCTGAGCCAGCAGCAACCCCAGATCAACATAGCCGCGCGTGAGCACGATATCGTGGAAGTCAAAGCGCGTGATATCGAAGAACTCTTCGATGAGCGCATCGAGCCGGTGCGCTTTGTCGAGAGCCACGCCCGTAAAGTGCGCACGTTGCTCAACCGGCAGCTCGGGAGCCTCTTGCAGCAGCGAAAGATAGCCCACCACACTGGCAAGCGGGGTGCGTAGGTCATGTGCCAAGTACGTGACCAGATCGTCCTTGCGATGAGATTCGTCACGCAAGGCCTGTTGCACCTTGCGCTCACGGTCACGCACGCGGTTAAGGGCGCCCTCGACCTCCAAGAAGTCGCCGTCGATGTTGTCCCAGGTGTCGGGGTGATCGATCAGGCGATCTTGAATACGAGCAGCCAGCACACAATCGGCATGCTGCTCGCCCTGCTCGTAGCCCTGGTAGTACAGGGCGCGGCCGCACAAGAACAGCACGCACGCGGCAAGCGCCAGCACAAAGCCAAGCATGTTGAATACAAAGCCGGCATCGAACAACACCGGCCCTTCGATGCCGCCGAGCGCCATGGCGCCAATCGCCAACGTCATGGCCCACGCGGCGCCGCCAATCACCACGCAGCGGCACACGATCTCAAATCGATCGATCAGCAAAAAGCCAACAAGCAGCACCGCCAAGATTCCAGCGATGTTATCGATGCCAATCAGCAGCAGGCTCAGCAAAAAGAGCAGCACCGTTGCAAGCGCGCGGTTGTCGACGACCGACCTCACGTATTCAAAGAGTCGATCGGGCACCTCGAATGCCTGCCTATCGTCTTTTGTCATATCCACTTCCCCACCATCAAAGGCGTTATTCGATTATGTAGCCGACGCCCCAGACGTTTTTGATAAAGCGCGGCTTTTGAGCGTCATCGCCGATCTTTTCGCGCAGGTGGCGAATGTGCACCATCACCGTATTGTTGGAGCCGGGCATAAAATCCTCGTTCCACACCGCGCGGAACAGATCCTCCACGGCCACCACACTGCCGCGATGCTCGACCAGATACAGCAAGATGGAATACTCGATGGGCGTGAGGCGAACCGGCGCACCGTCCACCGTTACGGAACGGGCATCGCGGTTGATCTCTAGGCCGTCGAACTGGATGGTCGGCGACTCGGCCGCCTGTGCACGGCTACCGTAGCTGGTGTAGCGACGAAGCTGAGCGTGCACGCGCGCGATGAGCTCCAGCGGGCGGAACGGCTTAACCACGTAATCGTCCGCGCCAAGCGAAAGGCCCTCGATCTTGTCTTGCTGGGCATCGCGCGCCGTCAGCATGATCACGGGATAGGTATGGCTGGAACGGATCGTACGCAGCAACTCAAGCCCATCGATATCGGGCAGCATGACATCCAGCAGCGCCAGATCGAACTCCTGCTCCAAGATTGCCTTGGCAGCATCGGCCCCGCTATAGGCGACCTGTACGTCAAAGCCTTCTTTTGTAAGGTAGATACCAACCAAGTCGGCGATGGCCTTTTCGTCATCAACTACCAAAATGCGCTCGTTCATGCGTGCTCCTCTCGCGCTCCATTATGCCCGAGGGGGCGCACGCCACACACAACAAGCGTGGGTGATTAAGTCGGCCTTAAGCACCCTTGTGCCCGTTCGGGCGCGGATGTGGGCCACGCACGCACGCGATGATCGCCGACACCGGCAAACGATATACTCTAGTTCCAGAAGAGACCATCCCGTCGAAAGCGAAATCTGTGAAGTCCCTCACCTCTTTTGCAAAGCGCTCAGCTCAGCTTGCCGCCGGCTTTGTCTGCGCTATCGCCCTTGCCGCTGGCGTGCCCACCGTCGCCGGCGCCCAAGTACTCACGACCGACAATGTTTGCGGCAAAACCGCCGATGCGCGCGGCATCACGGCCGAAAATCTGCCCGATATCGATGCGACCAATGCGCTCGTCATGGGCAAAGACGGCACCGTCTACTACGGGCGCGGCGCCGATGAGCAGGTCAAAATCGCCTCGATCACCAAGGTCATGACCGCAATCCTAACCGTCGAGAATTGCAAGATGGACGAGAAGGTCACGGTGAGCAACGCCGCAGCCACCGTGGGTAATTCGACTGCCGGCCTGCTCGAAGGCGACGAGCTCACCGTGGAACAGGCACTACGCGGCCTGATGATCCCCTCGGGCAACGACGCCGCCACCGTGCTTGCCGAGTACGTGGGCAAAAAGATCGACCCCAAGACCAAAAACGCCGAGGCAACCTTTGTGAAGGCCATGAACGAGCGCGCCAAAAAGCTCGGCTGCACCGGCACGGTCTTCGAGAATCCGCACGGCCTGGATTTTGACGAGTGGGCCGGCGATATGCACTCGACCGCACATGATGTAGCACTCATGATGCAGGAGGCTATGAAAAACGACACGTTCCGCGAGGTCGTGGCGAGCGAGGACTCCTGGATCGAGGTTACGGGCGCCGACGGCTCCGACCATTCGCATTCCATGGACACGCACAACGTTTTGCTCGGTCAGGACGGAAACATTGGCGGCAAGACCGGCACCACCGACGACGCGGGCTATTGCTTTACGAGCGCCTACAACCGCGACGGCGACGAAATCTACACCGTTATTTTGAACTCCACCACCAACGACCAGCGCTTTACCGATACAGCCACCCTTGCCAACTGGTACTACGGCCACAAGGCCACGGTCGCGATCGCCAACACGCAGGAGAAGACCGCCAACGGCAACCCGCTCATGGCACGTATTAGCCAGACAGATTGGACGGACAAGACAATCGACGCCACGCTCGCCGACCCCGCCGCGCAGGCAACGGTGTTCTCACTCGCCGGCGAAGTGACCGAAAAGGTTAGCTACGATGACCTTTCGGGCACGGTGCATGTTGGCGATAAGGTGGGCAGCGTTACGCTTAAGCAGGACGGCACCAAGATTGCCGTCATGGACCTGGTTGCCGACGAGGAAGGCGCAGGGCCGAATCCCATTGAATGGCTCCTTGTGAAGCTCGATCGCTTGGGCCGTCGCATCGACAACCGCCCGCTCACAGCAGAAAGCGAGACCGTCGCCAAGGCTCCCGAGGTGTAGGGCTGGGGGAACATTACATTTGAGATTGGAGAGGCGTCCAACGGGCGCCTCTTTTTGAATACCTCTTAAACGGGATGCGTCAGAATCACCAAAGCGACATTGCTAGCCGTTTACCTTCGCTGTGTCTTTTCGGACCTTGAAAACGGGTCCACCGGGCATGCTAGTAGATCCTTTCGACCTCCTTGGTCAAGGCCCTGAAAAGATCCCCAGCTGAGGGGTCTGCCCCAGGACACAGCGATTGCCAGGCACCCGTTTCTCCGATGGTGCCCGCACTCGTCATAACAAGATCGTCGCTCCGCCTGCGAATGGAGACACTAACGGAGCGGCCATTATGGAACCCATGGATATCGACTTTATTTATGCGCCCATCAGCTAGATAACTAATCATGACATTGATGCTGTCACCATACTCCGGCAATTCGAAGCCGTGGGAATCCATCAATAGCTTCACGTCCTGATGGTAAATGCGGGCCTCGACGACATTCTTGGGCATTTTCCCCGTCTTTGTTGGAGAGCAAAAGCTGATGCTTGGCTCCTCTTCGCTCATGCCTCGGTCAAACCTAAGCATGCACGGGCATACCGACTCAATGGTTCGCAAGGCATCCGCCGCGACCTTTTCCTCGGTAAACATCTCCACGTCGATGCCGTTTTCTTCCATATAGGCACGGTTTTTACGTTGAAGCTCTAGCCGAGCCGCAGCCTCCCCATCTCCACGCTGTTCCCAATTTCCGGAGTCGGCGACATTTCGATCGAATGTAGAATCAACGGAACATGGCGCTTGCTGTTGAGTCTGATCACTGTCGCCGAGACGCCTTAGCTCGGAGCGTCTCATCAGTAGTGTCACAATATCAAACAGCCAACCAAATCCAAAAAGGCCAAAGGTAAAGAGATATAGAAAGAAGCTACCCCACATCCGTGCATACGCCCTATGAGCGCCCGACCACCCAAGAAGGAAGCATAGCAAAAGCGCCTTGTTTGCCCTGTCAACCGACGTAATCTCTCGAGTGAGAGATTTCTGTTCAGGCTTCGCCAAAGGTGTAATTTCATGCGATGAAACAGTAATTGAGGACGTCCTTGACGCCGAGCTCCGAGCGCCTGATTTAGCAACGGCGCGAGCGACATCCCCAACTCCGACGGTCGTTCTGCTGTATACGGCATTGTAAGCAGCCTTCTTCGGATTTTTGATCCACCCCATGCCCTTCTTGCCATAGCCGGGGATTATCGCCCGCTTTACCGCGCGCTTCGCTCTGCCGGTCGTTCTTGCCTTGAGTGATGTCTTTAGATTCGGCTTACGCAGCCCGACCTTTACCATATTTCTACTCCATCCCCTCGGAACCCCACACCGGGGTGCACGAGCACGCCTGGGTCTCCCCGTTTTCAAGCGCCCCGTGTTTGCCTAATGTTCACGCCCTTTCGGACTCTAATCCCCAGCTGCCATTCTTGATAAAAAAAAGGCCCCAAATGGGACCCTTCTTCAAAGTCATACTGGCGGAGAGCTGGGGATTCGAACCCCAGATGCCCTTTTGGGGCATACTCGCTTAGCAGGCGAGCACCTTCGGCCTCTCGGTCAGCTCTCCGTAACAGCCGTTCTATAGTAACCAAACAGCCGAAGTTGGGCAAGGGGAATTTTGAGGCGTTTCCTCTTTTACCTCTCTTTTACCAGTAAACGTCTCAGTCAATCATCTCAACCTGTAACATCTGCAGGCCGTAATCCCCTCCAGATGTTACAGGTTGAGACAAAGATACAAGGACGGCCCCAGCGACAGCGCGGACAGCCCATTCTTTATTAGTCCTCTCGAACGGTCTCCAACAGATAATCGCGCATGTACGGAATTGCAAACGAAACACAGCCATAGCCCGCGGGCTCAATCAACCCCGCATCGATCAGACGCTTGCGATATGACCCAACTTTGTTCGCCGACAAACCCATCTTCTTGGCGATATCGCCGTTGGCGATATCGACGCCCTCGCATTGAGCCATCGCCGCGAGATACTGAAACTGCCGTTCCGACACCCTGCGCAGCGCTGGGGCAATCACCATAGCATTAAAGCTATCAAGAGCCGCCTGGATACCCTTACGAGCCGCCTCTTCGCTCACGCTCTCCGCCCCACTGCGCGCAGCAACCTGCCAAGCGTAATATCCGACCAGCTGGACCATAAAGGGATAGCCTGCCGAAGCTTTTGTTAATAGCTCAGCGGCACCTTTGTCGAGCTCCTTGCCCGCTTGTCTCATCGTATCCTCAAACGATCCGCCAACTTCAAAATCGGAAAGCCGAGTAAGTTCAACATGTTTGGCTCGCTGAAGGAACGTCAACGTATCATCCACCACCACGCCATCTACCGATGTCGGCAGCCCGGCGAAAGCGAAAGCGACATTCGCTCCTTGGCGGATCAAGAGCTGCATCTCATTGCCTAGCTCGCGCATTTCCTCAGTTGAGGCATCCTGGATCTCGTCGAGCGTAATGAGCAGACCACCGCGCTTCGCAGCATCGTACATCGTCTCGCCCAGATGAGAGGCCGACTTCGACATCTCCATGGAGCCAAGGCTGACCCCTAAAATCGATGGGGAAATCGAGATTGATTCAAGACGAACGTTTCGCTGCAGAGCCTCGAGGATTCTATTGCAAAAACCAGCATTGGAGGCAACGTCAACGACCTCGAATCCTTTTTTGCGTGCAAGGTCACCCAATGCATTAAGGAGCACCGTTTTACCTGTGCCTCGGACGCCCGAGATGCGCATGAGTCGATCGGGGGCACCAGGACCATTCTCAAGAGCCTCGGCAAAGTCATCCAAAACAGTGTCCCGTCCGATAAGCTCAGGCGGATTCATGCCCGCCGTTGGCTTAAAGGGGTTAACAGCTTTCGTCATTCTGCCCTCCTCTGCTAGTTTTAACAACTTTAACAAAGTTTAGCAACTTTAGCAGAGTTTAACAGTTTTAGCAGGCTCGGCGGCTTTATGCCTTACCAATCCTGCCGGGTCCTCCCGCCCGCGCCGATACAAATAGCGCGGTGCGGCCCCTCTATATCGCCCCTACCCCAGCGAGCGGTTGAGGGAGCCGAGCTCGTCGTTACCCATGGTGCGCCACATTTGGAAGATGCAACCGCGTGCCAGGAAAAAGAAGCCGTTGTCGACCAGTTGAACAGCGGCATCTGCTAGCTGATTCGTCACGGCGGACACTGGCGGCAGCTCGAGTCCAGCCTTGCGAATGGTCTCGACCGCTTCCTCGAACGTCGGAGGCTCGCTGACGCCCATCTCGTTCATAAGGCCCTGCATTTCTTCCAGCGCGCTGCTGCCCGACTCCTCGCCACGTGGCACCAGACGGTAACAAGCCAGCGCAAGGTCGAGCTGATCGCAATTCCAATAGGCAAACGCCAGGCGATAGAACAGGTAGCCGATTGCAGAGCGATCGCTGGCAATACGTAGGCCGTGGCGCGCCACCTCGATAATCTCGTCAAAGCGCTCCAGACGCGCAAGAACGTTGATGAGCGCAAAGTGCGATTGCATGGACGAGCGCGCCAGATCGTAAAGATGGCGCACCTCGGGCAGCGCTCGTTCAAAGTCCTCTTGCTCGACGTAAAAGCTGCAGATCTCGTGCTGGGCAAAGTACAGCGCATCGGGCGCACGAAGGATTCGCACAGAGCGGTCTTCTTCCAACACCGGTAGCACCATGCGCACCAGCTGGTTATCGCAAAACTGCGTTTGAACCGGACCTGTCGCCAAAAGCTCGGCAACGGCGCACTTAGCCTCCAACTCCTCAACAAGACGGGAAAAGCCTTCAAAAGCACCTGTACGGTCGACTTTTGCCTGCTCGCGCAATTCAACAACACGGGCCACGTATGGGTCGTCGTCCTCTTCCATGACCTCCAACTCGTCAGCCGTATCGGCAAGCAGCAAATCGCGCAGCGCCGGCGGAAGCGTGCGATGGTCATCACGCGGACGAGCATGAACCTCCGCAGGTTCAATCGTCTCCGGAGCAGTTGACTCATACGCCTCAAGTACACGCTTGCACGGCATATCGTCCATGTCCATGCTCTCAAGATCCTTGGCGACAGGCACGCAATCGGCCAGATAGGCCGCGCGCCCAAAGAAATACGTTGCGACAACGCGCTCGCCCTGCTCACTGTCGGGAGCAGCAATCTGCACATAGCAGCGCGTGATGCAGGTGCCCGCGGCAAAACACGCTGCCGCAAGCGTGAGTGCCACGCGCGCATCGTGTTCCGCGGCCCAGACCGCGCGCGTGTCCTCGTCCAGCTCGCGCCAGGCGTCATCTTGAGCGTCGTATTCACGTTGCGGCATGGCATCCACGACAGACTGCCCAAACCGAACGAGCATAATCCCCTCGGCAACGTTTGCCCGATAGGTATAGTCAAGCCGTGTGACAACGTTAAGTGCCTCGACGATACGCGCGAAGCGGGTACGCACATCCCACTCACCGCCCGGCTGGCAAGCCACCGTACCCGGTTTGCCCCACGGGTTATCGCTCGAGGCCGTATCGAGCAGTCGGGGAACATCGTTGGTCGTCTTGGCGATATGCCACGAATCAAAGAGCGCGCAGCCCTCAAGGCTCGGCGAGGATGCCGCAGGGACCAATCCGGCCCCGATGCGCTCAAGGATGCCGGAGAGGCGGTTGAGACGGCACTCGATGGCAAGCAGCATGTCAATCTCGTCCTGGTCCAACAGGCTACGATCAAAATTGAGATAGAAAATCTTTGAGCGATCAATGCGAGCCAGGCTCATCTCGGACTTGGCAGCGATGGTGCGCAGGCGGGGCAAGTCAATTTCGCTCATAAGGGCGGCGGCATAGCGCTCGATACCGCTCGGATTCTCGGCGTGGTCAACGCGGTAAAGCAGCGTCTCGATAGCATCGGGGAGCGGTGCCGTGTTAAAGCCCAAAAACACCTCGACCGGCTCGGACAACTTTACGAGCTTGATCTTGTCGACAACGTTTTGCATGTCCGCATCGAGACCGTCGACGCCCGCCGTGTTCGCAATAGTGCTTTCGGAGTTGGCAAATATCACGTAGCGCAAGAACATCGAGGCCATGAACTCGCCGTAAGGAAGGGCGCGAGTCGAATTCCATGTCTCGTGGTCGGACTGCTCGCGCATGGGGCCTTCGGGAGAGCCGGCAGTTTGCGCACACGCGCGCATTGCACCGTTGGCTTCCCTTACCATAATCTCACCAATACTGGAATCCGACTCGTCAAGGACCAGTTCCATGTCGGGATCGTTGGGCAGCGGAGCCTCGCTGACGGGGCGGTCCACCTTGTACACCTCACCCGAAACGCTTACGTAGCCCAAAAGCGACACATGACTTTTGCCAACGAACTCGACGACATAACAAGATTCATGCTGATCCTCGCCAAAGAGTTTCCAGACCACGCCATATGAGCGTCCCGCAGGCTGCTCGGGCATCGCCGGAAAGCGCTTCTTGGGATCGAGAAACCTGAGCTTGTATGTCGGACGCTCTGCCACGAAATATCACCCTGATCGGTCGTTGAGAGAAAGAGTGGTCGCGGATGGGCCGCGACACCTACTCGGAATCTTACACGAGTCGACAGGAAATCGTCCCTTTGGACGAAAGCACTCAAGCTGGCGTAAAAGAAAAGCCCCCGTTGCCGGGAGCTTTAATCTCAAATGGTGCGGCGTATAGGATTCGAACCTATGACGT
>CABUBH010000028.1 GCA_902489775.1 uncultured Collinsella sp.
CTTATCGGTCGATGATTTCAATCCTGCGGCTAGCCGATGTTCTTCGCAAATAAATCCAAGCAAAACGCCGCCGGCAACTCCCCTACTCAACAAAAAAGCCCCGCCAACCGCAATCCCCAAGGGAACCGCGATCAGCGGGGCCTAAGCGCGCTCCTCCAAAGGAAAACGCTCGCAACACGAACGGCTCAGCCGAGCAGCGCGTTATTCCTCCCAGTAAGCGTCTGCAAGCAGCTTAAAGCAGATCTTCTTGACCGGCTGCGCACCATCGCCCGGGAACTCGAGCGTGGGCATGTGAGGCTCGCCGGCAACGAACAGTGCAAACTTATCGTCAGCAAGATCGCCGGCGATCGAGGCGTCGGAATCGACCAGATCGTAGTCGTCCTTCTCGTCAAACTCCTGGACCAGCGTCAAGCTGCCCGTAGCGACCTTAAAGGCCTCGCGACCCTCGACATCGATCTGCAGGTCGTGATAGCGCTGATGCGTCTCGTAGTGAGCCTCGGCCTCGGGACGCGTCGTGGGAGCCATGACGTTTGCATAGACCTTGTCGCCCAGAATCGGATGGCTGCCGACCTCGAGCTGCGCCGGATCGTTCTCCTCGAGCCAGTCAATCAGCACATCGAGGCCCTTGAGCATTCCGCGGTATTCCTCGATATCGCCCAATGCACCGTAAATCATCTAAATCCCCTCTCGGATCGTTTCTTTGGCGGATACTCGATAAACGCGTTACCGACGCTGTTGCCGCCCACATACGTCTCGACCAGGGTAAGGTCGGGATTGAACACGACAACGTCGGCGTCGCGCCCCGACATAATGCTATCGCACTTGTCGTCGACATGAGCTAGCAAGCGATGCCGGGGCCGACACCCAAACTCTTACAGCTCGGTCACGACAACGCCGTTGTAGACCTCGTCCCAACGGTCCATGACCAGATGGCCGGTCATAGGATCCATGGCGTTGAGCTTGCCGCAAGTGTTGGCGGTACGCAGCACCGTCTCGTCGTCTGCGCCAGCAGCGATGGCATGCGCGAAGCCTGCGATAGTGGAGTCACCAGAGCCCGTGGCGTTAACGGCAGGGATATCGGGCGTCTTTGCGCGGAACGCACGGCCATTGTGGAAGCCAACAGAGCCGGCAGCGCCCATGGACACGACGACCCAGGGGATTTCGGAGAAGCGGGCGTCAGAGGCGAGCGCGGCGCGGAGCTCGTCCACATCGTCGGTGGTAAAGCTCGTGCCCAGAAGGCCGTTGATCTCGGTCAGGTTAGGCTTGACCAGCTCGGGCTTAATTTCGGACTTAAGGGCGGCCTCGAGCGAAGCACCCGAGGTATCGAGCAGCACCTTGGCACCGGCGTTCTCGGCAATGCCCGTGATCTTGGCATAGTAGTCTGCCTCGACACCGCGGGGTAGCGAACCCGAGATGGTAACGACAGCGGCCTTGCTCGCAAGCTCGGTAAACTTGGCAGTAAAGGCATCGAGCTCCTCGGGGGCAATCGTCGGGCCGCTCTCGAGCAGCTCGGTCTGGTTGCCGGCGTGGAGGATGTTGAGGCAAATGCGAGTCTCGCCCTTGATGGGCACAAAGTCGTTGTTAATACCGTTGGCGTCCATGAGCTCAGCCATGTAGGCGCCCATGTGGCCGCCGAGCAGACCTGTTGCCACAACGTCGTCGCCCAGCTGACCCAGCACACGGGCCACGTTGAGGCCCTTGCCGCCAGCGGTCTTTTCGGGCGTCACACGGTTGACGTCGTCGATAACGAGCTCATCGAGCTGATAGCGCGTATCGACAGACGGGTTCATCGTAACGGTGAGGATCATTTTTAGCTCCTTATCTCGCAGGCTCCTTGTGCCTCGCGATACGAGTCGACAAAACGGAATTACAGAATCTCAATCGTGAACGAGCGAACGACGGTCTCCTTGGGCTTGGCGACAAGGCAGCCGCGCTTATGCTCAAGCACGTCGTCCTCATCGGAGCAGGTCGAAAGGCCGCCCCAGGGCTCAACCGCCACAAAATCGCCCTCGGGCTTGCTCCACACAATGAGATATGGGAAGCCCTCAAAGCTCAGGCGGACGCCCTTGTCCTCGCCCTTTTTGGAAAGCGTGACCTGACGGCTCTCGAGCACGTCAAAGATGGTCTCCGCAAAATCGAAGAGCTCATGTGACAGAGGCAGCATCTTTCCCACCATGGGGTTCTTGGAGCGATTGGTCACGTCAATCAAGCCAGTCGAGGGGACGGCAGTGCAAAGCTCAGCAGCCTCGTCCTTCTCAAAGCGCAGCTCGTAGTCCGTATAGGCCTCGCCCTCATCGAGCGGACACCTAAAGCCGGGATGACCGCCGATAAAGAACGGCATGTCCTCGGTTCCCTCGTTGGTCACCTCATAGGAGACGCGTACAGCAGCGTCCTCGAGCGTATAACGAGCGACAAGCTTAAACGGGTACGGATAATCGCTCAGCAGCGCGGCGTTATCCTCCGAAGCCAGGCACATCGCCAGCTCGTTCTCGCTCTGGCTCAACAGCTTCCACTCCTGTTTGCGCGCAAACCCATGGCGAGCGAGCTTTACATGATGCCCGGCAAACGTCATGGCGCTGTTGTCGCGCAAGCCTCCGCAAATCGGGAAGCAAATCGGTGCCTGGCCAGACCACACGGCGGGATCGCCCTGCCACAAGTACTCGCGACCGCCAGCCTCAATCGAGGTAAACGAACCACCAGCCGTGGACACCTTAATAGAAATCGAATCGTTGGAGAGAGCGTATTCCATTGCCCATCCTTTCGAACAACTGCTTTTTGCTCGCAAGTACCCGTCTCGGCCCTAATCAAAGGACAAACCCGCACGTTCATCGATGCGTCCGGTATCCCAGCCATGCAACGGGGTACCATACAGACATTGATGCAATTACAGCTGAAAGGCCTTCTTATGCGAACCATCATCCTCTACGCCTCGCGCCATCACGGCAATACGAAAAAGCTCGTGGACGCCATCGTCGAGGCGCACCCCGAGATCGATACCCTCGATGTGAAGTCACTCGGTAAAAACGAGTATCCCAACCTGCACGAATATCATCTGATCGGTGTCGCCACGGGCATCTATTACTCCGAGATCGACAAGGACATGGCACGCGTGCTCACGAACGTGCTGCAGCCGCAGGACAAGGTGTTTGGCCTTATGACCTACGGTGGCAAAAACAAGTGGTACGGCAAGGATATCGATGGCATCTGCCGCATGAGGCAGGCCATCTTTATGGGTGTCTACGGCTGCCCCGGCTTTGATACGTGGGGGCCGTTCAAGCTCGCCGGCGGTGTCCAAAAGGGACACCCGACCGCTGAGGAAATTAAGGGCGCCGTCGACTTCTTCGACAAGATCGAAGACGAATATGGCGATATCATCGTCGAAGAGTACGCCAAGCGCGAGAAGCGCCTAGCATACGAGAAGGAGCATCCTGCAGGAGGCCTAGTGGCCGGCGTTAAGCGCACGGCAAAGAAGATCGCTAACAAGCTGTAACTGTGAAGGTGCTTTTGAGCATTTAACCCATACGGCGGGTCCGAGCAGATTCGGGCCCGCCGTCTTTTTCTATCGTTACTCGGTAAAGGCGTTGCCGACGCTCTGGCCGCCAACATACGTCTCGACGAGGGTGAGCTCATGGTCGAACACGACAAAGTCGGCGTCGCGACCCGGCATGATGCTGCCGCACTTATCCTCGATGTGCGCGGAGCGTGCCGGCACCTCGGTTGCCATGCGAATGGCGATATCGGCGCTGGCGATGCCCCAATCGACAATGTTCTTGACGCCCTGGGCAAGCGTGAGCACCGAGCCGGCAATGCTCTTGCCGTCGGCGAGCCAGCACAGGTTGTCCTTCATGATGACGTCCATGCCACCACTGGTGTAGCTGCCCTCGGGCATGCCGCCGCAGCCCAGACAGTCAGTGATGAGCACCGTGTGTTGCCAGCCCTTTGCCTGCAGCAGCGCCTTGATGGCGGCAGGGTTAACGTGCTTGCCGTCACAGATGATCTCGGCGTAGGTCTCGGGCGTGGACATGGCAGCGCCCACGACACCGGGCTCACGGTGATGCAGCCCGCGCTGACCGTTATAGGTATGCGTAAAGCAGCTGGCACCGGCGTTGATGGCGGCGATGCACTCATCGTAGGTGGCGTCGGAGTGACCGATGCTGGTCACCACACCCTTGGCATTCAGAGCAGCCGCATAAGCAGCGGCACCGTCGCGCTCGGCCGCCATGGCGCTCTTAACGATGCGACCACCCGCAGCCTCCTGCCACTGATCGAAGACCTCCTCGGAGGGATCGATCAGGTAAGCGGGGTTCTGCGCACCCACGTGCTTCATGGTAAAGAAGGGGCCTTCCAGGTAGATGCCCTGAATGCGAGCACCGCAGAAGTCGGGGCCGCGGCCCTCGTCCGCCTGAGCGATGGCGGCGCAGGCGTCCTTGATCTGCTCGACGCCATCGGTGAACGTCGTGGGCAGCCAGCTGGTGGTGCCGCGACGGGCGAGCTCGGTCGAGCTGATATCGATGCCCTCGGGATCGTTATCGGTAGTTGAGTGGTTGTAGAAGCCATGGATGTGAGTATCGACCATACCCGGTGCGATCCACGATCCCGTGTAGTCCTTAATCTCGCAAGAGGGCTCGTCGGCCTGCCAGGCGCCAAAGACGCCATCCTCGACCATAAGATAGCCGCCCAGTTGCGGGCCTGCCGGCAAGAAGAACTTGTCAGCCTTAATTGCGTACGTGCTCATATGCACTCCTTGCTTCTAAAGCAGTTGACTGTAGTGATGCTTATACCCGGTCCATGTAAAAACAAAAAGCGCCCGCCCGCCGTTATGAGCGGACGGGCGCCCTTACAGGGGGACGCGATTAAGCGGTGAAGGGGTGAATCGTCACGCCCTTAACCACGCGGTTGACCGTGCCGGTGGGGCTCGGCGTATCGGGCGTGTTGCCCACGCGCACGGAGTTGAGCAGGCTGATAGCCTGGGCAAACATCACGAACGGCAGAGCAAGGTAGCCCTCGGGAAGTGCCTCGTAGCCCTTAAAGGTGAAGGACTCACCCTCATAGACGGTGGCACCTTCCTGCTGAACGGCGATGGTGTGCCGAGCGATCTCGTCGCCACCGATCTCGTTGAGGATGTCGATATCGTACTGACGGGTGTAGGCGTCGTTGTTGACGAACACGAAGACGAGCGTCTTATCGTCGACGAAGGACTTAGGTCCGTGACGATAGCCCATGGAGGTGTCGTAGGAAGTAGCGACCAGACCGTGAGCGAGCTCGAGGATCTTGAGCTGGCTCTCCTGGGCAAGGCCACCAAAGGAGCCAGAACCCAAGTAGGTCACGCGGTTGAAGTCGCCAGCCAGGTAATCGGCGATCTCGGGCTCACGGGAGATGACCTCCTCGCCCATCTTGGCGATGGTCTCGACCCACTCGGCCTTCTGCTCGTCAGAGGCAGTGTCGAAAATAAGGGTGGAGAGCAGGGTCATGCAGGAATAAGAACCGGTCATGGCGAAGCCCTTGTCGTTGGCGCGCGGAATGAGCAGCGTCAGCGCATTGGGATCATCGGCAGACTCGACGGCGAGCTTGCCCTCGGGAGCGCAGGTGATGTTGAGGAACTTGACGTTGTGGACGAGCTCCTTGGCAACGGCAACGGCGGCAAGGCTCTCGGGGCTGTTGCCAGAGCGGGCAAAGGAAACCACGAGCGTGGGATCCTCGGCGCGCAGGAAGTCACGCGGGGCGCTCACGATGTCGGTCGTGGCGATGGGCTTAAAGTCGTAGAGATCAGTGTTGCCAGCGTGACGCAGGTACGGGGCGCAAGTATCGCCAACGTAGTCGGACGTACCGGCACCAGTGAAGACAACGGACAGACGACCCTCGCCCATAGCGCGAGCCTCGGCCAGGAAGGCCTCGATGGCCTCCTTGTTCTCGCGATAGATGTTGAGCGTATCACGCCAAAGCTCGGGCTGCTGAGCAATCTCGGCCGTGGTGATCTGGGCGCCGAGCTCGGTGAGCTCCTCGACACTCTTCTCGAACATTTCTAATACCTCTCTCTAGAAGTAATCCTCTGACGTGCAATTATACACTTCAGTTGGTTATCTGGTAGTAACCAGTTAAATGCAAAGAATCATCATATGGAAACGATGCGAACACTAGTCGCTACGCTGGTGGTAAACCTTGTATTTAAACTGATCGGCACGAGCAACCGAGAGTGTATACTCCACAACCTCGTTTGACTCGTTATACGTAGTCCTGACCAAATCGAGCACAGGCGAGCCCTCGACAATTCCCAAAAGGTGAGCGTCGGTGGGACGGGCTATGCTCGCATAGAACTCCTCCTCGGCCACGCGTATCTTTTGCTGAAAGTCTTGCTCAATCACATCGTAAAGCGGCTTACGCTCCAGCAGCGGTCGCTTTAGGGACAAAAATTGACGAACTGGTAGATAGCTGCGTTCGACCATCATGGGCATGTTGTCGGCAGAACGAAGGCGCTTGAGCTTAAAAATGCGATCGCCGATACGCAATCCCATATGCTCGGCCAGATTCTTATCGGCCTCCATCTCGCAAAACTCGAGAATCGTGGTCTCGGGGTCGCGACCCATCGCGCGCATCTGCTCGGTAAAGCTGTAGGACTGCATAAGATTGGTTGCCTTTGCCGAACGGTCGGTCACAAAGGTACCGCGACCGTGCTGCCGAACCACCAATCCTAAACGCTCCAGTTCCTGCAGAGCCAGGCGTACCGTAGTGCGCGAGAGACCATAGCGCTCCGATAGTTCGCGCTCGGAAGGAATCATGTCACCGGCGCGATATTCATGGTCGATCTTTTCGGTCAGAATATCGACCAGCTGATCGTACAGCGGTTGCTTACGCGCTCCGATCGCCATCCTATCCTCCCATTTTCTCAAACTCGGCTACTACCTTGGGTGTCTAGCATTATCTGTCTGCCACACCCGAATCAACAAGAAAACAAAAGCCGCGCGCTCTTTCGAGCACGCGGCTTTTAACATACACATGGCTTAAGGGGTCGGGGTGTGAGCCGCGTAGGGACACACCCCTCAAGCTAGAGCCTTACCAGATGCTCGGCCAGAGACCAAGCGGGCCAGCGCCCAGGATGCCGAGGACGAAGAGCAGCAGAATGCCCTTGGTCGGGGTCCAGCTGTGCTTAGCGAACATGTAGTAAAGCAGCAGCGTAAGCATAAGCGGGACGAGCTTCGGGACGATGGTGTTGAGGGTGTCGGCAACAGAGAAGTTGACCGGATCCTCGGTGACGGTGCCGTAGGTAACGGACTCCATGCCGTTGCCCAGATCGGTGACGCCGCACTCGACAGCGTTGCCGTCGGCATCGGAAGCGGTGAGGGCGTTGCCGTCCTCATCGGTCATGGCGATGGTACCGGCCTCAGCGGTCTCGGTATCGATGCCCTCCATACCGGTGAAGTTCTCGGCCTCCTTCTCGGAGACGATCACGGTAGTAGCGGAGAGACCACGGGTGGTGCCATTGGGGATCTGGAGGTTGATCTGGGTGCCACCCATGGTGACGACCAGGCAACCGACGACGAAGACGCCCATGATGGAAGCAGCACGCGTGAAGGCCTGCATGTTGGCGGTCAGAGCGTCAATAGCGCTGGTGCCAAGCTTGTAGGACCAGTTCATGAGCCAGAAGCGCAGAGCGAACTGGACGGCGTTGAAGATCACCAGGAAGATGATCGGCGCAGCGGCGTTGCCATTGATGGCCATGTTGGAGGTGATGCCGGCCGTGATAGGCACGAGCGTCAGCCAGAACAGGGCGTCACCGATACCACCGAGCGGGCCCATTGCGGCGACGCGGACGGCGCGAATCGTGGGGATGTCAACCTTGTTCTGCTCGAGCGAAAGCACGATGCCCATAACAAAGGTGACGAGGAACGGGTGGGTGTTGAAGAACTCCAGGTTGTGGCTCATGGAAGCCGCGAGGTCGTTCTTGTTGGTGTGGATCTTCTCCAGACCGGGGATGATGGAGTAGAGCCAGCCAGCGGCCTGCATGCGCTCGTAGTTGAACGATGCCTGCAGGAAGCAGGAGCGCCAAGCCATCTTGTTGAGGGTCTTCTGGTCGAGCTGCGGAGCAGGAGTGAGATCCTCGTAGTGCTCCGGGATCACATACTCATTAGATGCCATCTTCGAAGTCACCTCCGTCAGAAACAGCTGCACCCTTCAGCTCGGTCTGCTGCTGGAAGTCCCAGAAAGCGATGCCGAAGCCGATGAGAGCGAGGATGAGCAGGGCAGGGGTTGCCAGAGAATCGTTGGCAACGGTGATGAGCGCGAGGCCAAAGCCCATGAGGAAGAAGCCCCACATATCGCGGTTCATCATAACCTTGAGCAGGACGGCGAAGCCGACGAAGCGCATCATGCCGCCTGCAGCGGAGAGACCGGTCTGCAGCCAGGTCGGGATGGCGGAAGCGATGGTCTGACCGATGGTAGCGCCAGCGATGAAGAACAGGGTGACGACGACAGCGAAGATCAGGCCGAGCAGAGCCATGGCGAAGTAGTTCAGACGCTCGATACCCTTGGTGTCAGCGTTGTGAGCCATGTTGTCCGCGGAGGACATGAGCGGCGACATAAGCGTGAAGACCAGGGTAACGCCGAGCTGACCAAGCAGAGCGAACGGAATGGCAAGGCCGACTGCCGCGTTGGGCTCGAGGCCCGTAGCAATAGCGAGAATGGCTGCCATGATGCCGCCGATAACAGCGTTAGGCGGCTGAGCACCTCCGATCGGCATGTTGCCGATCGTCATGAGCTGATAAGTACCACCCACGAGAAGACCGGTGTTGAGGTCGCCAAGGATAAGACCGATGACGGCGCCGGTGACGATGGGCTGATAGAGAGACTCGAGGAAGTTAAACTGGTCGATTGCCGCGACGAACGTGACGATGAAGACCAGAGCGACCTGGAAGATCGTGTATTCCATCTTGCTCCTCCTTTCAAAATGTATGTACGCACTTTGGATTTCACGTACAGAATGTCAGGGTTTCACTCCCGACAACGTGGATCACGA
Organism: uncultured Collinsella sp.; assembly: GCA_902489775.1. Classification (GTDB taxonomy): domain Bacteria; phylum Actinomycetota; class Coriobacteriia; order Coriobacteriales; family Coriobacteriaceae; genus Collinsella. The sequence continues at coordinate 9,011 of CABUBH010000028.1, forward strand.
GGATTACGAGAAGAGCTTGCTCGTGTCCTCAACAGGCGTGCTCGGAACGCGCCTGATCTCCAACTCCACCCCCAATTCCTGCAGCTCTTTAAACGCAGCGACATCCTCGTCGTTAACTGCGACGGAGGTGGCGACTTGGCGCTTTCCTTCCGACATGTGCATGTTGCCGATGTTTACCTTCTTTATAGGCACACCGCCCTTGACGAGCGTAAGCACGTCTTCCGGTGTTTCGGCCACGATGAAGATCTTCTGGCGCGGGCTCGCCTTGCCAATGACGTCGATGGTCTTCTGCAGGGAGAAGAAACGCGTAGCGACGCCGGTGGGAGCGGCCATCTTCATGAGGTTCTGGCGCATGGTGTTGGTCGACACGTCGTCGTTGGCGACGAGGATGAGGTTGGAGCCCAGGGTGGAGTTCCACTGGGTGGCAACCTGACCATGAACCAGTCGGTTATCGATGCGGGTAAGAAGAATGTTGGGTTCTGCCATGTTGATCAGCTTCCTTTCGTTGATTGCTGACGACAGTTACTTGATCTCCTGAATCGCGTAACGCGAAACATCTACGACGGCACCGGATCGGACTTTGATTTGGACCTTATCGCCTTCGATGCCCTTGACGGTTCCGTAGATACCGCCGGCGAAAAGGACCTCCTGACCCGGCTTGAGCTCGGTGTGCAGCTCTTTGAAGTACTTCTGCTTCTTCTTCATGTTGATCTGAGACCAGATGGTGTAAATCACACCCATGATGACGAGCAGACCCAAAAGAGCGACCGAGGAGCTCAGTACGCTGGCTCCGAAATCGGCCATTAGATGCCGTCCTCGTCGCCGAAGATATCCTCTTCCTCGGAGCCGGCAACGGATGCGACCGTCTGGGCGGTGATGCCCGTCTGGCCAACGGTCACGGCCTGTTCGCCAAGCTCGGCGAGCGTGGCATTGCCGCGGAGGAACAGAAGCTCAATAACCATGGGAAGGTTGGTACCAGTCAGAACCTCGACGTCGTCGACATCCTGGGCAATCATCATCGACTGGTTAAACGGGGTGCCGCCAAGCAGGTCGGTAAAGACGAGCACGCCATCGCACTCCTCGCGCATGGCGGTAATAGCAGCGCGGAGATCCTCACCGTAGGATGCAGCCTGGTCGCCCTCAAAAGGAACGACGGTAAAAGCAGGCTGGTCGCCGGCAACCATAGCGATAGCGCTTGCAAGGCCGGGTGCGAACTGTCCATGACCGGTAAGAATAAAGCCAACCATTCAAATTTCCCTTCCGAAGGTGTGTACGATCTGAGTCCGATGGTTTTCGAAAGCCAGCGGGCGCTCGCCCTTAAAGCTTCTTGGAAAGCGTTCTTTGAAGACCAGTGGTCTCTCAACTGGTAGTAACCACGTGACGTGTTGTTGCCACTATATCACCACAGAAGAGGTTGCTTTCGTTGATTCATACGGTAAAACGTTTTTGCACCGCTCACGGCGATAAATCGACCGTTTACCGCTCGTTAACACTTCTACCTGCGGTTTTGAAACCGTTTCGAAATGCTTTGGCAAAAGATCGAAACTTTTCCTGTGTCTAAACAACGCAGGGCGGCTAAAAATAGCGTGTAGAAAAATTGCAGGTCATTGTGAAGATATGTGAATTGGTCTTTTTGACTTAATACCAGTTAGAACCAGTTTTGAGATTATCGGTGAACGGTAGTTTTCGACCGTTCACCGGTTACTTGTAATCGTTTGCAGCTGTTTTCCCAGAAGAATTTGGGAAACACGATAGAGCGCTTGCGCGGGCGCGAGTCCCACCCTAGTGGTTTCGGCAACAAAAAAGCCCGCTAGAACGTTGTCCGTTCTAGCGGGCTTAATCAGGTGATCGGTTAACGCGCAGTAGTGCAGGCAAACCTTACGCAAACAGGCCGTAGATGCTGATATTGGCCTTGGCGTAGAGGCCGTTAGCGTACTCGGTCCACTTGGAGCTGGCGCTTGAAGCCTGCGAGGAATACTGCTGATAAGCGGTGTAGTAGGCGGTCATGGCCTGCTTGTAGGTAGCGCTATCGGCGGTAAAGGCATCGTCGGCGAAGGCCTTGGCGTAGGTGCCGTCCTCGTCCTTCCAGGTGCCCTTCGAGCTATCCCACTCGTCGCCGGCAAGGTTGATGATGTAGTCGGCGTAATCCTTGCTCGCGGTCTCCTCGTTGCCGTCGGCAGGCTCAGTCGGAGCGGTCGGCATGCTTGCAGAGGCGTCGCCCACCTTCTTCTTGTAGAGCTTCTGCAGCGTCGCGGACTGGCGGACGATCTGCTTGGCCTGGTCCTTGGACACGCCGTACTGCGTGGCCATGGTCTTGTAGTCGGAAGTGCCGATGGAATCCTCGGCGTACTGCTTCATCTCCTTGGAAGAGACGGTAACGCCCTCGTCCTCGGCAGCGTCGAGCAGAATCTGGTTGCGCACGTAGGACAGGATAACGTCAGCAGACGGAGCGGTGTAGTTGCCGTCGTCATCCTTGACGGTGTCGAGGCTGTACTGGCTCTCGATGGCCTCGCGCGCAGTGATGTCGCTCTTCTTGCCGTTGTAGCTGTAGCTTGCCACGGTCGAATCGAGCTGGTCCTCGGTCAGGGTCGACGAGCCGACACCCTTGCCGCCAAAGCCGCCATTGCCGATAAAGAAGCCGACCACGGCAGCGATCACGATGGCAACCACAAAGGCGGCGATCATCGTCTTCTTGTGCTTGGATGCATGATCGCCTTCGTCGGAGTCGTCGTCCTCATCCTGCTCCTCGGGCATCAGATTCTCGTCAGCGGCATCCGCGGCAATCTGAGCCTCCAGGCGAGCGTCCTCCTCCTCGGCCGTCGTACCGGCAGCAATGTGCTCGGCAGACGTACCGGCGACCAGGTCGATCTTCTCGTCCTCGTCACCGTCGGGGCCTTCGCCGCGCTCGATGATCTGGATGCCGTCGATCTCGTCCTTCTCGTCCTTCTTTTGAATCAGACCCATATCAGTTACTCCTTGTTAGGAAACATAGTCCGCAATAGAATACGCCCGACAGAGCGCCGGGCGTATTGATTCTCAGGTTATACGCAAACACTTAAGTACTATTTAGGCGTTTGCAGTGTGCATGCCTTAGGCCAGGTGCGCGATAACGGCATCGGCAAAGGCCTGCGTGCCCACAGCGCCCTCAACGGAGCCGGTCTGGGCACGACGCACGTCGCCGGTAACCTGCTCGCCCTCGTCGAGCGTGGCAGATACGGCGGCACGAATGCGATTGGCAGCATCGTTCTCGCCCAGGTGATCGAGCATCATCGCAGCAGAGAGGATCTCGGCCGTGGGGTTGGCTATATCCTTGCCTGCGATATCGGGTGCGGAGCCGTGCGTTGCCTCGAAGATGGCGCAGTCGGCACCGATGTTGGAGCCGGGGGCCATGCCCAGACCGCCCACCAGGCCGGCGCACAGGTCACTCACGATGTCGCCGTACAGGTTGGGCAGCACCAGGACATCGAAGTCGTTGGGGTTCTGGACCAGGCCCATGCAGGTGGCGTCGACGATCTTGTCGTTGAACTCGATATCGGGATAGTTGGCGGCCACCTCGCGCGCAACGCGTAGGAACAGGCCGTCGGTCGCCTTCATGATGTTGGCCTTGTGCACGGCCGTCACCTTTTTGCGGCCGCAGCGACGGGCATACTCAAAGGCATACTCCACAATACGGCGGCTCTTGGCGATGGAGATCGGCTTGATCGAGATCGCGGAATCGGCGGCGAAGGTCTTCTGGCCCGAGCGCTCGACGAGCTGCGAGAGCTCCTCGACCTCGGCAGCGCCCTCATCGAACTCGATGCCAGCGTAGAGGTCCTCGGTGTTCTCGCGCACGATGACCAGGTCAACGTCGCGGAAGCGCGAGCCGTCGCCCGGCTGCGACAGGCAGGGGCGCACGCAGGCGTACAGGTCAAAATGCTTGCGCAGGGCCACGTTGACGCTGCGGAAACCCGTGCCGACCGGCGTGGTGATGGGACCCTTGATGGCAACCTTGGTCTCGGCGACCGCATCGAGCACGTGCTGGGGCAGCGGCGTGCCAAACTCGTCCATGACGCCGGCGCCGGCCTCCTGGACGTTCCAGTTGATCTGGACACCGGCGGCCTCGACCACGCGGCGCATGGCCTGCGTAATCTCGGGACCGATACCGTCACCGGGAATCAGGACTACATCGTGCGCCATAATCTGTTACTCCTCGTCTTCGGCGTCGTCAGCTTTTTTAACGCTAGTACGCTTCTTCTTTTTGGAGAGATCCAGGCCAAAACGTTTAACAAGCATTTCGCAAATCTCGCTCGAACGGGCCTTGAGATAGCTGCCCTTGCCGTTCTCGGCGTCGAACTTAAGGCGCAGCGCGAGCTTCTCGGCAACCTCGGCGTCGATCTCGCCCTGGCAAAACTCGTACAGGCAACCGAGCATGTCGCGATACTCAAGGTCGCCGTGGTAGCACTGGATGGCCTCGTCCAGGATGGGCCAAGCCTCGCGCGAACGCTCGACGCTCGTGGCACCCCACACGCACAGCAGGCGGAAGGCGGCATAGCGCAGCGTGGAGGAGATCTCGTCGAACAGTGCAGTCTCGGCTCCCTCAAAGGCATCGCCCAGCTGCTCGGGGCAGGTAGTGGCGAGCGCCGTCAGGGCATCGAGGGCCTCCCAGCGGGTCTGAGCCTCGGGGCGGTCGAGCGCCTCGATCAGCGCGGGCACGCAGGGCACGACGCGCTGCGGATCGCGCTCGGCAAGCAGGTGCAGCACGCGGGCGGCAAACTGGCGGATGCGGCGCGTAGGGCAGCCGAGCTCCTTGACCAGGCGGTCGACGGCGTTCTCGTTCTCCTCTGCCAGCTGGAGCTGTGCCAGCTCCTCGTCGGTGAGCTGTTCGTCTTTGTTTTCTGCCATAGTTACCTCTTCTTACTATTTCTTAGCGTGCTTGCCAGCACCCTTGCTGTCATCGGTGACCGAGATGAGCTGTCGGTCGGCCGCGCCATTGCGACGCGCACGGCGGCGTTCCTCAGCGTCGCCCGCGTCGGCGGCGGCGCGATGAGCCTTGTTGACGTTAAAGACCTCGTCGTGCTTGCGCCACGGACCGACGGACTCGCCAAAGCTCATCTTAAGACCGGCGATAAAGCCGCCGAGCCAGCCGATCGGCGCAAACTGCACCAGCGGGAACAGCGAGAACACCCAGGTCAGCAGGACGACTGCCGCCGCTCCTGCAAAATTGGCGATCCAGTAGTCGCGCTTGGTGATCACGCGCTTTTCGCAGGCCCACTGGCCGCACAAAAAGCCAATGTAGATCGCAAAGAGAAAGAGCACCAGCGCTAGTACCACGAACGTCCAGCTCATGGGCGCTACTCCCCGTGATGGTGGCCGCAGCAGCACTCATGGCCGTCGTCATGGCCGTGACCGCCGCAGCACTCGTGGTCCTCGCCGTGATGGTGACCGCAACCGCACTCATGGTCGTCGCCGTGCTCGCCGCAACCGCAGCCTTCCTCGTGGGCACCGTGCTCCTCGGGACGATACTGCGACCAGTCCAGGCCGGCGGCGATGGCGTCGGCCTCCTCCTTGTAGAGCACCGTGATGGCCTGGGTGCCCAGCTTGGCGCCACCGATGGCGTCGAGCATATCGTAGAGCGTAAAGGCCACGTCGGCGCCGGGCAGCGCAAGCTCGCGGTCGTCGGCATAGGCGAGCGCCAAGCGCAGGTCCTTAATGAAGTGCTCGACCATAAAGCCGGGCTTGTAGTCGCCGTCGAGCGCCTTGGGAGCCAGGCTCTCCATGGCGCCGGACTTGCCGGTACCGCCCAGGATCATCTGACGGGTCTTCTCCAGGTCAAGGCCGCTCAGCTCGGCAAATGCCATGGCGTCTGCCATGCCGACCATGCAGGCGCCCAGCGACACCTGGTTGGCGAGCTTGGCAGCCTGGCCCTTGCCGGCGCCGTCGAAGCAGCAGATGTTGGCCGCAAAGGTGGCAAGGATGTCGCGGACCGGCGCGATGTCGTTCTCGGTGGCGCCCACGATAGCCGTGAGCGTGCCGGCGATAGCTCCCGACTCACCGCCGGTGACGGGGCAGTCAAACGCCATGCGGCCGGAAACCTGGGCGGCCTCGGCAATGTCGCGCGCCAGCTCGGGCGAGCTCGTGGTAAGGTCGATCAGGACCGCGCCGGGCTTAGTGCACGCGAGCAGACCGTCGCCCGCCAGGTATAGCTCCTCGACCTCGGAGGGATAGCCCACCATGGTAAAGACGACATCGGCGTTCGCCACGGCATCTGCCGGCGTATCGGCCCAGACGGCACCGCGCTCAACGAGCGCTGCAGCCTTGGACTTGGTGCGGTTGTTGACCGTGACGGGATAGCCAGCGTCCAGAATGTGGCCGGCGATGGGGGCACCCATGATTCCGGTGCCGATAAATGCGACGGAGAGCTTGTTTGCCATGAAACTTTTCCTTTTGGGTTGGGTGTTGTTACCAGGTTGAATACTCGATGCCAGCGTTTGGGCAGTGAGCTGGGATCGATTACGGCCGCGTTACTTGCCTACTGACCGCGCACACGGCGGGCGATGCGGTCGGAAAGCGAGGCTTTCTCGGCACGGTTCTTGCCCCAAAACGCGCAAGCCACCATGCCGGGGCCCACGTGCGAGCCGATGGTGGGGCCCACGGAGCTGCGAATGATCGTGACGTCGGCGCAGCCCTCCTCCTTGCGGATGGCGGCCTCGAGCCAGTCGCCGTCCTTCTCGGCATCGGCCGTCATGATGGCGATGGGCATGGTGCGATCGGGCACGTAGTTCTCGCGGAACGACTTGAGGATGGACTTGAGCGCCTTCTTGCGGCCGCGGTTGACGCCAATCAGCGACAGCGAGCCGGCCAGGTCGTAGGAGAGCTCGGGCTTGACATCGAGCTTTGCCGTGAGCTGCGCCGCCGCGGGCGGAATGCGGCCGCCGGCAGCCAGCGCGTCAAAGCTCTCGAGCGTAAAGTAGCCGTGGACATAAGTCTTGGCCTCGTTTGCCCAGTCGACCAGCTGCTTGGCGGTCAGTCCCGCCGAACGCTGGCGCACGGCCTCGAGCGCCAAGAGCGCGCCGGTCGCGCAGGGCAGAGCGTTGTCGACCACGTAGAGTTCAAAGTTGGGATACTCGGCGCGCACGGCATCCGCCGCCTGGCACGCGGAGTTGTAGCTCGACGACAGCGCCGAGGTAAAGCACAGGTAGACCGTGGGCGTACCCTCTTTGGCGCACTCGGTAAAGAACTCAATATAGCGACCGAGCGACACAGCCGAGGTGGACACGCGGGCACCGGCGCGCATGCGGTCGTAAAACTCCTTGGGCGTGATGCTCGACCAGATGTCATCCGTGCGCTCCTCGCCATCGATAATGAAGGGGAAACCCAGGATATCGACATCGAGGTTCGCGGCGACCTCGGGGCTAAAGTCGCAGCAGGTATCGACGACGATGCGGCAACGGTCCGAATGACCGGCGGATGCGGCCTTGTCCATCAAAGCGACTCCTTACGTAAAAAGGCGGCCACCCGCATGGGATGGCCGCCAACCGTTAACTCATGCAAGTTAACGTATTTTACTCGTCAAGTGTTTCGATGCGGGGCTTGATGATGCCATATCCACCATTCTTACGGTGATACACCACATTGATGAGGCCAGTTGTCGCGTTCTCGAACACGTAGAAGTCGTGGCCCAGCAGATCGGTCTGCACCAGCGCCTGCTCCTCAGTCATCGGGGTGACATCGATGACCTTCTCGCGGACGAGCAGGTCGTCCTCCTCCTCGGGCAGCAGCAGGTCGGCCAGATCCTCGACGCGCTCGACCGGTGCGACATCCGCCGCGCTGGCACCGCCCTGGCGGTTGTCCACGACCTTGGTCTTGAACTTGCGCAGCTGGCGAGTGACCTTATCGGCGGAGAGGTCGATGGCGGCGTACATATCTGCACCGTGCTCGGCAACGCGAATCACCGAACCGCGGGCACGAACCGTAACCTCGACGATTGCCGGGTTGGGGTTCGAGGGGTTCTTCTCATAACGAAGCACAACGTCGACTGTCATGGGCTCGATATCGAAAACCTTGAGCGCCTCGCCGATCTTCTCATCCACATGCGCACGCAGAGCATCGGTTACCGTCGTCTTGCGTCCAGAAACCTTGATATCCATACGTGGCTCCAATCTGCCTCGGGGACTTACTGTACTGGCTATGTACCCATTGCCGTGCATTTAATCACGCGGATTCCTAAAGACCCGAATAACGATTGCTTGATACCGCATACCGAAGTCTCGCACTTTTCTGTGGCAAAGTGCGCTATGGGAGGGCGACGGCGACTTTGGTTTTGCACCTAAAAAACGTATTTGACCTGCTGGTTTTATGGAAACGAAAAAGCCGGGCCCCCCTGTTGGGAAAGCCCGGCAATGCGTGTTGAAACCGTGAAGAGGCGTCTCTCCTAGCGCATAGGAGACGCCACCCCTAGCAATAACTAGCTATTGAGCTTGTTAATGTCGTCGTCGGTGATAGTGCCCTCCTGGCTGGACGATTTATCCTCGGAGGTTGCACCCTCGCTGCTCGAATCGGAGGATGCAGACTCGCTGGATCCGGTGTCGGACGACTGCATGTCGGCGCCCGAGACCGTCTTGGTGGTGAGGTCATAGGGCATCGTGCCGTACCAGACGGAGTGGACCGCCTCGAGCGTGCCATCGACCGTGATACCGTCGAGGGCATCGCTCACGGCACGGCATAGCTCATCGTTGGCCGCGAGGCCCGCGACGCCGAGCGTCGAGGGCGTCTCGAGCGCGCCGACATAAGAGATCTGGCTCATCAGGCGCGCAAGGTAGCCGCCGGCCGTGGAGTCGCAAATCACGTAGTCGATCTCGCCGGACTCAAGTGCCTCAAAGCACTCGTTGATGTTGGAGAAGGTCTTTTGGTTGGCCGTGATACTCTGCTTGGCGAGCGCTTCCTGCGAGGCCGAGGAGGTCTGAACGCCCAGGGTAGCGGTGTTAAGCGTTTCGATGGAAACGCTCAGTGATTCGCCGTCGCTCGTCTTTCCGAACACTGCCGCAGCGTCGTACAGGCAAGTACCAAGCGTGTTGATGTCACCATCCGTGGAATTGATGTCGCCAATGAAGATGTCGGCCTTTTTGTCGCCGAGCGCGGAATCGGCAGAAGACGCATCGACGAAGGCAACCTTAAGGCCCATACGGCTTGCAAGGGCGCGGGCAGCATCGACCGCGTAGCCCGTGAGGTTACCATCGGCGCCCTGCATGGCCTGCGGGGCATCGGAGGTATCGAGGGCAACCGTCAGGGTACCTGGAGTGACCAGGGCATCGTCCGACACCGTAGGGGTAACGGTCTCGCGCTCGATCTGGTCAATCGTAGGCGTCGTGAACGTGGACAGTGGATTGAACGCGCATCCGCTCAAACCCAATACGGCAATGACCGCCGCGGTCCCAGCACCTAACCGAGCCGCGTGCATCAAGCTGCCCCTCACCATGTCCACTACCCTGCCTTCTGTGTCGTATACAATCCGTGCGTTGCGCGGAATAACGGGTGTTCCCACCAGCTGACCTGGTATTTGACCCCACACTTGCGCACCGGGGTGTTTGCTCGGGAGGCCGTAGCCACCTTCACGACTGGCCCGCTCGCCCGCGAGGCGGTATTGCCCCAAAGAAAGTAGAACGGACGGTGCGGCTTACATCTAGGACGCGCCATGATCGCGCCGCGCGCACGCGGTCGCTTACGTGGATCCCTTTGACCGCGTCTGTCTTGGACTAGGATGGACATTTCGTCCGTCCGCAACCACAGCCTGGCAGGAACGTAGCGCATTATAGCTAAGTTCAAGCTAAAGTTTAAGGTTAGGGGCGTCATTCGCACCGTGAGCACAGATTTTGCAGGTCGGAGCGGACCATTCGTGTCCCCATGAAGCCCGGAGCTCCCTTACGAGGAGCTCCGGGGCACCCGTCTCAGGGTGCCGTGTGCAAAAAACGGCAAATATGAGTACTGTTACCAATTTTGTAACAGGCAATTTTGGCCTCTCGGACAGATTTTGCGCTTAGTGTCGCCAATCTGATGCTTAGTTATTCTACGTTTGTTTATTATCTTCTTTCTTTACGCCGCCTCCGAGTCCTAAATTCTTTGATTTTGCTGTTACTGATTTAGTGACAGTACTCATATTTGCCATTTTTTGGCCAGGGCATATGATTAACCCCCCCCCTCCTCCTTTCGACGTGAATTAGACCGGCTTAAGCCCAAAACACGCCCGCAGCGTGTTAAGCAACGCCTCTTGCTTCTTCCTGCGGGCATCGACACGATTCCGGTACCGCTTTCGCATACGCTGGTGGATGCGCCATGCGAGCGCTTCCATCGCTTCCATGTCGCAGAGCATTTCGTTGTTGACCGTCGCGACCTCGATTCCCATAGTAATCAAGCCCGTGTTGCGTTTTTCATCATGGACACGTCCCCTTCGAGAGGAATGACTCAGCTCACCGTTGTATTCCAGGTCAAACCGGGCTGTTTCCTGGTACGCATCGCAAACTGCATGCGGCATCCCCGAGATTGCCTGCGCGCGGTCATCGAACTCGATCTTGTAGTCGGTCTTAAAGGGACCGCAGGCAAATCCGCCATAGGAAAACGGAAGCGAAAACAGAGCGAGCATGATGCACTCCATGGGCGAGAGCAGGTTTTCTGACAGGTAGGGACACAGGCGCAGCAGCTGTTTGGCCGCACTCCCCTTGCATGCCGCGAGGTAATCTGTCAGGCGATCGGGCGTCAACACCGGCTCGACTTCAAAGTAGCCCACGTCTGCCGGTTGGTCCTTGTCCTTTACAAGTCTATTCGCAACAGGTGAGGTGTAGGGAGGCAGATACTTCCCGCGATCGCTCAGTGAAATCTTGGAACACAGTTCCTGGGCCAGGGCAAACGCCTGGATACAGCCGACCTCGCGGGCGACGGCAACACAAAGGGCCTCGGGAGATAGGCTGTACACCCCCGGTTCCACCTCTAGAATCGAGCCGGCAGGCAACCCGGAGCACACGGACCAGCCCACACCAGGCATGCGGCGGCGCTGCGCCGCAGATCCCACCAGCAAGCACAGATCTTCTTGCACCTCGCCGCTTTTGGCTCCAATTCGCACCAGGTCGGGAAGATAGATATCCTCGGTCGAAGGCGATGACGTACACAGCACGCGGCGCTCCTCCTCGGGCTCAAGGTCCTTCCAGCCGATGTAGCCCATCTGCCGGCGCTCGGCGCGCATCATGCGTAGCGCCGAGGCGCCTGTTAGGATTATGGAAGCCGCTAGCTGTTCGCCTGTCGGCTCGTTGCACCGCTCAATCTTTACCGCCACACGAATCACCCCTACCAAACGCGTGCGATAGCGAGGCCATCAACGGCCGCGGCACCGGTGCGCTTGAGTTCCGCCGAAGCCGCTGCCATCGTCGCACCCGTGGTGATAACGTCGTCGATAAGCAGCAGGCGGCGGCCCCGCACGTCCTCAACCGTCTCGTACATGCCTCGGGCGCGTTCGCGGCGTTCTTCACGACCGAGTTCACGCTGGTCGCCATGGCCGTACTTAACGAGGGCGTCGAGCAGCGGAACACCCGACAGCTCACAAAATGGGCGCGCGATGGCTTCCATATGATCGAAACCGCGTCGCCGAAACGCCGCCGCCGTCGCGGGCACAAACACCACGGCATCGGCGCCGGACAACACACCGCCGTAGCGTTCGGGTGCCGCGACCTGGGCATGTAAGGCGGTGTCGTATAGCAGCTCTGCCAGATACGGCGCCAGACGTCGCTCGCCCGCGTCTTTGTACGCTTTAATGATCCTCGGGAGCGGATGCGTGTAAACGGCACATGCCAGGCACCGGTCGAGCGCTTCGGCCATCGCCGAAGACGCACCCTCGACCGAGCACTCGGTGCACAGCAAGTCTCCAAACGGGGCTCCGCATCGGGTGCAGCTATAACGTGGGTCAATGAGCGCGAGCGCGGCCAGGCAGTCTTGGCAAATAAGCGCGCCGGCGCGCTCGCAGCCAGCACATCGCGTGGGCGACAACGCCTCAAGCGCCTCGTGCGCCGCCTGCTCGGCAAACGGTAACAATTCGTCCGCAAACGGTAGGATGCCAGCACCTTGCAGGCATCCCAACACATCCAAATGTCTCTTCACGACACAACCCTCCCTACACTCGGTCGCAGGGAGGGTTGTTGATTCAGCGTCATGGTACCCCGACGCGTTTGGGGTCAGGCAGGTTAAATCCGTTTGCGGGCACTATTCGCCGGTGGGCGGTTGCGGTGCGGACGAGTTTTGGGTCGAGCCCTCGCCACCATCTTGACGCGGCTTGCGGGAACGACGACGGCGACGGCGCTTCTGGCCCTGGTCGGCCGAACCCTCGCCACCACGATCTTCGCGCGACTCGCGTTCGTCGCGAGCAGCGCCGCGCGCGGCCTTGGCAGCCGCCCCTCCGCCATCTCCGGGGCGACGACGTGTGACCTTGACCTCGCCATCCGAGACCTGATCGGCCACGGAGGGCACCGAGGGCTTTTGCTGCGTGCCCGAGGAATGGCGACGACGCGGACGCGGGATGCGCTCGTCATCGTTGCGCTGCTTGCCACCCTTGTCGGCAGGCGTATCGGAACCCGAACCACCCTTGGGAGCGGCACCGGCTTCGCGAGCGGCTGCGGCGCGGAAGGCGTCCTCACGCTCCTCGCTCGACAAATGGCGACGGCGACGGCGCGTGGGATTCATGCCACCGCCGCGGTTTTGCTGCTGGGGCTGCTGAGCCTCGCGCTCGCGGGGGGAATTCTTGCCTGCGGGAGCGGCCTCGCCGGCATCGCCCGAACCCGAGCGCTTGCGGCGACGACGTCCACCGGCAGCCTCCTCAGCCTCGGGCGCCTCGGCCTTGCCGCGACCCTTACCGCGGCCGCGACCCTCGCCCTGGCTCTGACCGGCACGGGTATCGGCGTCCGCATCGCGACGGCGGCGCTTGGGCATCGACGTGCCCGCCAGACGGTCGGCGCTCGACAGGCCATCGCCCACGTCGACGCCGTTCTCGCGGTCGAGCTCCATAAGCGCCAGGCGCATCTCGGGCGACTCGATACGCTCGAGCACATCGCGCGTCACGCAGTCGGGGCGGCAGTTGCAGCCCTGCTCGGCGGCCTTCTTTTTGCAGCCCTCAGAGCAGGTCATGTCGGCCAGGTTGACCTTAAAGACTTTGCCGTTCTCCAGGCGCAACACCAGCTGCTCACGCGGCGTGTCGTACTCCTGGATACGCGCCTTGCCGAGCGGCGTATCGATGAGTGTCTTCTTTTTGGGCGCGCGGCTCTTAAAGTCCTTGTACGCCTCGAACTCGTAGCGCAGGCAGCACATCAGGCGGCCGCAGACGCCGCTAATTTTGGACGAATTGAGCGGCAGGTCCTGCTCTTTTGCCATGCGGATCGAAACCGGCTCAAACTGTCCGCCAAAGCGCGTGCAGCAGAGCTCCTGACCGCACTGGGCATAGCCACCCACCAGGCGGGTCTCGTCACGCACGCCGATCTGGCGCATGTCGACGCGAATGTGCAGCGTCGAGGACAGGTCCTTGACGAGCTGACGGAAATCGACGCGCTCCTCGGCGGCAAAGTAGAACACAGCCTTCTCGCCGCCAAACAGGTACTCGACGCCGACCGGCTTCATCTCGAGGTCGAGCTCCTTGACCAGGCGGCGGAAGTCGACCATGGCCTCGTCACCCTGGATAGCCAGATCGTCGGCAAGCTGCAGGTCGATGTCGCTCGCTACGCGCAACACAGGCTTGAGCGGCTGACCGATCTCGTCTTGCGGCACCTCAAAGGGGTCGGCCGTGACCAGGCCGATCTCGGTTCCGCGCTCGGTGGAGCAGATGGCATAATCGGCCTCGAGGATATCCAGATCCTGTGGGTCGAACCACAGGTCGCGCGAGGCGTAGGTAAACTTAACGGGTACGACTAACGGCATTTCAGTGCCTTCCTGATATCGAACAGCATGACCTCGATGGCCAGCTGGGGAGTAACGTTTCTGGCGATGTTGCGCTCAGCGGAGGCAACCGCCTCGAGCGCCTGGGTGGCACCCGCAACATTCGTCGCCGCGGCAAGCCGCCCGATCGTGTCGCGCACGTCCTCGTTCACAACGTCTGCCGCCTCATCCTGAAGCGTCAGCAGCACATCGCGCATGAGCGTCCGCGCGCTCGCCAGCGCTTCCATGATACCCGAACGCTCGCGCGCGTTGAGTTCGCGCTTGTTGCGGTCCTCAAGCTGCTTCAATGCTCCACGCGACAGGTAGTCGGCATTTTGCTCGAGCACCTTTTCCTGCGTGGACTTGACCTCGGCGAGCGGCGCCTTGACGGCGACAATGAGCGACTTGGCGCGACTGAGCACATCGGCCTCGTCGGCGGCGATGAGCGAGTCGATGGTACGGACCATCTGGCGACGGGCGTCCTGGCGCTCGGCGCTCTTGAGGAACTCGATACCGCGCGTGGGGCTGCCCGCCACGGCAACGGCCATGCGGCAGCGCGCGGGATCTTGACCGGTGGCGCGGCTCACGGCCTGCGCGGCCACAGCGGGCGACACCAGCCGAAACGGCACGCACTGGCAGCGGCTCACAATGGTGGGCAGCATCACGTCGGCCGAGGTGCCCAACAGGATGAACATGACGCCCTCGGGCGGTTCCTCGAGCGTTTTGAGCAGCGCGTTGGCGGTGTTGGCGCGCAACTGCTCGGCACGGTCGATGATGTAGACCTTTGCCTTGGCGCGGATGGGCGCCAAGGGCACGTCGTCGAGCAGCTCGCGGGTCTGCGCGATGAGGTAGCCCGTAGCGCTCTCGGGCGTGTAATAATGCACGTCGGGATGCGTATGACGGGCGACGCGCACGCAGCTGTCGCACGAGCCACAGCCGTCCTGCTCGCACAGGAATGCCTGGGCGAGCGCCCATGCGGCGTCGAGCTTACCGGCACCGGGCGCACCCAAGAACAGGTAGGCGTGCGATGCACGGCCGCTTGCGATGGCGTTGGTCAAAAAGTCGCGCACGCGCTGTTGGGTGTCTAGCTTGGCCAGCAGGCTTGTCTGCGCGGGGGCCATGTTACTCAGCCTCCTGGGCAAGCGCGGCGGCGACGGCGCCTTGCGGAATGTCGAGACCGTACGCGCGAATCTGCTCGACCGTCTTCTCAAAGACTTCCTCGACGGTCGCGGTCGCGTCGATGAGCTTTACGCGGTTTGGTTCCTCGGCGGCAATGGCGCAAAATCCCTGGTAGACGCGCTCTTGGAATGCCATGCCCTTGGCCTCCATGCGATCCGCCGCGCCACGGGCTGCCATGCGTAGCGCCGCCTGCTCGGGCGTGATGTGGTAGACGAGTGTGAGCGCCGGGTGCGTTCCCGCGACGGCCAGGCTGTTGGCATCGCGCACCATCTGGCGATCGAGGCCATCGGCAAATGCCTGGTAGCAGGTCGTGGAATCGTAGAAGCGATCGCACAGGACCACCTTGCCGGCCGCAAGGGCGGGGGCTATGACCTCGTGCACCAACTGGGCGCGCGCCGCCTCGTAGAGCAGCAACTCGCAGGTGTCTCCCATCGCCGTGTTGGCGGGGTCGAGCAGCAAAGCGCGAATCTTTTCGCTGATGGCGGTGCCGCCCGGCTCGCGCAGGCTCACAACCTGGTAGCCAGCGAGTTCGAGCGCGCGGGCAAGCAGGCGCGCCTGCGTGGACTTGCCGGCGCCGTCGACGCCCTCGAGCGTGATAAAGCTATGTTGAGCAGGCTCAAAAGCCATGGGCGCAGCCCCTTCCTACAAGGCGCGTAAATGCAGATATACCAACCAAGCCATGATACCCCAGCGTCCGGCGCGTCCCCAATGGCTAAAGGTGCCTTTCCAAAGTTGCGGTGAAATAGGGAGTGGTTACAGCCCTGAGGCCGCCAAACACTCCCTATTTCACCGCAACTTATGATGGGGAGTTTTGGACGCTGGGTATAATCGTCGTATTGCATTGAAATGTGGCGAAAGGAGTGGCAATGTCTCGGTATTGCGCCTCGTGCGGCAAGCTTCTTGCAGATGATGCCAAGTTCTGCACCTCGTGCGGTGCACCCGTTGAGCAAACAGCCGCGAGCGATAGCCAGCCCGCTTTTGAGCAGACCGGCTCCCTTGATACGCCGCAAGCCAAGGCGGACGACTCCCTCGCCTATAGCCCCGACCCCGCCGCAAGGACCGAGGCCGTCGAGACCACGCAGCGCATACCCGTCGCGAGCGGCTCGCCCCAACAGCAGCCGGCTCCCGCATACGCGCCCGCTTCGCCACAGACCCCCGCTTCCAAAAAGAGCGGCACCGGGCCGCTTATCGCCGTTATCGTTGTGCTGGTGGCGATCATCATCGCCCTGGTCATTTTCTTTGTGATCAAGCCTTTCGACAACGCCGGTACGCAGACGACCGCCGAGGTAGCTAAGCTGCACCATGACGTCGACGACGATGACCTAAAACCTCTCGGCGATCCCAACAGCCTGTACGACGATGATGACGATGACGACGAGGATGGCGGCGAAGCAACGCTCTCTGAGCAGAACCTCTACCGTCGCCTGAGCGAATACTACGACCTGCTCGAAGATCTCGACAGCCAGGTCCGTGGCTGCGCGCAGAACTTCAACGGCAACTATCTGGAAGAGGATCGAACCACCCGTCAAAATCTCGCCGACGTCGCCGAGCGCACGGAGGACACCATCGAGCAGTATTACGACATCGTCGAGGACCTGGACGTCCCGACGAGCTCCAAAAACTACAGCTCCTGGAAGGACATCATCGCCCTGTACGACGACCTGGATCACCGCATTGACGCAATCTGTGATGCCTGGGAGATCAGTCTGAAATACGCCAAGCCTGCGGACCACAAGAATGAGATCGTGGCGCCGCTGTCGCGCGACAACGTGGCGGGCACCAATGACAATAAGTACCGCCTAGACTTTGAGGAGCGTTATCCCGGCGCCAAGCCTGTCGAGGTGAACTAGCGCTTTGTCGTTCCCGAGCCGGCAGTTAGGGACGTTCCTAAACTGCCGGCAGAAAAAGAACGTCCCTAACTGCCGGTCAAAAAAACGAGCGAGGATCGCGGGGTCCTCGCTCGTTTTTTGGGCAATGTTTCGACTGCGCCGTTACTTGTCGGCGACCTTCTTGGCCGTCGTCTTCTTGGTGGTCGACTTCTTGGCAGTCGACTTTTTCGCCGTCGAAGTCTTCTTCGCAGCGGTCGTCTTCTTCGCCGTGCTCGCCTTGGTTGTGGTCTTGCGGCCGCGGGCGGGCTTCTTCTCCTTGGTCGGGCAGTCCATGTTCACGCAGATACGCCACGGGCCGCGCGCCGTGTTGACCACCACGATGGGAGCGCCGCACTCGGGACAGGTCTCGCCCGTCGCCTCGAGTTTTCCACGCGCCGGCAGTGGATAGCTCACGCCGCAATCGTCATAGTTGGTGCAGCGGATAAAGCGCTTGCCGCTCTTCTCGCTCTTGTGTGCGATCAGGTCGCCATGGCGTCCGGCCTCGGCACACACCTTGCACTCGCCCACCTTAAGGTCGGGCTCGTAGTTGGTGGGGCACGTGGGGTTCACGCAGATCTCGAAGGCCTTCTGGCGGAACGGCTGGCACTTAATGCGCGGCGCACCGCACTCGGGGCACACGGCGGCCTCGCCCTCGAGCGGGCTTACCTTGACGCCACTCGGCACCGGATAGGTCACGTCGCAGTCGGGCCAGCCCATGCAGCCAATGAAGCTGCCGCGGGTCTTGGCGCTCGTCTTCATAACCAGGTCCTTGCCGCACTTGGGGCAGGCGCCCACGCGCGCATCGGC
>CABUBH010000029.1 GCA_902489775.1 uncultured Collinsella sp.
CCGCCAGTCAACCCGCCGACGAATCCTCCGAGCAAGCCGCCGGTGCCGAAGGAGGAGAAGCCGGGTCTGCCGAATATGGGCGATACCAGCTTGTCGCCGATGGCCCTGGGTGGCATCGCGGGCGGCGCGGTGGTGCTGATCGCCGCAGGCGTAATCCTGCGGCGCCGGAACCGGTAGCTGCGGCGGCCGAGAAGGGCTTTGATTGAGGGCGGGTGGTCGCAGGGCGCGGCCGCCCGCCCTTTTCGGTGAAAGGCTATGTTAGCCCGCCGTTTGCACGCGATTATGATTCTGCAGTTCCTAAACGCGCCGCGCCCTCTAGAAGCCCGGAAAAGCTGCACGAAGCAGCCGTCTGGACCCGGAAAAGCTGCAAATCTAGGCCAAGTACACCAGGAAAAGCTGCAAAAACTGTTAAAATTCATCCTGAAAAGCTACAAACCGCAGGTGAAGGATGGTGCGTAGTATGCTGAGGCGAAAGATGCTCGATGCCCTCCGTTCGTGGCGGGCGGAAAAGGGCGCCGAGTGCCTTCTTATCAAGGGTGCGCGACAGGTTGGCAAGTCGTACATCGTCGCCGAGTTCGGGCGACAGGACTACGAAAGCTTCATCTTCATAGACTTCATTGGGTCACCGGACCTTAAGCGGGTGTTCGATGGCCCAATCGATGCCGACTCGATCTATCGGCAGATATCGCTCGTTGTGCCCGGCGTGCGCTTTGTTCCAGGGCGAACGCTTCTTTTCCTCGACGAGATTCAGGAGTGCCCACGTGCTCGCGCTGCGCTCAAGTATCTCGCTCTCGACGGCAGGTGCGATGTCGTTGCGTCGGGCTCGCTCTTGGGCATTCGGTTCAAAGAGGAGGCTGCGCTCGCCTCCATTCCCGTTGGGTACGAGCGAGAGGTCGAAATGGGCCCCCTCGATTTTGAGGAGTACCTTTGGGCGCGCGGGTATGGGGAGGACGATATCGCCAATTTGCGGGAATACTATGAGTCGTTGATGCCCGTGCCCGTTGCGGTGAATCAGAAGATGATGCAGATGCTGCGCGAGTACCTCGCGGTCGGCGGTATGCCTGCGGTGGTGGACGCCTTTGCGCGGACGGACAACTTCGCCGTTGCTTTCGACGAGCAAAGCAGGCTGCTCGCCTCGTATCTCGACGACGTGGCTCGATACGCGCAAGCCCCCGAGCGCGGGCGTGCGCGGGCGTGCTTTGAATCGTTGCCGCGCCAGCTCGCAAAGGAGAATACGAAGTTCCAGTATTCCGTGGTCGAGAACAGGGGAACGGCGCGCAAATTTGGCTCGTCCGTGGATTGGCTCGTGGGAGCAGGTATGGTGCGACGGTGCCAGTCGGTGAGCGCCGCCCAATTCCCTCTTGCCGCCTATGAAGATGGGACGAAGTTTCGCCTCTATGCCGCCGATACGGGCGTGCTCATGGCCATGTACGGCTTTGAAATGCTGGAAGCGGTGGTGAACAACAAGCTCGCGGGTCCCATGAAAGGCGGCCTCTACGAGAACCTGGTCGCCTGCATGCTTTCGGCGCGGGGTGTGGCTCTGCGCTATTGGCGGTCGCAGAAGGGCGATAGGGAAATAGAGTTTCTCGTCGACTCGCCCGACGCGAGCGTTGTGCCCATTGAGGTGAAGGCCTCGCGCGGATCTACGGTATCGCTCAACGACATGCTCGAGCGGCAGGACGTGAACCTTGGGTACAAGCTGATAGACGGTAACGTCGGCCGAGACGGCAAAAAGGTGACGCTTCCGTTATATATGGCCATGTTCTTAAAGTAGAGCCTTACGTTGGCGGACTGACCCTGTGTCACATTCCGTGCGGGTTATATGCAGGTATGCCTGCGCACGCTATCATGTATGGGTTAGACCGCAACTATGTACCCCATACGCGAAGGGATGCGCATGTATCTGAAGATCGACATGTTCTAGCTGGGCTTACCCCCGCAGTGGCGCCGCGCGCCCCATCAACTCTGCCGATTTTCACCTTCACGCACATAAAGGAGTCCCGCCATGCGCGACAAGCTCGAAAAGATCATCAAGGCCTACGAGGAGCTCGAGAAGAAGCTTTCCGACCCGGCCGTCGCCTCCGACATCAAGGAGTTCACGCGTCTCAACAAGGAGTACGCACACCAGTCCGACCTCATCGCTGCCTCGCGTGAGTACATCGGCGCGCTCGATGACATCGAGGCCGCCAAGGAGATGCTCCGCGACACCAGCGATGCGGACGAGAAGGAGATGCTCCAGATGGACATCTCCGAGAACGAGGAAAAGCTCCCGCAGCTCGAGGAAGATATCAAGTACATGCTCATCCCGAGCGATCCCAACGACGACAAGAACACCATCGTCGAGATTCGCTCCGCCGCCGGTGGCGACGAGGCTGCCATCTTTGCCGGCGATCTGTACAAGATGTATCAGCGCTTCTGCGAATCGCGCGGCTGGAAGATCACCGTGCTCGATTCCAGCCCCAGCGAGGCTGGCGGCTTTAAGTCCATCGAGTTCAAGGTCGAGGGCGACCGTGTCTACTCCGTCATGAAGTACGAATCCGGCGTGCACCGCGTCCAGCGTGTCCCCAAGACCGAGTCTCAGGGCCGTATCCAGACTTCCACGGCCACCGTCGCCGTGCTTCCCGAGGCCGAGGAGATTGACGTCCAGATTAACCAGTCCGATCTGCGCATCGATACCTACTGTGCTTCCGGCCCTGGCGGTCAGTGCGTTAACACCACCTACTCTGCCGTGCGCATCACCCACCTGCCCACCAACACCGTGGTGCAGTCGCAGGAGCAGCGCTCCCAGATTCAGAACCGCGAGGTCTGCATGCAGATGCTGCGCGCCCGTCTGTACGAGATGGAGCTCGAGAAGCAGCAGGCCGAGCTTGGTGCCGAGCGTCAGAGCCAGATCGGCCACGGCAACCGTTCCGAGAAGATCCGTACCTACAACCAGCCCCAGGACCGTGTGACCGATCACCGCATCGGCTTCAACTCCACCTACAACGGCGTGCTTCTGGGCGACCAGCTCGGCACCGTCATCGAGGCCCTCGCCGCCGCCGAGCGAGCCGAGAAGCTGGCACAGGCAGTTTAAGTTCCGCCGTTCTACCGAACGGCGGACCGGCCGACGCTGCGCGCCGCCCAGGGCGACAATTTGTCATTCAAAAGGCAAGGCATGACCAGAAGGTCAATGCCTTGCCTTTTTCATGCCAACTTGTTCGCCCCGGACGTCGCTCGCTGGCATTGCCAAAACATCGGCGTTTCCTTGGTTGTCAAATGACCCGTAGGGAGTCGTTGGGGACATTGCTTTGAGATGTTATTTAATCGGCTTTGATGGACATTAAGCCGGCTACCTGCTCAAAGAAATTAGCGGCGTGCATCTGCAATTGAAAATATTGCTCAAAAAATTGTCCAAGAAGTCGCGGGTCCCTTTTTGGTGCGTCGCGCGTCAAGTGATTTGGCAAGTTCTTGGTTAGATATTGGTCAGTTTTGGGTCAACCTTGCCAAAAGCTTGACGAATGCAGATTTAGACGTCGACGAATGAACACTTCAGGTGGGCTCCAAGCAAAATTCTGGGCTGATTCTCGATAATCGCCTTCAATCGTCCTTTGCCAAGCGCTGGCCTCGCTTACAATCTGCTCCGATGTTCGCGCGCCGCCCGGCGCCAAGGAGGGGAGGACCCATGGCAAACGAGATCTGGACCATTAAGCGTTGTCTCGAGTGGACCAAGGAGTACCTGGCCGAGCGCGGCGAGGAGCATCCCCGTCTTTCTGCCGAATGGCTGCTGTGCGCCGCCACGGGTCTGGCGCGCATTGACTTATATATGCGCATGGACGAGGCGCTCGACGCCACGCAGCTCGAGACCATGCATGCGGCAGTGGTCCGTCGCGCCAAGGGCGAGCCGCTGCAGTACATCACCGGCAGCACGCAGTTCCGCATGATCGATGTCGCGTGCGCCCCCGGCGTGCTCATTCCGCGCCCCGAGACCGAGATGCTCGTCGAGGAAGTGCTGAATTATCTGGATACCGAGGTGCTGAGCCCCGAGGCCGCCGCCCGTCAGCGCGTGGAGTTGCCTTGGAATGATGAGGTCGAGCAGGCCCGCAAGGCCGAGGCGGCATTGGCCGACGAACGCGCAACCGCCGAGCGCCGTGCCGCCAATCTGACGGCTGCTGAAGAAGCGGCGCTGGGGAGCGACGTTCTGGGCAGCCGCGCCTATGCTGAGGAGTTGGCTGACCGCGAGGCCGAGGAGGCCGCCGCACAGGCGGCAGAAGCCGAGGCCGCGCAGTCCGCTGAGCCCGAGCTCGACGAATACGGCATCGTCATCGAGAGCGGCGACGCGTCTGAGGGCGCACCTCTTGCCTCCGACGCCGCCAGTGCCTCCGAGCAGGAGACCGCCGAGTCCGTCGAGCCCGCCCCGACGGAGCCCCGCAAGGCCCGCGTCCTCGAGGTCGGCTGTGGCACGGGCTGCATCTCGCTTTCCCTTGCCTGGGAGCGCCGTGGCCACGTCACCTGCACTGCTACCGATATCGAACCGCGCGCCATCGACCTCGCCACCAAAAACCGCGATGCGCTTGGCCTCACATCCGACGAGGTCACCTTTAGCCTCACCAATCTGGTGAGCTCCATCCCCCGCGAGGAGTGGGGCACCTTCGACGTGCTCGTCTCCAACCCGCCTTACATCCCGACCGATGTCATGCGATCGCTTCCGCACGAGGTCAAGGACTTCGAGCCCGATTTGGCGCTCGAGGGCGGCGCCGACGGCCTGGACATCTTCCGCCGCCTGCTCAATGCGGCGCCCTATATGCTGCGTGCCGGCGGACTGTTTGCCTGCGAGCTCTACGAGGGCGCCCTCGATGCCGCCGCCGAACTCTGCCGCCAGGCGGGTCTATCGGACGTGCGCATCGTCCGCGACCTCACCGATCGTCCCCGCATCGTCCGAGCCATCGTCATCGAGCCCAAACAGCGTCAGTAATATTTATTAACTGATTTATCAAAAACTATAAAGTAGTTTATAATTAGGACGGCTGAAAGAGGTCGGCCCATGCAACCTCCTACCTTTCGGGAAATCATTGCCCTGCTCAAACACGATGGATTCGTGAAAGTCGCGCAGGTCGGCAGCCATGCTAAGTATGTTTCTGGTGATCGCGTTGTGACCGTAAATGGCTCTGGTGGCAATCGGCCGAAGAAGGGGACATGGGCAAGCATTCGCCGGCAAGCTGGTTGGTAGCCGAAGGGGTCATAATGAAACAACGATTTACCTATGACTGCGTTCTCATAAAAGAAGACGACGGTTACTGTGCCAGCTTCCCGCAGGTCCCCGGGGCCTTTGCCGATGGCGATACGCGCGAAGAAGCAATAGCTCATGCCATCGAGGCGCTGATGGCGTTTTTGGCCGACGATCTTAACAATGGTCGGGCTCCGGCTGGGTACGAGCGTTCGGCCGAGGTCGTGGCCCTTTCAGTCGAAATCGACCACGAGGACGCTCGGGAAGCGGCGTGTCGAACGTTTAAGGACGCGGCGGCGGACCTCAGGGTTTCCGCACCGCGAATCACTGCGCTGGTCAAAGCCGGCAAACTCGATGTTGAGCTTGTCGACGGCCGTCGGATGATTACGATCGACAGCATCGAGCGTTACGCCGCTCAGGAACGCCATGCCGGCAGGCCAAAGAAGTTCGTCGCAGTCCAATAACCCCTCGTTGCCTACTGATCTCGGGCTTCACTTCTGCAAAAAAGACCCTTCGAGCCTATTTCCGCTCTTGCAATATACCGTAAAACTTCTACTATAGAAGGAGAAAGGTATGTCAAATCAGCTGCATCGGTACCGTATCGTGCTTGATTACATTGAACCTTGGCTTGATGAGCAGGATGAAGCTACGCTGAAGCAGATTTATGCAGACCTTTTGGTGCTCGAGAAGGAAGGTCCCAGCCTTGGTCGTCCGCTGGTTGACCGCGTAAAGGGCTCGAAGCTTCATCATTTAAAGGAGCTGAGAGTGACGTCGTGTGGTGGGCAGGTGATTCGCATCCTCTTCGCCTTTGACCCCAAGCGCCAGGCGGTATTGCTATTGGCGGGTGATAAGTCGCGAGCGGGATCGTCAAGGGCAAAATGGAACGGTTGGTATGCGATCAACATTCCAAGGGCCGAGCAAATATACCGTCGCCACGTAAGGAGGCTCGATCGAGATGGAACTGCATGAGTATATGGAATCTCGCGGGATAACACACGACTCCATTACCGCCGAGCAGGAGAGGACTCGCGATCGTATCGAAGCCTATAAGCTTGCTCAGATTCGCAGGTTAAAAGATCTAACACAGGCGTCGGTCGCCCAGTCGATGGGCGTTTCTCAAAAACGTGTATCCGAGCTCGAGCGTGGGGAGTTGGGTTCGATGAGGCTCGACACGCTGAGCAGGTACGCAGAAAGTCTCGGCGGAAAGCTTGTCGCAAGCATTGAGTTTCCCGATCGTACCGTTACGCTTGCTCGCTAAAAATCTGCAATAACCCCCTCACTTTCACCGACTACTACGGCCGCTCACCAAACCAACATGCGCTCTGGGCAAATAGATTGAACGTTTCGTGCGAGAATGCCCCACAGTAAACAAACTTGCACCAGAGCGTAAGGGGCTGGCATACACATGCAGACGGTCTATCGGGTATACGAGGGAACGCGCGAGCCGCATCGGCTTGCCGTCGAGCGCACGGCCGAGGTGCTCGGCCGCGGCGGCCTGGCTTTGATCCCGACCGAGACCGTCTACGGTGTCGCCGTGGCAGTCAACGCCTTCTCGGACGCCGTGCCCCAAGATACAAGCGAATTCCCATCGTGGCCGCGCGATCCGCAGGCTGCCGTCAATGGCGCCGCAGTTCCTGCGCTCGGCACCGGCTATCGCCGTATCTTCACTCTCAAGCAACGTGAACTCACGCAAACCGTCGCTTGGCTGGTCGATGGCGTCGAAGCACTCGACCGCTATGGCGTGGATATCCCTAACGAGGCCCGCGTGCTCGCCCGACGATGCTGGCCGGGCGCCCTGACTATCGTGGTCAAGGCGGCCCCCTGCGTTCCGACCTTTATGCGCGCCGCCGACGACACCGTGGCCCTGCGCGCTTCGGCCTCTCCCGTGGTCCAAGCGCTCATTCGCGCCTGCGGCAGTCCCCTTGCCTGCACGAGCGCCAACACGCACGGCGCGCCCTCGCCGGCAGGCTTTGCCGCCGTCGAGGGTCGCATCCTGGAGGGGGTCGATGTTGCCGTCGACGCCGGTGAGACCCCGTGTCGCGACGCCTCGACCATCGTGTCGTTTCAGCACGGCGAGCTCCAGATCCTGCGCCAAGGCGCACTTCCCGCATCAGAGATCGAACGGGTCCTGTCCGACCCGATGCAATAGAAAGGTTTAAGCGATGTCGTTGAATCTGGGCAGCCTGGGCATGGAAGATGCCTCGTTTGACTTTGGCGGTTCCTACATCATGGCGCTCGACTGCGGCACCGCCTCGGTACTTGCGACCATCGTCGACGAGTACGGCTGCATCGTCGCGCAGGCACGTCGCAGCGTCAAAACCAGCTTCCCGCGTCCCGGTTGGGTAGAGCAAGACCCCATGGCGGTCCTTGCCAGCCAGATCGCCGTCATGATGGAAGTCCAGTTTAAGAGCGGTATCCACTCCGACCGCATTGCCGCCATCGGCATCTCCAACCAGCGCGAGACCACGGTGGTCTGGGATCGCGTGAGCGGTCAGCCGATCTATAACGCCATCGTATGGCAGTGCCGCCGTACCGCGCCGGCAATCGACGCGTTGGTTGAACAGGGTTGCGAGGAGCTGGTGCGCTCCCGCACGGGACTCACGCTCGACCCGTATTTCTCGGCCTCCAAGGTACAGTGGATTCTCGACAACGTCGACGGCGCACGCGAGAGCGCGGCGGCGGGCGACCTCATGTTTGGCACCATCGACACCTGGCTCATCTACAACCTCACCGGCGGCCAGGTCTTTGCCACCGACTACACCAATGCCAGCCGCACGGCACTCTTTAATATCCATACGCTCGATTGGGACGACGACCTGCTGGCACTCTTTGACGTTCCACGTTCCATGATGCCCGAGGTTCGCTGGAGCTCGGGCGACTACGGCCGCGTCGCGAGCGACATCATGACCAACATGCCGCCCATCATGGGCGTGGCGGGCGACCAGCAGGCGTCGCTGTTCGGCCACTGCTGTTTCCGTCCCGGCCAGACCAAAAACACCTATGGCACGGGTTGCTTTATGCTCATGAACACCGGCGACGAGATCGTCGAATCCAAGAACGGCCTGGTCTCCACCATCGGTATCGCTGCGAACGGGAAGATCAGCTATGCACTCGAGGGCTCCATCTTTGCTGCCGGCTCCACCATGAACTGGCTTCGTAACAACATGGGCATCATCTCGAGCGTGAGCGAGTCGGCACAACTCGCCGCTTCGATTAACGACAACGAGGGCTGCTACTTCGTTCCCGCCTTCGCAGGCCTGGGCGCTCCCTGGTGGGACCCGCATGCCCGCGGTATCGTGTGCGGTCTGACCGGCGCCTCGAGCCGTGCGACCATCGTGCGCGCCGCCTGCGAATCCATGGCATATCAGAGCTACGACGTGCTGCGCGCCATGGAGCAGGACGTGGGGCTTTCGATCGAGCGCCTGTCTGTCGATGGCGGTGCCTCGCGCAACGAGTTCATCATGCAATTTCAGGCCGACCTGCTGGATATCCCCGTGCTGCAATGCGAGACGGTGGAGACCACGGCAATCGGTGCCGCGTACTTGGCGGGTCTTGCCGTCGGCTATTGGGAAGACCTGGAAGAGCTGGAGCAAAATGCCCAGATCGTTAGGACCTTCCTTCCCCACATGTCCGCCGAGCGCCGCGGGCAAAACCTTGCGGGCTGGCGTGATGCAGTCAGGCGCTCGCTCAGCACCTCACAGTAGGGCTGCGATGGGCTGCTCGATACAACAAACCGCTAAACTAATGCATGGCGTGCGGCGGCAACATTGCTGCGCGCCTTGTCAGCAAGGCCGTTTTGCGGCCGCAACGAAAGGGGCAATCAACCCATGACCGTCACCTACGATGCGTCCCGTGTGACGCTTGTCGATCACCCGCTCGTCCAGCACAAGCTGTCGATCCTGCGCGACAAAAACACCGGCACCAACCAGTTCCGTCAGCTCGTGCGCGAACTCGCGCTTTTTGACGGCTACGAGGCCATGCGCGACCTGCCTATGGAAGACGTCGAGGTCGAGACCCCCATCACTACCGCCACGTTCAAACAGCTTGCCGGCAAGAAACTCGCCATCGTGCCCATCCTGCGTGCGGGCCTTGGCATGGTCGACGGCATCCTCGACCTGGTGCCCTCCGCTCGCGTGGGCCACATCGGCATGGAGCGCGACGAGGTCACCCACGAGCCGCACGAGTATTACTGCAAGATGCCCAAGGATATCGACCAGCGCATCTGCCTGGTCGTCGACCCCATGCTTGCCACGGGCGGTTCGGCCGAGATGGCCATCAGCTACCTGCGCGAGCGCGGTGTCAAGGACATCCGCATGCTGTGCATCGTCGCGGCCCCCGAGGGCCTCAAATCACTGACCGAAAAGGACCCCGACGTACATATTTATACGTGCGCCATCGATGACCATCTCAACGAGGCCGCCTACATCGTTCCCGGCCTGGGCGACGCCGGCGACCGCATCTACGGCACGCTCTAGTCGTCGGGCTAAGACGGCCGCGGCTGCAAATACGAAGAAACGGTGCGCGCGGACGAACAAAAGGCGACCGCGCGCACTCCCGTTAACGGACGTTTTGCCCTGCAGGGTTCGAGAAAAACGTATTACCTACCTGCGGCATAAAGAAGGTCTTAAGAAAACGAACAGGTGCGTATTAACCGATGCTTTTTCGGTTGTACTTTAGCGATTGGCTCGTACAATAGTCACCAATGTTTGGCGGGAACTGTTCTGGGAAGCGTTAAAGAGGGAAAGTGAGGACGCCAGTGTTTCAGATAGCCGATCTGCTCGCTATCGTTGCAGGCGTCATCGCGGGCGCGGTCGCCTTTCTTCCCTTTGTTTTTACGCTCAAGCCGGTTCTTGACGATAAGCAGAATGCGGACATGCTCAAGGGCATGGTGAGTCTGGCGGTCTCGGCAATCGCCCTACTCGTCTTTACCTTAGTTGTGTTTGCGTTGTTCGGAGAGGCATTTCGCATGTTCCTCCTGGGCGAGGCGATCGGCTTCGTGGCCTTTATGGCTGCCTGCACGGTTCGTGTCGTCAAGGCGCTGCGAGATCCTCATGAGGTCGAAAGGTAAGTCGTGGAAATTTTTGAAAAGCTGCCTGATGAGATTAATCATCTGGTCAGCGAGTTCAGCTCCACCCCTGTCGTGGGCGATCTGAGCTGCGGCATCACGCAGTACTCGTTTTGGCTGATCGTCTCCACGATCGTGCTCCTGATCGTCCTGGCCGTGTTCAAGAAGAAGCAGACCCTGGTTCCCAAGG
This sequence comes from uncultured Collinsella sp., assembly GCA_902489775.1. GTDB lineage: Bacteria > Actinomycetota > Coriobacteriia > Coriobacteriales > Coriobacteriaceae > Collinsella. Next base: position 10,459 of record CABUBH010000029.1, read on the forward strand.
GCTTCTTCGTCAACGGTTTCGAGTACATCATCGAGTACGTCGAGAACGATATCGGCAAGGGCGTCGTGGGTGAGAACTGGAAGAAGCACTTCCCGTTCCTGTGCTCGCTTTTCCTGTTCATCCTGATCAATAACATGATCGGCCTGATCCCGGGAATGAAGCCCGGCACCGGTGCAATCGGCTCCACCGCCGCACTCGCCATTTTCGCCTTCGTGTACTTCATCTACTACGGATGCAAGGCTCACGGCGTGATCGGCTACATCAAGAGCCTCGCCCCGCAGGGCGTGAGCTTCCCGATGAACGTGCTCGTGTGGGTCGTCGAGCTTTTCTCGACCTTCCTGCGCCTCATCACGCTCGCCGTCCGTCTGTTCTGCAACATGTTCGCAGGACACGTGGTCATGGGCTCGTTCGCCATCATGGCGAGCATGTTCATGCAGCCGCTGCTTCAGCAGGTTTCCGCGGCCCACGCCGTCGGCGCCCTGCCTTCGCTTGCCTGGCTTGCCATCCTCATCCTGATCTATGCGATCGAGCTTGTGGTCGGCGCCATCCAGGCTTACGTCTTCACGGTCCTTACCGCCGTGTATGTCTCCGAGGCAGAGGAGGTCGCGGAGGAGGAGTAGCCTTCCGCTCGCGCCTTAAAGGTAAGGCAATTCGTTAAACCGCCGGTGCCCGTACCCATGGAGCCCGGCAGTTATAAAAAGGTTATCCTGCGTGAAATAAGACACGCACGACAAAGGAGGAATCGTGGGAGTTATCGGTTACGGTCTCGGTGTTATCGGCGCTGGTCTTGCTATCGGCCTGTCTGCTCTGGGTGCTACGGGTGCTATGGCCCGTCAGCCTGAGGTCCAGGGCCGCGTGTTCACCGTCTTCATCATGGGCTCCGCCTTCGGCGAGGCTCTGGCTCTGATCGGCTTCGTTGTCGCGCTGATCGTTAAATAGCACGGAGCGTCAAGTATGAATCTTTCATCCCAGAAGAGCGCGATCGCACTCTCCGCGTCCGCGGCCGCGCTGCTCATGCCGGTTTCCGCGTTCGCTGAGGACGGCGCTGCCGGTGCGGACATCCTCATCCCTAAGATGGCGGAGTTCATCCCGGCGCTTATCGCCTTCCTGATTATCTGGATCGTGCTGGCCAAGGTTGCCCTGCCGGGCATCATGAAAACCATGGAGGAGCGCGGCAAGAAGATCGAGGAGAGCCTCGACGAGGCCGAGAAGACCAAGCAGGAGGCTATCGCCAAGCGCGCTGAGTCCGACTCGATCGTCACCGACGCCCGTCGTCAGGCTGCCGACATCGTTCTCGAGGCCCGTAAGGACGCCGAGTCCGAGCGCGCCCGTATCATCGAGGCTGCTCACAAGGAGGCCGAGGAGATCATCGCCAAGGCCCATACGACCGTCGAGGACGAGCGCAAGTCCATTTACGCCGGTGCCGCGAGCTCCATCGCCGACCTGTCCGTTGCCGTCGCCACCAAGATCGTGGGCGAGGCACTCGAGGACGATGCCGAGCAGAAGAAGCTCATCGAGCGCTACATCCAGGAAGCAGGTAGCCTGAATGCCGACTAGCCGCTATCAGGACAAGGTGCTCGAGACCTACGCGCGCTCCCTTCTGGAAGCCGCTAAGGCCGAGAATCATGTGTTCGAGGACCTCGAGATGATCGAGCGCTTGGCTTCTGCCAGCCCCGAGATCATCGCCGTGCTCGACACCATGTCCAAGCGCGACCAGCTCGACCTTCTTCCCAAGGTGGCAGCTGCCTTTAAGTATGTTGCCGAGGAAGACGAGGATGTAGTGGGCGTGACCGTCACCACGGCGATCCCGCTCGACGACGAGCTGCGTCAAACCATCACTAAGAAATGCGAGCAGGACTTCGGCCGCAAGGTATTCCTTATCGAGCAGGTCGACCCGTCTATCGTGGGCGGCCTGGTGCTCGAGGCCCGCGGCGAGCGTCGTGACATTTCCGTCAAGACGCAGCTGCGCATCGCGCAGGAGACCCTCGCAAACTCTGCTAATTCGTACGGAGGTGAAGCCTAATGTCCGAAACCCTCAATGCCCAGGATATCGCCAAGAAACTGCAGGAGCAGCTCACAAGCCTCTCCGCGACGGTCGATACGCATGAGGTTTCAACGGTCGACGAGGTAGGCGACGGCATCGCGCGCGTCTCCGGCCTCAAGAGCGCCATGGCAGGCGAGCTTCTGGAGTTCAAGAGCTCCGATACCGGTGAGACCGTCTTCGGCCTTGCCCAGAACCTTGACCGTGACGAGGTCGGCGCCGTTCTGTTCGGTGCCGTCGACTCCATCAAGGAAGGCGACGAGTGCCGCACCACTGGCCGCATTATGGATATCCCCGTGAGCCGTGCCATGCTCGGCCGCGTCGTCAATCCGCTCGGCCAGCCCATCGACGGCCTGGGCGACATCGTCGCCACGCACCGTCGCCCCATCGAGTTCAAGGCTCCCGGCGTCATCGATCGTACCCCGGTGTGCGAGCCGGTTCAGACCGGTCTGCTCGCTATCGACTCCATGGTGCCTATTGGCCGCGGTCAGCGTGAGCTCATCATCGGCGACCGTAAGACCGGTAAGACCGCCATCGCCATCGACGCTATCCTCAACCAGCGCGGCAAGGGCATGGTCTGCATCTATGTCGCCATCGGCCAGAAGGCCTCCACGGTTGCCAACATCCGCGAGACCCTCGCTCAGCACGGTGCGCTCGACTACACCATCATCGTTTCGGCCACCGCTGCCGATTCCGCCCCTATGCAGTACATCGCGCCTATGGCCGGTGCCGCTATCGGCGAGTTCTTCATGTACAACGGCGAGGACGGCAAGCCCGCCAGCGAGACCAACCCCGGCGGCCACGTGCTCGTCATCTACGACGACCTGTCCAAGCAGGCTGTGGCCTACCGTCAGATGTCGCTGACGCTGCATCGTCCGCCCGGACGCGAGGCCTATCCTGGCGACATCTTCTACCTGCACTCTCGTCTGCTCGAGCGTGCCGTCAAGATGTCCAAGAAGAACGGTTACGGCTCCATGACGGCACTGCCGATCATCGAGACCCAGGACGGCGACGTCTCGGCCTACATTCCGACCAACGTCATTTCCATTACCGATGGTCAGATCTACCTGCAGTCCGAGCTCTTCTTCCAAGGTCAGCGCCCGGCAGTCGACGTGGGCATCTCCGTGTCCCGCGTCGGTGGCGATGCACAGACCAAGGCCATGAAGCAGGTCGCCGGCAACCTCCGTCTGGACCTCGCTTCGTACCAGGAGCTCGCCGGCTTTACGCAGTTCGGCTCCGACCTCGACGAGGCTACTCAGAAGCAGCTGACCCATGGTGCCCGCATGACCGAGCTCCTGAAGCAGCCGCGCTACAAGCCGTTTGAGGTTGGCGAGCAGATCGTTACGCTGTTCGCTGGCAACGAGGGCTTCCTGGATGACCTGGAGATCGCCGACGTGCTGCCTTTCCGTGCCGAGCTCATCGAGTACATGGACAATGGCTTTGGCTCGCTGCTCGACAAGGTTCGCGCCAAGAAGATCGATGATGACACCAAGGCTGAGCTCTTGCGCGTCATCGGCGACTTCAAGCAGCAGTTCATGGCCAAGCACCATTCGGATGTTTCTGGATCAGAGGAGAACTAAGCCCCATGGCCAACCTTCGCGACATTAAGAAGCGAATCTCCTCGGTTACCACGACCAAGCAGATCACGCGCACGATGGAGATGGTCTCTACGGCCAAGATCCGTCGTGCCCTCGATCGCTCCAAGCAGGCCGAGCCCTATAAGGGGGCGCTGACCGACGTCATGTTGACGGTCGCCGGCGACGCCTCCTGTTCGGGCACCGATCCCATGCTGCAGAAGCATGAGAGCGTCAAGCATGGCCTGATTGTCGTTATTGCCTCGGACCGCGGCCTTGCCGGCGGTTTCAATACGACGGTGGAGCGCACGGCCGAAAAGCTCGCCGCTTCTTGGGCGAACGACGGCATCGAGTGCGAGATCATCGCGTGTGGGCGTAAGCCGGCCACGTATTTCCGTGACCGCGCAAACGTTGTCATGCACTTTGAGGGCAACTCCTCTGAGCCCGATTTCAATCAGGCCCGCATGATCTCCTCTCATATCTGCGATGCGTATCGTGCCGGTGAGCTTGACCGTGTCGAGCTTGTCTACCACCACGCCAAGAACCGCGTGGATCAGGAGCTTCGCGTCGAGCATCTGTTGCCGCTCGACCCCGAGATGATCGCTATGGCCCACGGTCCGCGTAAGAACGAGACCGACGCCCCTAAGCGCATCTCGTCCACGTTCGAGTTCGTGCCCTCTCCCGAGCATGTTCTCGGCAAGCTTGTGCCGTCTTATATCCTGACGGTCATCTACCAGGCCCTGATCGATTCGGCGGCTGCCGAGCAGGGTGCACGCCGCAAGGCCATGCACTCCGCGACGGAAAACGCCACCGCGATCATCTCGACCCTTACCCGCACGTATAGTCGCGTGCGCCAGGCTTCGATCACGACCGAGATTAACGAGATCGTCGGCGGAGCCTCAGCATTGGAGGAACAGTAATGGCTAATAACACCGTACAGCTTGCGGTCGAGGAAGCCACCAAGAAGACGACTGCCGGTGATGGTCGCATCGTGCGAATCATCGGCCCTGTCGTCGACGTCAAGTTTGACGGCGCGGTGCCCCCGATCTACAACGCGCTCACGGTCGAGGCCGAGACCCCGATCGGTCATCTGAGCACGATCCTCGAGGTCGAGAGCCAGCTTCCGGGCGGCGTCGTCCGCACGGTCGCCATGTCCTCGACCGATGGCCTGCAGCGCGGCCTCATCGCCACCGATACCGGTGAGCCCATGAAGATGCCCGTTGGTCCCAAGACGCTCGGCCGCATTTGGAACGTCATGGGTAAGCCCGTCGACGGCAAGCCCATGCCCGAGGTGGAGGAGTTCTACCCCATCCACCACGCGGCGCCCCGCTTTGACGAGCTCACCACCAAGACCGAGATCTTCGAGACCGGCATTAAGGCCGTCGACCTGCTTGAGCCCTACATCCGTGGCGGCAAGACAGGCCTGTTCGGCGGCGCCGGCGTCGGCAAGACCGTTTTGATTCAGGAGCTCATCAACAACCTCGCCCAGGAGCACGGCGGCACCTCGGTGTTCACCGGCGTCGGCGAGCGTACCCGTGAGGGTACCGACCTTTATCTCGAGATGAGCGAGTCGGGCGTTATCGACAAGACTTGCTTGGTCTATGGTCAGATGAACGAGCCGCCTGGAGCGCGTCTGCGCATCGGTCTGGCCGGCCTTACCACCGCTGAGTACTTCCGCGATCGTGGCCAGGACGTTCTGCTGTTCATCGATAACATCTTCCGCTTCTCCCAGGCCGGTTCCGAGGTTTCCGCACTGCTGGGTCGTATGCCTTCTGCCGTTGGTTACCAGCCCACGCTGGCTACCGAGATGGGTGACCTCCAGGAGCGCATCACCTCGACCAAGACGGGCTCCATTACCTCCGTCCAGGCCGTTTACGTCCCTGCAGACGACCTGACCGACCCGGCGCCTGCCACGACGTTTACGCACCTCGACGCCACCACGGTTCTTTCGCGTAGCATTTCGTCGCTCGGTCTGTTCCCGGCTATCGACCCGCTCGCGTCTTCTTCGGACGCTCTCGATCCCTCGATCGTTGGCGAGGAGCACTACCGTGTCGCCGTCAAGGTCCAGGAGCTCCTGCAGGAGTACTCCGACCTTCAGGACATCATCGCCATTCTGGGTATGGACGAGCTGTCCGAGGAGCAGCGCCTTACGGTCAACCGTGCCCGTAAGATCCAGCAGTTCCTCTCCCAGTCCTTCCACGTCGCCGAGAAGTTCACCGGCAACCCCGGTGTCTACGTCCGCGTCGAGGATACCGTCCGCTCCTTCGCCGAGATTGTCGACGGCAAGGCCGATGACCTGCCCGAGCAGGCATTCCGCTATGCCTCCACGATTGAGGACGTGCGTGAGCGCGCCCGCAAGATGGAGGAGAAGTAGGTTATGCGTATCCGCATCGTGTGCCCCGTGAGCCTCGCCTATGAGGGTGACGCTGCGTTTGTGTCGATTCCGTCTACGGATGGCGAGTTTGGCGTTTTACCTGCTCACTCCAGCGAAATCTGCACGATCGACCGCGGTTACGTTCGCGTTTCCGATAAGGCCATGGGCACTGTCGACCACACGTTTGCCGTGGCCGGCGGCTATGCCCAGGTTGCGGACGATGTCGTGACCGTCCTCGCCGAGCGCGCTTGCGATTTGGCGACCGTCGACGCCGACAAGGTTAAAGCTGATATTCAAGGTTTTGAAGAGAAGCTGGGTAATTTGTCGGAGGATGATGCACGCCGCGCCTACCTCTATAATGAAATCGCATGGTGTAAGCTCAAGCTTGCCCAATAGTCAAACGTTTTAGCGTTCGACCATTTGCGAACACATCATGCCCGGGATGGCCCAGCCACCCCGGGCATGCTTTTGAAAGGGTAGACCTTGGATATTATCCGCGTTGAGGGTGGCCACGCCATCGGAGGCTCAGTGCCCGTCTCGGGCGCCAAGAACTCCGCACTCAAACTTATGGCGGCAACGCTTCTGGCGCCGGGCAAGACGACGCTGCAGAACGTGCCCGATATTTCCGATGTCCACGTGATGGGCAAGGTACTCAAGGGCATGGGCGCTACGATCGATGTTCTCGACGAGCACACGCTCGAGATCGATACCTCTCAGGTCGATTCTTGGGAGGCTCCCTACGAGCTCGTTGCCAAGATGCGTGCTTCCACCGCCGTCATGGGACCCCTGCTGGGCCGCTTCCATCGCGCCAAGATTGCCATGCCGGGCGGCTGCAACCTGGGTGCTCGCAAGATCGATATGCACATTCTGGGTCTCGAGGCCCTGGGCGTTGAGTTCGATACCGCCCACGGTTACATCAACGCTAATGCGCCCCAAGGTCTGCGCGGTACCACCGTCACGCTCGAGTTCGCCAGCGTCGGCGCCACCGAGAACCTCATCATGGCCTCCGTGCGCGCTCAGGGCACCACGGTTATCGATAATGCCGCCCGCGAGCCCGAGATCGTCGACCTTGCCAACATGCTCAACGAGATGGGCGCCAAGATCGTCGGTGCCGGCACGCCTGTCGTGACTATCGAGGGCGTGGAAGAGCTACATCCCGTTACCCATCGCGTGGTGGGCGACCGCATCGAGGCCGGTACCTTTATCGTCGCCGGCGCGTTGATGGCCGACGATCGCGGTGTCGACGTCACGGGTTTTTGCCCCATCCATCTGGGTATGGTGCTCAAGAAGATGGAGCTCATGGGCATCGATTGTGAGCGTACCGATGATGGCGTCCACGTGAATCGCGCCGAGCGCATCAAGCCGGTCGATATCCAGACGCTTCCGTTCCCCGGTTTTCCGACTGACATGCAGGCGCAGATTATGGTGCTTTCCGCCCTCGCCGACGGCAGCTCCGTCATTACCGAGAACATCTTCGAGAATCGCTTTATGTTTGCCTCTGAGCTGGTGCGCATGGGTGCCGACATTCGCATCGAGAGCCATCATGCCATGATTCATGGCGTCAAGGGCTTCTCGGGTGCACAGGTTACCTCGCCCGATCTGCGTGGCGGAGCGGCCCTCGTCGTAGCTGGCCTGATCGCCGACGGTACGACCGAGGTCTCGGCCATCCATCACATCAAACGTGGCTACGAGCAGTTTGTAGAGAAACTGCAGGCGCTCGGCGCGCATGTCGAGCATGCCACCGTCCCCGATCCCGTTATCTACTAATACAGGTTGCCTATGTTTAACAAGAAGCCCCTCGCGGATACCACTCGAAGACCCTCAACTGGCGCGCAGGCCAAGATTTACAGTCGCGATAACGTGGCTCGCTATTCCGAGCGCGCTCGTCAACGTCGTCGTAGCCACACGATTCGTCACGTCGCGCTCATTGTCGTGCTTGGTGTGCTGCTGAGTGCCACTACCGCTGCCGGCCTGTGGTTTGCTACCATTATGGGCAAGCTCGGCGATTCTAATGTCATTACCGATAATCTGCGTCGGGTTCTGGTTGACACCGATGAGGCAAAGGATCCGTTCTACGTGCTGCTTCTTGGCACCGACGGCCGTCCGGGCGAGGATACGTATCGTGCCGACTCGATTATCCTGGCACGCATCGACCCCACGCAAAAGCAGGCGACGCTCATTTCCGTTCCGCGCGACACCAAGGTCGAGTACAAGGGCGAGACCATGAAGATCAACGCCTGCCATACCGTTGGCGGCGCCGAGGCCATGGTCGAGGCGGTCAACGAGCTGTGCGGTGTTCAGATTTCCCACTATGCCGAGGTCAGCTTCGACGGTATGCAGGCGCTGATTGATTCGGTTGGCGGTATCGACATTAACGCAACCGATGATGTTGACGACCCCGAGCACCTGGATATTAAGATTACCGCTGGCCAGCAGCATATGGACGGTGCCACCGCCCTTACCTATGCCCGCTGCCGCTACACCTATGCCGACGGCGATTACACGCGCATGCGCCACCAGCGTCAGGTGCTTGGCGCCCTTGCCAACCAGATTCTCAATAACTTCGATGCCACGAAGATTTTTGGCCTGGTTAATTCGCTGTCCGATATGCTCGTAACCGATATGAGCGTTCAGGATATCGTGGCTACGGTCAACGCCATGCGCGGTATGGATGTCGACGGTATCTACTCGGCCAACCTGCCCTCGTACGCCGACGACAGCACCATGATCGACGGTGTGAGCTACGTCTTTGTCTACGAGGACGAGCTCAAGGAAATGATGGAGCGCGTCGATGCCGGCAAGGATCCCAAGGGTCCCAACACCATGGGTCTTTCCGACGGTTCCAGTTCTACGATCGGAGACCTGAACAACAACACGTCTGACGACTACGCAAACGGTACCGCAACTTCATCGGTCAGCTCTGACGATTCCGATGACTCAGGCGATTCGAGCGATTCGGACTACTACGAAGAGCCCACCGGCGACGGTAACGGCTACGAGGCCAACTACTAAGTTACGCGGTTTTACCGAACCGCGTAACCGCTTGACGCTGCGCGGGCCGCATTTGGACAATCTGACGTTCAACTTCAAGGGCGCGACCAGAAGGTCAGCGCCCTTTCGTTTCACGTCACCTTGTCTCAAATGCGACCCGCTCGCTGCCCGTCCTCAACCTGCGACGTTAGTCATTGGGGACGTTCTTAAACGACTGGTCAAAGGGGACACTCTTGATGCACTTGGCACTTGGGAACGTTCCTTTTGTGCCGGCAGTTTGGGACACTCCTTGCGTTAAGAGGCTGGCGTGCGTCAACCTGTTCTCATCGTAGCAAAAAATCGCCCCGTTCTCGGTTGAGGACGGGGCGATTCGTCTTTTGGACTTGTGCAGCCAGGCTTATGCAAAGCGGGCGACGAGCTCCTGGAGCACGTCGGTCATCTTGACGAGCGAACTGACCGGGACGAACTCGTTGACGCCGTGGTAGCAATAGCCGCCGGTGGAAAGGTTGGGGCAGGGCAGACCGCGGAACGACAGCTGCGCGCCGTCGGTGCCACCGCGAATCGGCAGCACCTGGGGCTCAACGCCGCAGGCAAGGTAGGCTTCCTTGGCAACATCAATGAGCTCCGGGTAGTCGCGGACGATCTCGGCCATGTTACGGTACTGCTGCTTGATCTCAACCGTCACGCGCTCCTCGCCCAAGCGCTGGTTGAGCAGTGCTGCGGCGGAATCAATCAGCTCGAGCTTCTGCTGGAACTTGGCGGCATCGTGGTCGCGAACGATATAGCGCGCCGTGGCGTGATCGACAGTCGCAGATACACCCTCAAGATGATAGAAGCCCTCGTAGCCCTCCGTGTATTCCGGGCGCTGCGCATAGGGGAGCAGCGCGTTAAAGTCGCAGAACAGATTGCCTGCGTTGACCATGCGGCCCTTGGCGTCGCCGGGGTGGATGGACTGGCCCTCAAAGCGAACGGTCGCCTCGGCAGCGTTAAAGCACTCCCACTCCAACTCGCCGACGGGGCCACCGTCGACCGTGTAGGCGTACTTGCAACCAAAGGCTTCAATATCCAGCAGCTCGGCGCCGTGGCCGATCTCCTCGTCGGGGCAGAAACAAATGCCGAGCGCGGGGTGGGGCAGCGAGGGATTCTGGGCGATACGCGCGACGAGCGCCATGATTTCGGCGACGCCCGCCTTGTCGTCGGCGCCCAGCAGCGTGGTGCCATCGCTGCAGACCAAGTCCTCACCCGCGAGGTCATTCAGGGCGGGAAGCTTGGCGGTGCTCATGGCAACGGGCTTACCGTCAACCGCGCCGCAGACCAGGTCGCCGCCTTCGTAGTGTACGATGTGCGGCTTCACGCCGGCGCCCGGTGCAACTTCGGTGGTGTCGAGATGGGCGATCAGGCCCAGGGCGGGCTTGTCCTCAGCGCCCACACTTGCGGGGATATGCGCGCAGACATAGGCGTGCTCGGTCACGTGGGCATCTTCCGCACCAAGCTCGCGCAGTTCTTCAGCCAGTACGTTGGCAAGGTCAAACTGAACGGCGCTCGAGGGTACCTGGTCGCAGTTTGCATCCTCGGACTGCGTGTTGATCTGGACGTAGCGCAAAAAGCGTTCGAGGACATCGGGGTTCGTGGTGGTGTTTTCCATAAAGACCGCTCCAATCTTGGTCGTCGTGTGCAACAAGAACTCTAGCACGGTATGCCACGGCATACCGCGACGCTTGGATGGGGTAGAATCAGCAAGTGAATGCAGAAGGGACGGAAGATCATGGATACGACAAATAGCTCGCGCGAACTACATCTGACGGTGGCGAACGAAGACTACTTGGAGTGCATGGTTCGCATTGAAAGCGAAGAGGGGGAAACCAACGGCGTGCGATCGGTCGACATCGCGCAGCGCCTTGGCGTCTCCAAGGCATCGGTCAATAAAGCGGTTTCGGCGCTCAAGGCATCCGAGCTTGTCGAGCAATCGCACTACGGCAAGGTAGTCCTGACCGATCGCGGCCGCGAGGTTGGCACGGCTATCTGGTACCGTCATCGCCTCGTCCGCACGTTTTTGGTTCAGGAGCTCGGTGTCGAATTTGAGCGAGCCGATTCCGAGGCCTGCATGATGGAGCATGCGCTATCCGAGGACACGATGAACCGCTGGCTCGCCTATCTCGAAAAGCAGGGAATCAGCGTCGAGGATTAGCGGGATATATATGGATACGAGTTATTACAATCGCTTTGGTGCCGAGGAACTTACGCGCCGCTTGTCGAGCGAGACCTTGTTGGCGCAGGGCCCCATGGGCAGTGTTCTGTTGAGTGAGTACGATGCCGCCGATATTCCACCGGCGTTTTGGAATCTGGCAGAGCCGCAGACCGTTTCTCGTATCCATCGCTTGTATGCCGCCGCCGGCGCGCAGGTACTCATTACCAACACCTTTCAGGCATCGAGCTATGCCCTCAAGCACGACCAGATTGCGCCGTCCGTGGCGGAGGTCAATCGCGGGGCCGTCGACGATGCCCGCCAGGCGCACCCTCAGCTGCTGCTGGGCTCGATGGGCCCGATCGGTATTGAGTGGTTTGCCGAGGATTCTGCCGAGTTTCGTGAGATCCGAGGCATTGCGCGCGAACAGGCGCGCGCCTTGCTCAATGCCGGCGTTGACGGTCTGCTGATCGAGACGGTGACGTCTATCCGTAATTTGCAGCCCATGCTTGCCGGCGCCCGAGATGCCGCCGACGGTATGCCTGTTCTGGTGAGTTTTGTCGTTGACGATAAGGGCGACCTGTTGGGCGATGGCCTCAACATCGAGGCAGCCGTTTTGTACGCCGAAAAACACGGCGCAAACTCGGTTGGTGTTAATTGCTGTTCGCTTGCGGCCGCGAACGCGGCGGTGCCCAGGATGGTTGCATCGGCGACTACTCCCGTCACGGTGCGTCCCAACGTGGGCGATCCGGTCCAGACTCAGGATGGCCCCGTATGGCACGAGAACCCCGAAGCTTTCGCGCGCGCATGCATCGAATGGAGACAAGCTGGCGCCGCAATGGTTGGCAGTTGCTGCGGAACCACGGCGATCACTACGGCGGCGATGGCCGAGGCGCTCGATATATAAAGGTCAAAACCGCTCCATACGGGGCGGTTTTTTATCACCTGTGCGTCATCGGCAGCATTTGCCCAAATGGTGGATGCCGGCGTCGGCAGGTTGCTGGGCGAGCGTTGCGGGTATACCTCATGCGTACCATGATCCAAACACTGTGAGGTGTCTGCGCGTGTGCGCGATAATTCATTTTGGAACTGACGGTTGGCGCGCTCGCGTCGACGACGACTTTACCGCCGACAACGTTGCTCGCATTGCCGATGCTGTCGGCGAGTTGTGGCAAAAGACCAATCCCGGCAAAACGGTATATATAGGATTCGACACGCGGCTCCAAGCGCGCGAGTTCGCTGAGCTTGCGGCGGGCGTTCTTGCGGCTCACGGATTGGACGCAGTGCTCGCATCTCGGCCTGTCCCGACCCCCGCCCTTACGTGGGCGGCGGCGTATGACGGCGAGGCCTGCGGTGCGCTCATGGTGACGGGGTCCCATCATCCGCAGGGGTATCTGTGCCTCAAGATTCGCATGGGTGACGGCTCGACCGCCAACCAGGATGTCATCGAAGAGCTCGAAGAGGCCATGGCTCCCGAGCCAATGGGGATCGAGGGGCAATATCGCACCGCGGATATCATTCCTGACTATATGCAGGCGGTGGCATCATTTGTCGATGCCGAAGCCATCCGCGCCGCGCACCTGCGCGTGGTTGTTGATCCCATGGGCGGCGCAGCCCAGGGCTATCTAGCTGACTTGCTGCGCGAGCTTGGCGTTGAGGTGCACGAGATTCACGCCGGGCAGGCGTCTGACCAAGAAGATATCTGCCCCGACCCCGTTGAGCCTTGGGTGGACGCTTGCGAGCGCACGGTTATCGAGGACGGAGCTTGCGCTGGCCTGGTGACCGACGGCGACGCCGACCGTATCGGCGCGGTTGACGAGCGCGGCAGATATATACATCCGCATCAGATCATGGCGCTCGTTTTGGGCGACTTAGTTCAATTTCGTAACTTGGAGGGGCGCGTCGTCGTCAACCTTTCATGCTCGACGCTCGTGCGTCGCATTGCCGAGGCGCTTGGCTGCCGCGTGACCGTCAAACCAGTCGGTTTCAAATATATAGCGGCGGAGATGAAGAAGGGCGGCGTCCTCATAGGCGGCGAAGAAGCCGGTGGTATCGGCATCGCCGCGCATATGCCCGAGCGCGATGGAATCCTCGCCTGTCTGATTCTGTGTGAGCTTATGGCAAAGACGGACGCGCCTTTGGGCGTTCTGGTCGACCAACTCGAGGACAGTTTTGGTAAGACGAGTTACGGTCGACGCGATTTACGCCTTGAGGCCGAAGATGCCGAAACGTTACGAACCCTGCTGCCGGGCGTAAACCCTAAGTCGATTTGTGGCAAGGTGCCGCAAAACGTTAGTCATATGGATGGATTGCGTTTGGCATTCGAGGATGACACGTGGCTGCTGGTCCGTCCTAGCGGGACCGAACCAGTGGTGCGCGTCTACGCCGAGGGGTTCTCGGTGGAAGAACGTGATGAGTTGCTCGATGCTGGCTGTGCTTTAGCTAGGGGGACGTATCCGCTTTAACCATGAGACTGCCTTATATAAAGAGATGCTCGGCGAGCGGTAGGTAACGGCTGGCAAACGTTAGTCGGATTCCAAGATGTGTAGGAAATGTGTACGCCCAGATTCCCGCCCACGGCGCCCCTCCGGTCTGGCAATATATCTCCTTGCCGCGCGGCCCGGTCGAACCGGACCAGCCGCAAAGCGTGCACCTTGAGAACCGGATACTGCGAGGATGGACAC
>CABUBH010000030.1 GCA_902489775.1 uncultured Collinsella sp.
ACGATGCGGTTGTCGCCCTCGCAGCGAATGATAGTCGCGGTACCGGTCTCCACGTCATCGCGACGCGCCACAAACTCAACGCCCACGCCGGCATCCTGGAGCCCTGCCACGAGCGCATCGCCAAAGGTATCGCGCCCAACAGCGCCGATCATGCACGTGCGCGCACCCATGCGCGCAGCGGCAACGGCCTGATTGGCTCCCTTACCGCCGGCGTTGGTGATAAAACCGCTGCCATCGACCGTCTCGCCCGCGCGCGGCATGCGCTCGCACGCCACCGAAAGGTCCATGTTCATGCTGCCGAACACCGCAACGATGCTGTGATCCGCCATGGAAACCTCCTCGCCTTCAGGCTTTGCGCCCACCGTCGACCAACGATTGTGCACTCTCGCACCCCCTATAACTTTAGTCCACTTTGATGTGGACGCGCGCTTGAGCTTGCGCCAGCAGCAAGCATTCACAGGGGCAGGCAGCTACAATGAATACGTGCTGATTATTCTCGTCATTGGATGATGTTTTATGGAACAATTCTCGCAATCGGGCTCGCGCGGTCGACGCCGCACGGGCAACGAGCCGGCGCCGCACGAACGCGTGAAGGGCGAGCGCCGTGCCAACGAGCCGCGACGCACCGCAAGCCCCCATCGCGCTTCTGCCAACAACGCGGGCCGCGCCAACACTCCCGCCGCGGAGCAGACGCCTGCTCGCCCCAAGTCCCGCTACATCCCTGCGCTCGACGGCCTGCGCACGCTTGCCGTCGTCGCGGTGGTGCTCTATCACCTCAACCTCACGTGGGCTCAGGGCGGCCTGCTCGGCGTCACGATCTTCTTTGTGCTTTCGGGCTATCTGATCACGCGCTTGCTGCTCAACGAAGTCGCTAAGACCGGCCGCATCGACCTTAAGAGCTTCTGGATTCGCCGCATCCGTCGCCTGGTCCCCGCCGTGGTAACGGTAGTGTTCGTGACCTGCGCGCTGTGCACCATTTTTAACCACGTGATGCTCACCAAGATGCGCCCCGACATCCTGCCGTCACTGCTGTTCTTCAACAACTGGTGGCAGATTGCCCAAAACGTCTCGTACTTCAATGCTCTGGGCGACCCCTCGCCGCTCACGCACTTTTGGTCGCTTTCCATCGAGGAACAGTTCTACCTGATTTGGCCGCCACTGCTGTTTGCCATGGTATCCATGCATGTGAGCAAACCCAACACGCGCCGCGTGGTTCTGGGCCTTGCCGCGGTATCTGCCCTCGCCATGATGGTGCTTTACAACCCCGCCGCCGACCCCAGCCGCGTGTACTACGGCACCGACACCCGCGTGTTCTCGCTGCTGCTGGGTGCTTGGATGGCCTTTATCCCCGATTGCGACCTGGCGCCGGTGCGTCTCGCTCATCGTTTGGGGCTCAATCGCCTGGCTGGCGCCGCCAAGCGCGGCAAGAGCGCCGAGGGCAAGCCTGGCGAGAAGGCCGACGAATCAGCCGAGACCGCCCCGGCACAGCCGAGCGCCCTCGTGCGTTTTTGGTCCTCGCCCGCATCCATCGATGTGTTGGGCGTCGTGGGTCTGGTTGGCCTTGCCGCCATGGTCGCGCTCACCAACGGCTATACCGCGTTTCAGTATCGCGGAGGCACGCTGCTGTGCTCCATCCTCACACTGATGGTTATCGCGGCATGTGTGCAGCCCCAGGGTATGGTTGCACGGGCCTTGGCCGCCGAGCCGCTCGTATGGATCGGCAAGCGCTCCTACAGCATCTACCTGTGGCATTATCCGCTGTTGCTCCTCATGAACCCGGTCGCCAACATTAACGACACGCCCTGGTGGCACTATATTTTGCAGGTGCTGCTGGTGGTTGCCGCCGCCGAATGCTCCTATCGCTTTATCGAGACGCCGTTTAGAAAGGGCGCTTTTGGGCGCACCGTTTCCGAGTTCCGCGACGGCACCGCCACGCCCACCGGCTGGGTGCACGCGCATATCCCCATCTGTGCCGCTTGCGCCGTCGTGCTTGTTGTGGCGCTGGGCGGCCTGGTCTTTGTGCCCGACACATCCGCGCTGAGCGGAGAGGGCGCCGAAATCCTAAACAAGGAAGCCAAGAATGCAAAGCCTCAAGATCAGCAGGCGGCCGATGACACCGACAAAGATGACGACGGCTTCCCCGACGGAGCCTACGACCTGCTAATGATTGGCGACTCCGTGTCCCTGCGTGCCGTCGACGCCTTTGACGGCGTGTTCCCGCACAGCCATATCGATGCCGAAAAAGGCCGCCAGTTCGACGTCGGCCGCGAAACATTTGAGGGCTATATCCAGCAAAATCTTGCAGGCAGGATTGTGGTCTTTGCGCTAGGCACCAACGGCCTGGTAACCGATGATCAGATTGATGCGATCATGGCCGACGCCGGCAGCAAACGCATCGTGGTATTTGTGAACACGCGCAGCCCGCAGCCATGGGTGGGGCCCACCAACCAAGCCATCGCCAACGCCGCCACGCGCTATAAAAACGTGCGTGTTATCGACTGGTACGGATACAGCGCAAATCGCAACGACCTGTTCGACGGCGACGGCACGCATCTTTCGACCGCCGGTGTGGCCGAGTACCTTAAGCTCATCCACGATGCCGTCAAGAAGGACCTACCCGTGCACCCCGAGGACCACGTTAACGATCCGCAGCCGGCGGCTGTCAAATCCGCTGCCAACGCGCTCGTCAACGCCCTCGCCTACAAACCGCACAAGCTAGGCACCGACAACAAGTAGCGCACCGTCAAATCCGCTTGCACCTGCAGCAAACACCCCAAGATTGCTCTTTTGAGACGGGCCCAAGAGGCTGTGGGCAAAATATGCCAAATATGAGTACTGACACCATTTTAGTAACAGGCAAAATGGCCCAAAATAGCGTCTTCTCGGTCGCTACGCCCCTTTGGACCGGCCGCAATAAAGGGTTTTGGGCTTGACAAAATTAACGTTAATGAACGGATTCATTAGTTATGTTCATTATCTTCTTCGTCTTAATTGTCACCTGTTTAGCAACAGTACTCATATTTGGCATTTTTTTCCCACACGTATATATCCAACCCTCTATATCGGGCAAAAAACAGGCCGCAGCCCACGGCGGCGGCCTGTTTAGAGTCCAAAAGAGGTGCTACGCGCTGTAACCCATCGCTTGCAGAACAAACATGACGACCGTCAGCACCGTAATAACGCCGATAGTCGCCCAAGTGAGCACATTCCACACACGGCCGTTGCGGTTGGCGCCCATAATGTGTCGATCGGCGGCAATAAACACCTGGAATACCAAAACCACGGGCAGCAACACGCCGTTGATGACCTGCGAGGTCATCATAATCTGGAACAGGTCGACACCGGGCATGAGCACCAGCACGGCAGAAATGCCAATGATGGCCGTAATGATGCCGCGATAGACCGGAGCCTCGTCCCAGCTGCGGTCGGCACCGCGCTCCCAGCCAAATGCCTCGCAGATAGCGCTCGACGTAACGCCCGGCAGCACGCAAGCGGCCAAAAAGCTCGCCGCGACCAGACCCGAGGCAAACAGCACTGTGGACCACTGGCCCGCGATGGGTTCCAGCGCGCGAGCCGCATCGGCAGCGTCGCTAATCTGGACGCCCGCCGGAAACAGCACCGTACCGGTCGTGATGATGATAAAACCGGCAATGATGTCGGCGGCAATCGAGCCGCTCACGGTATCGATGCGCTGCAGCACGATATCGTCCTCGCCCGCATTCTTATCGACCACGTTGTTCTGTGCCAAGAAAATCATCCAGGGCGCGATGGTGGTACCGATTGTTGCAACCACAAGCGACACGTAGTTGGGGTCGTTTTGAATATTGGGGACGACCAAGTCGACCGCGACCTCGCCCCAGTTGGGGCCGGCCATAAAGGCGGCAACGATATAGGTCACGAATACGCAGCTCACCAGCAGCAAAATCTTCTCGATGCGCTGGAAACTGCCCGACATGGTAAGCATCCAAACCAGCAGCGCCACAAGCGGCACCGAAATGCTCGCCGGCACGCCAAAGAGGGCAAGGCCGCTCGCGATACCCGCAAACTCCGAAATAGTCACGGCTGTGTTGGCGATCAGCAGCGCTGCCATGGCCAACACGCTTTTGCGCACGCCAAAGCGCTCGCGGATGAGTGAGGCCAGACCCTTGCCCGTCACGCAGCCGCAACGCGCCGCGGTCTCCTGCGTCACGATAAGCAGCACGGTCATGACGGGAAGCATCCAGAGCATCTTGTACCCGTAGCTGGCGCCTGCACTGGAATACGTGGCGATGCCACCGGCATCGTTACCCGAAAGTGCCGCCAGCAGCCCGGGCCCCATAGCGCCAAAGATGGCCGCGATGGTCAGCTTTTGCTTGGCGCTATGCTTTTGCTTGGTGTTTTGCACGCGACCACCTAACCCATGACCGACATGGCGAGCAACACCGCAGCGATGCAGTACGCCACGCACGAAATCATGACGGCAATGACGTTCATGGCGGTACCCGACGTATTGAGGTCATGCTCGTCACGCCAGAACAGCACCATCAGGTAAATCACGGCACTCATGTTGCCAATCAGGCAAACGATGGCCGCGATATTAAAGCAGCCGGTAAAGAGTTGTTCCTCAAACATGGGCGCGTCGGGAAACGCAGCGGTGCGCACCAACTGGGCGCACAGGTAGGTCACGAGCGACAGAATCAGGCCCATGCCCGTGCTCTGGAAGAAGAAACCCAGATATGGCTTAGGCTCATCGTCGTGCCCGTCGTATTCGAGGAAGTAATTCTTGACGAACGACACCATACGCGAGGCAGCCAGCAGCACGAGCGGCATGGCGCACATGGGGAACACTACCAGGTGCGCCATGCCCAGCGCCGTTCCCAGCACCGTCGCCATGGTGCACGAGGCTATGCCCCACACGACAACCCAGTACTGGCGATGCACAAACCAGCTGAGCACATTCGTCGAGTCATCGGACGCGCTATCGCCCGAGCCGACGCCGGCGATCTGCAGGTCTTCCTGATGCTCCTCGGCGATAACGTCCATGGCGTCGTCGAAGGTCACGATGCCTAGGATATGACGGTTTTCGTCGCAGACGGGGATGGCAACCAGGTCGTACTTGGTCATCTCGTCCGTCACGTCTTCCTGGTCCTCGTCGGGAGACACATAGACCAGATCGCGATACGCCAGCTGGCCCAACGTGGCATCGTGGTCGGCTACGATCAACGTACGCAGCGAGAGCACGCCGGTCAGCATGCCGCTCGGGTCCTCGGTATAGACGTAGTAAACGCTCTCAAAGTCCTCGTCGAGCTTGCGAATCGCCTCGATGGCATCCCCGACCGTCGCCGTGGCGGGTAGGGAAACAAACTCCGAGGTCATGATGCGACCGGCGGTGTTGTCCTCGTAACCCAACAGGTTACGAATTGCCTTCTCCTCTTTAACGCCCATCAGGCGCAGAAGCTTCTCGGCCTTCTCGTAATCGAGCTCATCGATCAGGTCGGCAGCGTCGTCCGGGTCCATCATGGCCAACATCGAGGATGCATCCGTGTCGGACAGACCCTCGAGCATCTCGGTCATAAGCTCGTCGTCATCGAACTCCGAGATAGCCTCGGCTGCTTGGGCGGTATCGAGCTGGGCAAACACCTGTGCACGAAGGCGCGGATCGAGCTGCTCGATAATATCGGCGATGTCGGCAGGGTGCAGCTCACCGAGCGTCTTGTGCGATACCGAAAGCTGGATGTTCTTGGTCGAGCGGTCGAGCAGGTCCATATAGGACCAGGCAATGATATCCTCGCCGAGCGGCTTGCCCAAGTGCTTCATAAAGCTCTCGGCGACATGTTCAAGGGCAGGGCTGATCGCTCGCAGCAGGCCGCGAGCGCCCACCTCGGCACCGAGCAGGCGCAGCTGGTTTTCGCCCGACATGGAAAACTTGATATCGTTTACGCGCACGACCTTCATACCTTGCGTGTCGACGATCTGCTTGTTGAGCACGTCGCGCGCGAGCAGAAGCTCGGTCGGCTGCAGGTACGAAAAACGGATTTCGGTAGCAGACGTCTTAAGGTGCACGCCCGTCTCGTCGATACGGTCGACCCATTTACGCCAACTAATCATAAACGGCGTCTTGCCGGGACCGCGAAATGCGAGCGACGTCACGTGCGGAAAAACTTCGCCGGTAGCAATGCCAAAATCGTTCACCACGCCGAGCTTTTCGCCATCGACGTCCAAGACCGGCAATTTGAGCATCTCACTCAGATAATTCACTGGTGCTCCCCATCATTATCCCTTCGGACTGCGGCCATGCCGACACGCCATCCGTGGACTTTTAGATATGTATACGCATGCGCGGGCGGCACGCCGCTCGGCGCTCACACCCCGTGCATGCGCAAGAAGCACCTGCATGGGGTCATCGACTGTATGGTCGAGGTTTGGATTTCACCTGCAACCTTTCTCTTGACCCTTGTTATCCGCAGTAACTATAGCATCAGCATCGCGCCCTGGCGCCAAATTTATGCTCCAAACATCGCAGGCATACCAAACACCGACGCATCCGTGACATGGTCTTTAGGGACGCTCTTCAACGGCTCGTCGACAGGGCGCTCTTTGCGAGCGGCCGAAAGGGCTGTCCCAAACTGCCGACAGAAAAGGAACGTCCCAAGTGCCACATCGCACCCCCAATGACTACTCCGTGGTATCGTCGTCCTCGGAAAGTTGGGGAAACACGGCATTCTTGGGCATGGAAGCTTTCGTCAACGAGGCGAGTTTTTTGCTCAGCGACGTATCCGTCTTAACCAAGTCGCTCAGCGTCACGATCTTGTAGCCCTTGGCGACAAGGCCATCGATGATCTGCGGCAGCGCCTCGAGTGTCTGTTCGGAACACTCGTCGCTATCGGTGAGCAAGACGATGTTGCCCGGAGTCACCGATTCGAGCACTGTCGAGACCTGTTCGTCAGCACCGTTGAGCAGCCAGTCGCCCGAATCGACATTCCACGAGACCACAGCGGACACCAGGTCCATCGCATCGATCCAATTTTGCTCGTCGAAAGCAGCGTAAGGGGCGCGCAGCAGCATCGTCTTTACACCGGTCGCCGATTTGATCGTCTCGGTGCCCTTCGAAATCTGCTCGCGCACCGCATCGCGGTCCTGACCCTTGAGCGACTCGTCGCTATAGCTGTTGGAGCCAACTTCGCACCCGGCATCGACAATTGCCTTGGCCGTGGCGGGCGACGCCTCAGTGGCGTCGCCCGAAAGGAAGAACGTCGCGCTGACGCCCTTCTCCTTGAGCACCTGCAAAATCTGCTTGGTCGCACCGCTCGGGGCCTCGTCAAACGTCAGCGCCACATACTTTTCGTTACCCTTGGGTGCCACGCTCGCGCATTCGACGACGCAATCGGTGACGGGAACTGCCTCGCCACGGTCTTGCGTCTTGCCTGACTGTTCGCCAATCCATACCTCGGATCGCCCCTGAACGCCCCAGGTTTTAACGTATTCGATAGCGCCCGTGCCCTCAACCTTCAACTTGGGCTCAATGGTCGTGGCTTGAACCTCGTGCTTCTCGTAGGTGTCGCGACCGTCCTTGACCGTCACCTTCTCGCCACCCGTTAGCTCGCGGCTACCCCACTTGCCCTGCTTCACCCGTTTGCCGTCCACCTTCACCGACAGCTTTTCGCCGCCACGGCGGGTGAGCACGCTATCGTCGACAGCCAACAAGTCGCCGGCATCGTAGGTGTCGGTCAGGCCTTGGTCATCGATAAGGTTCTGCAACGTAGAACCCACGCGCACCGAAGTCTGTTCCCCATTGAGCACAATGTCCACGCTACGGTTGACATAGCCCACGACGGCAGCGATAAACAGCACGAGTGCGCAACCCACGGCAATGAGCGCATAGGGCAAGCGAGACGAACGACGGGGCGTACGGCTGTTGCCGATGCGAGCGCTGCGGTCGCTAAAGCCGCGGCTATGGTTGAGATACATCGCGCCGGGCTTACGGTGACGCTTGCGCTGACCGCTGGGCAGCTGCCCCAGGTCGCGGCGCGCCGTCGGACGCGCACCCGAACGCCCGTTTAAGTTGGATCCGTTTTGGCGCATGTGCCCTCCCCCATAAACACAGCAAGCCGGAGCAACAGGTCTCCGGCTTGCCTCCCATCATTTGGTACGTCGCTATTTTGTAGCTTTTGACGAGCCTCCGCTCGCCTTTTGGTATTCGTCCTTAAAGGCCTTGAACATGCCGCGCGTCTTGCCGAGCTGCTTGCCCAGTGCGCGACTGCCTTTGTCCACGGCAACCGATCCCTTGTCATCGAGCACCTTGGCGCCCTTCTTGACCTTATCGCCCACCACGACGCTTGCCTCGGCAGCCTTTGCGGCGGCGCCGCCCGAATACCCGAGCGACTTGACCTCGTCCGAAACAATCATCGCGCCGTCCGCATAGCCGCGCAGCATCGTCGGCGGCACCTGCGTGTCACCAACCAAAACACTCGAAGCAGCACCGGCGGTCACATAGAATGCCTGCACGATGCCCGAGCGTGGCTTGAACTCAACGTCCGAGCAATAGCCCACGACGTCGCCTGATCCCGTGCGCACGTCCATACCGACCCAGATGATGCAATCGTCCAGGTTGATGTCGAGGCGCTTGGCAGCGGCGGCATCGTACGTGTCCTTGACGTCATCGACCGCAATGGCGCCCTCGTAGACACCAATGGCGTCGAGCGCTACGAATCGGTCGGGGCGCTCGATCATGCCCGCGATATCGGACTGGCGGACCATAAAGCCGACCACGCGCGTACCGCCCGGAGTAAAGACCGGAAAGTGAATCTTTCCGAGCTTTTTAGGGCTGCGCGGCGTGCCGTCCTTTTTGGTGCGCTTGTCCTCGGTAGGCTTGCGATAGATCTTGGCGCCGACAAAATCCCCGGCGCGCATTATGCCTCGGTCGAGGGCTCCGCAGCCTCGGTATCAGCCTCGACGGCGTTCTCGACCACAACGTCAGCGGCAGGCGTCACGTTGCCGCCCGAAATGGCGTCGTTGAGCTGCTCGCGCAGCTGGTCCATGCGCTCGCGGGCCAGGTCGACCTTGGCGCGCAGGTCATCGGTCTTGGCGTCGACCATCGGGCCAAAGTCATTCACCGCAGCACGGACCTCCTCGGCGCTGTGCTCGTAGGTGTCGCGCATATTGTCCCAGGCGTCGTTGGCGATATCGGCAGCCATGGCGCGGGTCTCGGCACCCGAGCGCGGGGCCAGAGCAACGCCGATGATAGCGCCGGCGGCGGCACCAAAGAGTGCACCGGAGACAAAGCTAAAAGTCTTACCCATGATCATTCCTCTCCTGCGGGCACGTCGGCGCCCACCGTTTGAATGCTGTCCATTATACCCGCAGCGCAACACTTGCCGCTCCGCTCATCTGCGTACGGCAAAGGCGCAGGTACGTGATGGTGATAAACGCGTAAGCCTACTCCTGAGGCATAGCCGGCATGGCCACCGTGGCACCCGGGTCTTCGCCGGCGCCGTCCACGAGCGGCAGGCCGCCCTCATGCGCAGGTCCCGCCGGAACCGTCGCAGCACCGCCAAAGACGGCAGCGGAGGCCTCGTGGTTCTCGGCAACCGCGCCCTCGGTATCAATCGCCACCTGGGGCTCGTCGTCAAAGTTGGGGACGCCCTGGGGCTCGGCGGGAACGGGCTCGGCGGGAACGGGCTCGGCGGTCGCATCGGCAACGAGCTCGGCGTCGACCGGCACATCGCCCTCGTCAGCGCCCTCGTCCTCGGCAGCATCTTCGCCGTTCGCAGCGGCGACGGCCTCGTGAGGATCCTTGCCCTCGGCCTCGGCGCGCATGCCCAACACCAGGTTGCGCAGACCCGCGACCGTGCCTTCCACGTCGGGGGCAGGCTGGTCGGCGTGCAGGTACGCCCAGTCCATCATAAAGGTGGCCGACGACAGCGCACCAATGGCCAGCGCGTCATCGGGGCACGAAAGCTCAACCTCAAAGACGCGCTCGTCGTGCTCGCTTACGCGCGTGCGGCCGCACGAGATGCTACCGGCAAGACCGGTCTCGTTCATGAGCTCAACCGTCACGTGCTCCAGCAGGTGGCAGAGCTCGGTCTGGCCCATGCAGTCCTGGAACTCGCGACCGGAATCACCCAGGCACAGGTGCTTGGCAATCGCCGGCACCAGGTAATACACGCGCGCCGTGGCCTCGATATCCTCCGAGGTCATGAGCGGCATGCCGGGGTTCACCAGCACATGCGCGCAGATCTTGTCCTCGCTGACGGTGACCTTAAGGATGTTGAACAGGCCTGCCATAACTCTCCCCTACTCTTCCTTGCCCTACTCGTCGCCATCGTGCGGATCCACAGAGCCCGCACCCGACGCCGCCGGCTTCTCTGCCGAAGACTCGGAATCCTTCTTATCGGTTTCGGCCGGAGCGATCACGCGAATGAGCGAGATGCGCTGGCCACGCATCGACTGCACTTTAAACTTGTACCCCGCGACCTCAAACACCTCTCCGATGTCGGGCACCGAGTCGCAAAGCTCCAAAATCCAGCCGGCGATGGTCTCATAATCATCGCTTTCCTCGAGCGGCCAACCAAGCTCAATCGCGTCATCGCACGAAAAACGCCCATCAACGAGCCACTCGCGGCGCGAAAGGCGCGTGAGATACTTGTTGTCGGGGTCGAACTCGTCCTCGATCTCGCCGACGATCTCCTCGACGATATCCTCGATGGTGATAATGCCGGCCGTGCCGCCGTACTCGTCCACGACCACCACGATCTGGTCGTGCGAGGTCTGCATCTCGGACAGTAGCGGCAGGATGTCCTTGGTGTCGGGCACAAAGGTGGCGTCGCGCAAAAAGCCGGCGATGGGCTGGTCACCCTTGCCGTCGAGCGCGGGCTGAATCAGGTCCTTGATGTGCGCAATGCCGGCGACGTTGTCGGGATCCTCGTGATAGACGGGGATGCGGCTGAAGCCGGTCTGGCGCATGGTGGACAACACGTCGGCGACCGTCTCGTCGTCCTCGCACATGGTGGTGTCCACGCGCGGCACCATGACCTCGCGGGCAACGGTGTCGCCTAGGTCGAAGATCTCGTGGATCATGCGCTTTTCCTCGTCGAGCAGGTCGTCCTGCTCCGAGACCATGTACTTGATCTCTTCTTCCGAGACGTTTTGGCGGTCGTCGGCGCTCTTGATGCGCAGGATGCGGGCCAGGCCATCGGAGCAGGCGCCGGTCAGCCACACGAGCGGACGGGCGATTTTTTGGAAAAACGACAACGGTCCCACGACCTGCTTGGACACGCCCTCGGCATTGGCCAGGCCGATGCGCTTGGGGACGAGCTCGCCGATCACGATGGACACGAAGGCGACCGCGACGGTGATGATGACCGGCGCCAGGCCGCGCGCGATGGCGGAGAGCGGCGCGATGCCAAAGCTCATGAGCCACGTGGCGAGCGGGTCGGACAGACTCGTCGAGGCGACGGCGGACGAGGCGAAGCCCACGAGCGTAATGGCAACCTGGATGGTGGCGAGCAGCTGGTCGGAGTCGGCAGCCAGCTTAATGGCACGCTCGGCGCGCTTGTCGCCTTCCTCGGCCTCGTGCTCCAGCACGGCGCGCTTGGCCGTGGTGAGCGCCATCTCGGACATAGAGAAGTAGCCGTTGATGAGGGTCAAAACGAGGGTGGTGATAAGGGAGATGGTTATGTCCATCGGGAGTTTCTCGAACCTCCAAGATTCGGGACGTCAGGTTAAAACGTTGATGGCGGATACGGCAATTGCACCGGCGCCCAAACGAGAACGCGGGCGCGCAGGCATGGTCGCTAGATTACGAAGAGGATCACCGCCATGAACTGGAAGATGCTGCCGGCGAGCACCCACAGGTGAAACACGCTGTGCAGATAGCGCACGTTTTTGGCGATATAGAACGGCACGCCCGCGGTGTAGCACACGCCGCCGACGGCGAGCAGGGCAAGTGCCACGGGGTTGAGCAGCGCAACAAGTTCGGGCAGCTTAAAGACAACGAGCCAGCCCATCAGCAGGTAGACCAGGCCGCTTACCCAATGCGGCTGGCGCTCGCGTAGGAAGCACTCGAGAGCGATGCCGATGATGGCGATGGCCCATACGGCAAAGAACAGCACAGCGCCGCCGTCGTTTGCGAGCGTGATGAGGCAAAACGGCGTATAGCTGCCGGCTATGAGCAGGTAGATGCAGCTGTGGTCGATGATGCGAAACACGCGCTTGGCGCGCGCGGGCTGAATCGCGTGGTAGAGCGTGGAGGCTAGGTATTCGAGGATAATGCTGACGCCATAGACAATCGCCGCGGCCATATGGGCCGGGCCTCCGCCGCGCAGGGCGGCGAATACGATCAAGAGCACCAGGCCCGCGATACCCAGCAGGCAGCCAACACCATGGGTGACGGAGTTCATGATCTCCTCGCCCACTGTGTAGTGTGGAACGGCCGCGGTCTTGGGTCGCGGCTTAGAACTGTCGCTCGAATCGGACATGCCGGTTACATCCTCCAACGTAAAGAGTTCTCAACACTATATCAAAGCGTCTAGGTACGTGCGAAATTTGCACCATACGTGACCCTTTGTTTACCCATTCTTTGCCTGTTGACGCATCAACGGCGAACGTCCATAATGCGCTTGCATTAAATGTTGATGTATTAACATCTTATAGGAGAATACCGCATGGCTCAAAACGCACGTTCCAATCGAAAGCTCAAGATAGCCGGCATCGTTGCACTGGTGGTTGTCGTTGCGCTGCTCGGATTTGCCGGCAACTTTCTGTTTGACTTCGCGCTGAATCCCCGCGCGCCATACACCATGAAGATGATGCAGGATAGCAAGAACGACAAAGAAGGTGAGCAGCCGGATGCCGAGGATACCGAGGCGCGGGCATGGTTTAAAGAGAACCGCAAGAGCAGCAACCTCACCGCGGACGACGGGACCGAGCTTGCCGCCTGGTATTTTGCTGCGTCGGAGAGCACGCACGACTACGCCGTCTGCCTGCATGGATATACCAACGAGCCCATCGGTATGGCCCGATACGCCAAACGCTTCCACGACCGTGGCATGAACGTACTCGCACCCGCCGCCCGCGCCCACGAGCGCTCCGGCGGCGACTATATCGGCATGGGCTGGCCCGAGCGCCTCGACATCGTCGCATGGATCGAGCGAATCGTTCAGGCTGACCCCAAGGCGCGCATCCTGGTCTTTGGCGAATCCATGGGCGCGGCGACCGCCATGAACGTCGCGGGGGAACCTCTGCCCGCAAACGTGAAATGCATTATCGAGGACTGCGGTTATACGAGTGTTTGGGACGAGTTTTCTCTGCAGCTCAAGGACGTGTTCGGCCTGCCCAGCTTTCCCTTGCTCGATATAGCAAACTTGGTGTGCAACGTGCGCGCGGGCTACGACTTTCATAAGGCGAGCAGTGTGGAGCAACTCAAACACGCGACAGTTCCCATGCTGTTTATCCACGGCGACCAGGACACCTTTGTACCGTACAGTATGCTCGACCAAAACTACGACGCGTGCGCCAGCAAGGTCAAGCAAAAGCTCACCGTCCATGGCGCCACCCACGCCAAGAGCGCGCAGGTCGACCCCGAACTCTACTGGAACACGGTCGACGACTTCCTCGACGAGTATTTTTAGGCAAATAGTACGGTTTACTGGCCTATCTGACCCCCTAGCACTTCCAAAAAGCCGCCCGTGGGCACTGTGCTCACGGGCGGCTTTTGCTAACAGTTGTGCTACAAAGGCGCTTGTTTTGTCTAATAGCTAGGTGCTACTTGACCTCGATGAGCTCGTACTTGCTCGTGCCCAGGCCGATCTTCTCGGCGTGCGCGATGCACACGCGCCAGTCGGTGTCGGGATGCGTGATGCAGAAGGGATCCTTGGCCTGCTCGCCCTCCAGATGCTCGTGGTTGTGCTCCATCTTGGCCGCGCTATCGGTGAGCTCGGTGTTGGGCAGCGGCTCAGACGCCATGACGGCGTCGGCGCAGGCCTGGTCGATGGCGACCGGGTCGAAGCTCGCGAACATGCCGATGTCGTTGACGATAGGCGTATCGTTTTCGGGATGGCAGTCGCAGTTGGGGCTGATGTCCATGGCAAGCGAGATGTGGAAGCTCGGGCGGCCGTCGACGACGGCCTTCGTATACTCGGCGATCTTGCAGTTGAGCACGTCGGCCGCGGCCTCATAACCGGGCTTGATGCAGTCCTGGTTGCATGCCGCAATGCAGCGTCCGCAGCCCACGCAGCGATCGTGGTCGATGGCAGCCACGTGCACCGTGCGAGTAGCGCCGCTGGCAAGCTCGCGCTCGCGGGTGCCGTCGAACGAGATAGCGTTGTGCGCGCAGATCTTTTCGCAGGCATGGCAGCCAACGCAGTGCTCGGTCGCGACGTTCGGCTTGCCGGCGGCATGCTGCTCCATCTTGCCGGCACGGCTGCCGCCTCCCATGCCCAGGTTCTTCATGGCGCCGCCAAAACCGGCCTGCTCATGGCCCTTAAAGTGGGTGAGGCTGATCACGATATCGGCATCCATGAGCGCCTGACCGATCTTGGCCTCGTGCACGTACTCGCCGCCCTCGACCGGGACGAGCGCCTCGTCGGTGCCCTTGAGGCCGTCGGCAATGATGATCTGGCAACCCGTAGCATACGGGGTAAAGCCGTTCTGGTAGGCGGTATCAATGTGCTCGAGCGCGTTTTTGCGGCTACCGACATAGAGCGTATTGCAGTCGGTGAGGAAGGGCTTGCCGCCCAGCTCCTTCACGACGTCCGCGACGGCGCGGGCGTAGTTGGGGCGCAAAAAGCTCAGGTTGCCCAGCTCGCCAAAGTGAATCTTGATGGCGACGAACTTGTTCTCAAAGTCGATCTGCTCGATACCGGCGTGACGGATGAGGCGCTTGAGCTTGTCGAGCTGGCTCTCGCGAGCATGCGTGCGCAGGTTGGTGAAGTACACCTTAGCGGGTGCTGCGGGTGCAGTTGCGGTCATAGATCTATCCCCTCGGTCTATATGGCGTTACAGACATAAGGGGATGGTACCCGTTGGAGTGGGGTCAAAGTCAAGCGCAGCAACGGGCTACCCGGCAGTTAGGGACGTTCCTTTCCTGCCGGTAGTTGGGGACAGTCCTTGCCAACCCTGCCGGCGAGGCGGCGAGTCGGCAAAGACTGTCCCGAATGGCTAGTCGTTTAAGTCTGTCCCCAATGGCCACCCCAATGGCCACTCTTGGTCGTTTAAGTCTGTCCCCAATGACTACTCTTGGACTTTGAGGGCCTCGGCCAGGGGGACGCGCCTGATGGAGCGCGTGTGCAGCAGTGCCACGACCAGGTAGGTCGCAAAGCCAATGCCGACACATGCCGCCATGGACCAGGCGGGCACGTAGATCTCGATATTGCCGTTGTAGGCAAGTAGCATCGAGCGGAAAATCGCGGTCAGCGAGCCGATGATCACGGGCAGGCTCAGCACGAGCGACGCCGCCACGCACAGCGTGATCGAGCGGATGTACAGATGCGAGATCTCGCTATCTCGATAGCCAAAGACCTTCATGTAGCTAATCGACCGGGCGCTATGGTCGATAACAGCCTTGGTCAGCAGGTACATAAACAGCAGGAAGATAAACACCGCGAGGCCAACCATCATGCCGATCATTTTGCTCATCATGCCGATGAACTGGTCGCCCACGGCGCGCATGTCGTCGGGCGTGGTGTCGCCGGCAAAGTAACGAGCATCGAGGTCGAGCTTCTCGTCGCTCACATAGCCGTTAAAGTAGGCAGCGTCGTTGCCGAACAGCTCGTTAAAGTCGTCGATACTCATATAGATATTCATGTCCGACTTGGAGCCCCAGGCACAGTCCTTGCCCGCGTACTCAAGGGAATAATTCTTGCCCTCGTACTTGTCGCGAAGCTTAACCTCCTGCCCCTCGTTCCAGCCAAACTTGTCGAGTAGGCCGCCGCCAAAGACGACACGGCCGTCGCCGACGTTGAGGTCTTTCCAATAGCGCGAATTGGATGAAATGCCGTAGACGGAAATCGTCTCCTCGCCATTTCCATCGCCGCGATCGTATTGCAGCTGGTAGATGGCGTATTTCTCGGCCTGTGCAATTGCGCCCGCGCCGTTGTCGGTCGTATTGACCGGGTGGATATCGTCGTTGTCGGTGTCGATCTTAGAGGCCTTGTCGATCAGGTCGATGGCCTCATCGCGGTTGCAGCCGAGGGCATCGGCAAGATCGTCAAGGCGCGCGTAGAGCGCATCCTTCTTGTCCTGGACCTTGGCGAGCGCGTCCTGCGCCGCGACCAGGCTCTCGGCAGACGGAGAGCTGGTCGCGGCATCGGCAGCCGCCTGCGCGGCATCGACCGCGTCGTCAAGCTCGTCGTCCGCATCTTGAGCGGCAGAAAGCAGCGCGCCGTCAACCGACTGCAAGCGCTCGAGTGCCGACCACTGCTCGCGCTCCTCGGCAGTGCCCTCGAGCTCCAGCGGCGCCTTGAGCGTGTACTGGTGCTCGGCGACCAGGCTTGTCTCGAGGTTGTCCGCGTAGTGCGTCATCGTGGGCAGAATCGCCAGGCCAAAGAGCAGTAGCAGCGAGGCAAACGCAATGCCCACGAAGAGCGTGGCGAAGTTGCCCAGGTTGCGCAGGAAGATACGCAGGCGGAAGCGGGAAACAAAACCCATGCGCTCCGGCAGCTGCAGGCCGCGCTTGGTGCCCGATTTGCCGCTCGCCTCGTGACGAAGGAACTGCAACGGCGTCTTGCCCATCTTGCGAAGCAGACCCACCAGCGTGATGAGGATGAGCGCGGCAGCGGGAACCACGGCGCACTTCACAAAGATCTCCCAGCTCCAGTACACCTGGAAGGGCGGCAGACTGTACGAACCGTAATAGAGGCTGCGCATGGGCTCGGTAAAGAACACAACGCCGAGCGCAGTGCCCAAAAGCGCCGCGACCACGCCCACGATGGCGGGAAGCGCAAGGTAGTGCAGCACGATCTCGCGTCGACGATAGCCGCTGGCGAGCAGCGTGCCGATGATGGCGCTCTCCTCCTCGATGGTGGCGTCGGTAAGGACCACAAAGACAAACGCCATGATCACGATGATGATGTCGAGCAGCGTCATCCACATCATGGAGTCGCCGTCCACGTCGTCGCGCGCATAGCCAATGCCCTGATTGGAATCGGCATCGACCAGATCGTCCACGCGCGCATCGGCATCGGTCAGCGCCTCGACCATATCCTGCTCCGCATCGATGCGATCCGCGGTGGGGAGG
The DNA here is from genome assembly GCA_902489775.1 of uncultured Collinsella sp. Lineage (GTDB taxonomy): Bacteria > Actinomycetota > Coriobacteriia > Coriobacteriales > Coriobacteriaceae > Collinsella. The sequence continues at coordinate 17,213 of CABUBH010000030.1, forward strand.
TCGCGATCGGTAAAGGTAAAGGAGTAGGTGTAGGCAGGCGCGCCGCCGGCATCCTCGAGCGCGGCAAAGCCGGCGTCGGTGACCTCGGCCACGCCATAGGTGATGGTGTTCACCGTAAAGTCCGAATTGTTGAGGAACAGCGCCTGGCTATCGGGCTGGGTCATGATGCCGCAGATGATGTAGGTGCGACCCTCAAGCTCAACCTTATCGCCCACGGCGAGGTCGTTGTTGGTGGCGAAGACACGATCGATGGCCACCTCATCGTCCGTCTCGGGCTCCTTGCCTTCGCAGTAGGACGCAATGTCGACCTTGGTGCGATGCGCGTAGGTGCGCAGGGTGCGCTTGGTGCCGTCGTCGCCAGCCGCCTTTTTGATGATGGCGTCGATAGAGAAGTTCTTGTAGAACGTAACGCCGCCGACGTCCTCAGCCGCGTCTTCGGCAGCCTTGAGCTGATCTTTGGTGGCCTCGAAGGAGGTAGTCACGCGGCCGTCCTCGATCGTGTATGCATCGCGCATGTCGTCAATGAGGCAGCCGATGGAATGCGCCGCGAGCAAAAAGCCCGACGTGAGGGCGATGCTTCCGCACATAAGCAAAAAGATGCCCAGGTACTTGCCGATATTGCGGCGCAGCTCGCGCGGGAGACGTTTTGCGAGAGGTGTCATGGCGCCGCCTACCAATCGAGCTCGGCGGCCGCGACGGGTGACTCGTTGAGCTCATCCTCGACGATGCGCCCGTCGCGCAGGCGCAGCACGCGATTTGCCATGCGCGCGATGGCGGCATTGTGGGTGACAATGATGATGGCGCAGTCGTAGGTGCGGTTGACATCCCCCATGAGCTGCAAGATTTCCTTGGACGTCTTGTAGTCAAGCGCGCCCGTGGGCTCGTCGCACAGCAGCAGGCCTGGGTTTTTGACGAGTGCACGGCCGATGGCGCAGCGCTGCTGCTGGCCGCCCGAGACCTGGCGTGGGAACTTGTTGCGGTGCTCGTAGAGGCCCAGCGAACGCAGCAGGTCGTCGACATTGAGCGGGTTTTTGGACAGGTGCGCCGTGACCTCGATGTTTTCCTTGATGGTAAGGTCGGGCACCAGGTTGTAGAACTGGAAGACAAAGCCCAGCTCGCGGCGGCGGTACTCGCCCAGATCGGCAGGCTTGAGCGCGGTGAGGTCGCAGCCGTCCACCATGATGGAGCCGCCGTCGGCATCCTCCAGGCCGCCGATCAAGTTAAGAAACGTGGACTTGCCCGAACCCGAAGGCCCCAGCATGACGCAGATCTCGCCGCGGTTGATGGACGTGTCGATGCCGTCGAGCACCGTCAGGCGTGCATCACCGTCGCCATAGTGTTTCTTGAGCCCTTTGACCTGGACATAGGCTTGCTTTGTCGCCATGCTATCCCCCGTTGTTAGCCTTCTGCTACTTTTCTAGGGTAATAGTAAACCCCGGCGAACTATTTTTAAGCGACGTGCGCGAACTATTTTCCAACCTACTCATTGGGGACAGACTTAAATGAGTGAAATCGCTCATTTAAGTCTGTCCCCAATGAGTGCCGGCAGGAAAGGAACGTCCCCAAGTGCCGACATATTGGGACAGTCCCTGCCAGCCCTGCCGGCGAATCGGCAAAGACTGTCCCCAATGACTAGGTGGCTAGGCGTGGGATTTGTTGTGGGCGAGGGCTAGGCCTACGGCGGCAATGGCGGCGGCGAAGAGCACGGTGACGCCCAGGTCGCAGGCGATGTCGCCCAACACGGCAGACGTCAGGTCCGAAGCAAGCGCCTTGCCGATCGCGTCGTTCACCCAATACGTCGGCACAAAGTGCGCCACCGTCTGCACGGCCGAGCCCATGAGCGACAGCGGCATCCAAGCGCCGCCCAAAAACGTCATGAGCATGCCGAGCAGGTTGCCCACACCGTTGAGCAGCTCCTCGCGCGCGCCCAGGCTCGACAGCGTAAAGCCAACGGCCAGCGGCGTGCACGCCAGGGCAAACGTTGCCGCCAGCGCCAGGCACACGCGACCCACGCCGACCTCGGCAACCGCGCTGGCAAAGCCCACGACGCCCATCATGCTCGACACGAGCCAGATGCAGACGGTGAGCACGGCGGCGGCCGCGAACACAGCGAGCGAACGCTGGCGCTCAGAGACCGGGCTGGCATCCATGCGGCGCACGCGCTCGGGCTCGTTCATGCCCGAAAACACCAGTCCCACCGACACGATGACCGACGAGATGATCGCGTACGCGCCAAAGTTGAAGTACGACTCGAGCGTGGTAGCAGCAGTCGAGTCGACCTTGACCTGCTCGATCTGGACCTCCGCGCGCTTTGCGGCCGCGTGCTCGGCGGCCCTTGCGACGTCGCCGTTGGAGGCAGCGGGTTCAAGCGCCGCCGCAGCGCCCGCGAGCGAGATCCAGCGCGAGGCCTCGGCGGACGAAAGCGCCGCCGCCATGGTGCCGGAACCATAGGTCACGTCGAGCTTGGGCAGGGCCTCCCCCGCACGGGCGGCTGCAACAAGATCGTCCTCAAACCCCTCCGGGATAAAGAACACGCAATCGGCACTGCCCTTGGCGCTGTTGCTCTTGGAGAGCGCGTCGGCAAGGTCGTATGTGTCGTCGCCGACGCCCGTGACCAGGTCAAAGCGTGAGCCCAGGTGCTTGGTAAGCGCCCGCGAAAGGTCGCTATTGTCGCGGTCGACCACGATCACGTTGGTGTCGTAGGGCTTGTACTCGGTAAGCTGCGACGAGTTCCAGCTCACCGAAGCCGCGATGAATACGCCCATGAGCGAGATGAACACCGTATAGATGAGCAGGTAGAACGGGTGCGCCAGCGCCATGCGAAGCGCGGTCTTAAAGGTGCTCATAGCGGCTCCTTCCAAAGATCAGCGTAGCGGCGGCGACAAACACCAGGGCCATCAGGACGAGCGCGCCGGCGCGAACAGCGAAGGGCCCCAGGTCCTCAAAGAAATACAGGCGATTGAACATGTCGCAGATGAGCTTGACGGGGTTGAGCCAGCACTCGACCGGACAAGCGCGGGCGACGTCGTCGGCAAGCGCCATCGCCGGCTCGCCGTAGAGGCCGGCGAACAAAGCGCACGTGGTGGCAAAGCCCGTGAGGATGCCCGACTTGGATGCCTTGCCGCCCTTAACGGGAAGCGTGCCCACAAAAAGCCCCAGGCCCGTGGCGGCAAGCGCGGATGCAGCCCCGCCCAGCAGGCACAACCCCTCGCGCCCGCCAAAGTCGACGCCCACGACCAGGCGCACGTAGCCGATCGCAATCGTCATCGAGGCGAAGGAGACCAGCCACGAGCCCACAAAGATACCGGCCAGCGACGCCGTCTTGGAAAGACCGCCCACACAGCGACGCGCACCAAGGCCCGACAGATTGGGCTGCAGATCGACAACGCTCAAGGCGGCAAACTCGGCAGACATCATCGCGACCAGGCCAAAAAGCGCGTAATAGTAGATGACCGTGCCGTCGGGCGTGGTGCGCGTCAGGCTTACGCGGCGGGTGCCGCCCTCGAGCGACAGGGCGCGCGCAACCGCCTCCGAGTCGGCGAGCGCCGCCGGGTTGTCCTGGGCAATCTGGCGCATGAGCTCGGCATTTTGTGTATACGAGCTTGCCACCGTCTCCAAAATGCTGCGGTCGGTGAGCACCGACGACGCACGCGAGCTGTCATAGCTCGAAAGCAACGTGAGTTTGGGCGTGCCCGCGGCGTCGACCGTATAGATGCCCGCGACCTCGCCGGCCTTGAGAGCACGGTTCGCGGCGGTCACATCGTCGCACTCGTTGATCTCGAGCAGCTGGTCGTCGCCCCCCTCGGCAAGCGAGGCCGCCACATCCTTAAAGGTCGAGGCGCTCCAGGCTTCGTCGGCGACGACGGCAACCGGTACCGGGTCGACCTTGCCGTCAGAGCTCAGATTCGCAAACATAAACATAAACATCGTGGAAAGCGCAACGGGAAAGATCGCGCCCCAGACCCACGTGCTCGGCCGACGCAGCAGCGTCTTGAGCGTGGTAATGATGGTGTTGAACATGGCTACCCCCTAGTCGCGTAGCTCGCGGCCGGTGATCTCGAGGAACACGTCGTTGAGGGTCGGCGGCTCGGAGTAGATGCGGCCGAGCGCCACGTCATGCGAGCGCAACGTATCGAGGATGTCGGTCAGGTTATGCGGGCTCGCCTCGCACGAGAACGTGAACTGGCCCGCCGTCGCCGCCAGGTCCAGGACATGTGGCAGGCTCGCAACGGCGGCGAGTGCCGCACTCGGCACCTCACCGACCTCGATCACGATCTTCTCGCCCATCTGGATCATGCGCTTGAGCTCGTCGTTGGTGCCCTGCGCCAATACGCGGCCGCCGTCCATGATCATGATGCGGCTGCAGATCTGCTCGACTTCCTCCATGTAATGGCTGGTATACACCACCGTGGCGCCCTCGTCGCGCAGACGGCAGATGCCCTCCAGGATGGCGTTGCGGCTCTGCGGGTCGACCGCCACCGTGGGCTCGTCAAAAAAGATGAGCTCGGGCTTGTGCGCGATACCGCAGGCAATGTTGAGGCGACGCGCCAGGCCGCCCGAGAGCTTGCCGGGGCGGAACTTGGTAAAGTCGCCCAAGCCGACAAAGTCGATTGCCTCGTCCACCAGCGCGCGGCGGCGCTTGCGGTCGTTTACGTAGAGGCTGCAGAAATAGTCGATGTTCTCGCGCACCGTGAGTTCGTCAAACACCGCCACCTGCTGCGGCACCACGCCAATGCGGCGCTTAAGGTCGTAGCGGGCGGGCGTCATGGGCTCGCCAAACAGCTCGATGGTGCCCTTGTCGTAGGTAAGCAGCTGCAGGATGCAGTTGATGGACGTGGTCTTGCCCGAGCCGTTGGGGCCGAGCAGGCCAAAGATCTCGCCGGGGGCGATGTTCAGGTTAAAGTGGTCGAGCGCGATAAGGTCGTCATAGCGCTTGACGAGGTTTTCGACGTGGACGATGTCTGTCATGAGGCGGCCCTTCTGTTGATTTCGGCCCGGTACGATTGCATCATCGCAGGTGCGGGCGGCGCGCACCAGTGAGCTTTGTCACAAGTGCGGCGGGGGCGGGCGGGAGGAATGTCACGGTTGCGGCACCTGAGCAATTGTCGCGCGCGCCATCGCGTACAATACCCGTATGAACAGGCTATTCGACAAATCGATCGTGTTGGCGTGCTGCATCGCGGCCGCTCTGGGCCTTGCCGTGGATGCTTGCTTGGTCGCGGCGTTTTGTCTTGGCGTCGTAGTCGCCTCGCTTACGGAAATTGCGCAAGGGGAACGCGCCCGCCGCGTCGGTGAGGCCGCGAGCTATGCTTACATTATGGTGGCCGTCTTTGTGCCGTCGTTTGTGCCGTTTGCGCCCCTCGCCTTCTATGACATCGCGCGATACGTGCGCCGTGAGCACGCCTGGGTCGCGCTAGGCGCCGGCGCCATCTTTGCCTGCGCGCTCGTCGCATATGCCCACGCCGGCGCGCTTCCCACCCGTGCGCTGCTGTTGACCGCCATCCTTTCAGTCGCCGCCACCTTACTGTCGCTGCGCACCGCCCAGCTGGAGCGCGAGCAGGAACGCATGCGTCGCACCCGCGACGAGCTGCAGGAACGAGCCCTCGCGCTCGAGGCGCGCAACCGCGACCTCGCTGACCGCCAGGACTACGAGGTCGAACTCGCGACACTTGCCGAGCGCGCCCGCATCGCGCGCGAGATCCACGACAATGTGGGCCACCAACTTACGCGCGCCTCGCTGCAAACCGAGGCCCTGCGCGTGGTCCACGCCAACGAGCCCGGCATCGCCGCCGACTTCACCGACATCAAGCACACCGTCGACGAGGCGCTTCAGCTTGTGCGCGCCAGTGTCCATGCGCTCAACGACAACGCGGCCAACCTCTCCGTACAGCTTGAGCGCATTGTTGAGGACGTGCGCTCGGACGGCGGCCCGCAGATTGAGCTTGAGGTTTTGGCCGAGCATGCACCGGCCAACGTCGTCAACTGCTTTGCTGCGGTCCTGCGCGAAGCGCTCTCCAACACCATGCGCCACGCCCGTGCGCAGAACGTTACCGTGCGATGCATGGAGCATCCGTCGTTTTACCAGCTCATTGTTACCGACAACGGCGAGGGTGGGATCCGGGCGGGCGGTCGCGGCGTCGCGGAAGGCATGGGGCTCGGCTCCATGCGCGAGCGCGTCGAGGCGCTCGGCGGGACCTTCACCGCCGGCCCACGCGCCGGCGCCGCCGGCTGGCGCGTGTTTGCCACCGTTCCCAAACAGCAAGGAGATGAGGCCCGATGAGGCTCATTGTTGTCGACGACGACCGGTTGGTGGTCGATTCGCTCAAGATTATCCTGGGTGCCCAGCCGCAGATCGAAGTGGTGGGCACCGGCGCCGACGGCAACGACGCGGTGGCGCTCTACGCCGAGCATACACCCGATATCGCGCTGCTCGATATCCAGATGCCGGGGCGCGACGGCCTTTCGGCAGCGCGTGAAATCCTCGAGCACGACCCCGTGGCACGCGTGGTGTTCCTGACGACGTTCTCGGATGACGAGTACATTGTGTCGGCGCTCAAGCTGGGCGCCCGCGGTTATCTAATCAAAACCGATGTCGCCGCCATTCCGCCGGCGCTGGCGCAGGTCATGGACGGCAAACGCGTACTCGAGGGCAAGGCAATCGAGGATGTTTACTTTGACGGGATGGGTAACAAGGCAGGTACGCCTCACCGACCCGCAGCCTTTGCCGGCCTGACCGACCGCGAGTTCGAGGTCGCCGAGCTCATCGCCCGCGGTCTCGACAACAAAGAGATTGCCGCCACCGCCTATATGGGCGAAGGCACCGTGCGAAACCACATCAGCTCAATCCTAGCCAAAATGGGCCTACGCAACCGCACCCAAATCGCCATCGCCTACCTGCGCGGATAACTCAAAGAATCGGCCACTCAGTTGCGGTGAAATACGGACTGCTGTGCCCCCTAGGGCCGCCAAACAGTCCGTATTTCACCGCAACTTATAGAGCAGTCGCACAAAAGTACCGCCACGGAGGAGGGAGATGCCTCCGTGGCGGCTGGGGG
>CABUBH010000031.1 GCA_902489775.1 uncultured Collinsella sp.
GTTTATCAGTTTTACCAACCATATTGGAAGGTGTTTCATGGTCGCATTCGATCGCAATCCGCAAGACTTTAAGTATCTGCGTCTGCTGTCGAGACAATTTCCCACCGAGCAATCCGCGTTTACCGAGATCATCAATCTCTCGGCCATTCTCAACCTGCCCAAAGGCACCGAGCATTTTATGAGCGACGTGCACGGCGAGTACGAAGCCTTTATGCACATCCTCAACAACTGCTCGGGCGTCGTGCGCGAACATGTCGACGAGATCTTTGGCGACACGCTCACCTTTGACGAAAAGGGCGAGCTGTGCACGCTTATCTACTACCCGCGCGAGAAGATCGAGCTGGTCCGCAGCCGGCGCGAGGACTCGCCCACCTGGTACAAGACCATGCTCGACCAGCTCATTGTGGTCGCCCACTCGCTTTCGAGCCGCTATACCCGCTCCAAGGTGCGTAAGGCCATCCCGCGCGATTACGCCTACATCATCGACGAGTTGCTGCACACGCATCCAGATGAGAACAACTATCGTGTGCGCTATCACGAGCGCATCGTTGAGTCCATCCTAGAGACCGCCAGCGCCGACGACTTTATCGAGTCGCTCGCCTCGCTCATCAAGCGCCTCGCCGTCGACCACCTGCACTTGGTGGGCGACATCTTCGACCGCGGCGGCGGTGCGGCCAAGATTATGGACCGTCTGCTCACTTATCATTCGCTCGACATTCAGTGGGGCAACCACGACCTGCTGTGGATGGGCGCCGCTGCCGGCGAGCCTGCCTGCATCGCCACGGTGCTGCGCAACAACCTGCGCTACGACAATTACGAGATCCTCGAGAACGACTACGGCATCTCGCTGCGCGAGCTCGTCGCCTTTGCCGATGCCACCTATTCCGCCGGCGAGTCCATCAGCCCGCTGATCAAGGCCATCAACGTGCTGCTCTTTAAACTCGAGGGCCAGATTATCCAGCGTCACCCCGAGTTCGACATGGCCGACCGTCTGCTGCTCGACAAAATCGACCACGACACCGGCACGGTCACGCTCGCCGACGGCAGCGTGTGGCCGCTCACGACCAACGACTTCCCCACCGTCGACCCGACGGACCCCTACACGCTCACGCCCCAGGAGCAACATATCATCGACAAGCTCGTGTCCGAGTTTGTCACCGCCGACCACCTGCATCGCCATATCGATTTCCTCTACACCCACGGCTCGATGTACAAGGTCACCAACGGCAATCTGCTGTTCCATGGCTGCGTGCCGCTCAACGAGGATGGTACCTTTAGCAGCATGAACTGCCTGGGCACCTGGCACGCAGGCCGCGATTATCTCGATTTTTGCGACCATATCGCCCGCCGCGCCTGGCGCGTGGGCGACCGCGACGCCCTCGACTGGATGTGGTACCTGTGGATCGGCTTTAACTCACCCGCCAGCGGACGCCTGGTGCGTACCTTTGAGCGCGCCTATATCGCCGATAAGAGCACCTGGGTCGAGCCGATGGACCCGTACTTTACGCTAACCAAGTCGCCCTCGGTCTGCGACGACATCATGCGCGAGTTCGGCGTTGCCCCCATGGCATGTTCGCCGACCGGTCACATCATCAATGGCCATACGCCCGTCAAGACCACCAAGGGCGAGCAGCCCATCCGCGCCGAGGGCAAGCTGCTGGTCATCGATGGCGGTTTCTGTCGTGCCTACCATCCCAAGACGGGCATCGCCGGCTACACGCTTATCTCCAGTTCTCGCGGATGTCGCCTTAAGTCGCACCAAGCCTTTACCACGGTTGCCGAGGCACTTACCCGCAATGTCGACATCGAGAGCGAGACCAATCGTTTTGACCAGGCCGACCGTCGCCGCATGGTGAGCGACACCGATACCGGCGCCAAGATTCGCAGCCAAATCCAGGACCTGCGCCAACTGCTCGATGCATATAGAAACGGTGCTATCGAGGAGCGCGCCTAGCCCCGCCTGCGCGGATTGGCTAAACTTGCTGAGTTTGTCATCCCCACGGCGCTGCGGCGCCACCCTAAGGCAGGTACCATGCAAAAGCTCCTTGCGCAGATCATGAAGTTTGGCGTCGTCGGCGTCGTCGCCACGGTCATCGACTTTGGCATCATGAATCTGCTCCACTACGGTCTGGGCCTTAACATCCTGATCGCCAATACCAGCGGCTTTATCGTCTCGCTCATCTTTAACTACGTCGCGAGCATGAAGTACGTGTTTGCGCACAAGGAGGGCATGAGCCGCCGCCGCGAGTTCATCATCTTTGTCGTGCTGTCTGTGATCGGCCTGGCGCTCAACGACGGTATCGTGCTGGCGCTCAACGCCGGCCTGGGGATCGAGGCCAATATCGCCAAGATTTGCGCCACCGCGCTTGTTATGGTCTACAACTTTGTGACCCGAAAGATCTTCCTAGAGGGCGAGGAGACCAAGTAGCTCAGCCTCCTCCTTGCGCTACGAGGTCCACGGATGACGCGCGTCGAGCGCTGCGCTGTTCGTGGGCCTTGCTCGTTTACGGGAAGATTTGCAACGTTTGCGGATTACCTCTTGAATATTTGGCGAGTTCGTATAGTTCTTGGCAAAGCCCTTACGTTTCCCATGCAAAAGCTCTAAAGTAACTCGTTGCTCGATTCATCAACGCATTGGATGTGATTACGTGCGCAAGGCACTGGCACAACCTCATACCAAGCAGTTCCTCAAGTTCGCTGTCGTGGGTCTTATCTCCTTTGGCATCGACTGGGGCATGCTCATTGCGCTCGTCGAGCTGTTCCACCTCGACTTTTTGATGAGCACCACGATCTCGTTTATCACGTCCGTCGTGGTTAACTACTGGCTCAGCATGAAGTACGTGTTCGACCATCGCGAGGGCATGAGCCGCAAGCGCGAGTTCACGATCTTCACCATCCTGTCGGTGATTGGTTTGGGCCTCAACGACCTGTACATGTTTGTGGGCGTCACGTTTTTGAGCATCGGCTACCAGGCCATGAAGGCCATCGCCACGTTCCTGGTCACCTGGTACAACTACTTTAGCCGCCGCTTCTTCCTCGAGGGCGCGCAGTCGTAGACGGCCCAACATAACCTCGCTTCGCAGCCGGTTGGAATTCACGTTCCAACCGGTTTTTTGTTTGCCGAGGATGTACCTGAGGCGGGCTACGATACCGAAATGGGACGCGCTTTCCCCATGGGCGCTGCTGCGGAAAGTGGGGGGGCCGGATTGAGGCCTCAAAACGGGACACAGCTTCCGCAACGTCGCTCTAGCGGAAAGTGTGTCCCAGATTCTAGCCTCAGAGTGGGATGCAGTTTCCGCAACGCGGCTCAACCGGAAAGTACATCCCAGAATTCGCCGCCAGAACGGGACGCAGTTTCCAGATGGGCCCCATGCGGAAAGTCCATCCCGGAATGAGACCTCAGAGTGGGACGCGCCTTCCGGTTGAGCCTCGATTGGGAAACTCTGTCCCGTTCGCAGCAAAAACGGGCGGCTCGGATGTTGGTCCGAACCGCCCGTTTGGCGCGTTATGTCGAGGCCTCTAGCCTGTTACGTAATACCAGACGACGTTGTCGCCATTGGAGAGAACGTAGTTGCTGCAGGCCGTCATGGGCGTTACGCCGTTGACGGAGTACATCCAGCCGCTCGTGCCGCCGTGCTCCTTCTCGGCCAAGCCGCCGATGGCGGCGACATACGTGCCGTACGACGAAGGGCGCGCATTGATAGAAAGCCCCAACGCACACAGTGCGTCGTAGGGAGTGGCGCCCTTGTTAAAGGTGAACGTGCCACCAGACGAGACAGGATTGCCTACGGCGCTCGATGTGACCAAGACGGTCACGGTAACGTGGCCGGACTCCTGCGAGCCACCCTGGCTGCCTGCAGAGGCACTGCCGCCACCAGAGGCGGGCGCACCGTCAGTGCTTGAGCCGTCGCCCGTCGAGACGCCGCTAGAAGAATCAGATCCACCAGTGGAACCGTAACCCTGCCCGGCGGATTTGCCATCGGACTTCTTGCCGTTCTTACCTTCGGACTTCTTCTCTTTCGAGCCCTTGTCCGAAGATTCGGAATCGTCCTTGGAGTCGGATTCGTCCGAATCCTTGGACCCAGAGCTCGCGTCATCCGAAGCTTTTGAGCTCTTGGCTCCCGTCTTTCCCGAAGCGGCAGTCGAGCCGGAAACCGTGGCACCCTTGGTGGCAACGCTCTCCCCCGTCACAGTCCGGACGACCCAGTCGATGGACCATGCGCCGCTGGCAGAGGGGTGAACAAAGCCGAGTGAGACGACAATCAGCACGATGCAGGCGGCCGTTAGGACACCAACGAGCGCCTTTCGCCGAGGGGAGGACGCCGCCGAAGCGGCGTCCTTTTGCGTAGCGTCATCGAGCTGGATGAACGAAGCGTCCGATTGCTTGGCATCAGCGTCTTTGGACTTATCGGACATCACTGTCGCCCTTGCTGCGCTTGGTCAGCACAAAGACGGCGATAACGGCAAGGCCGATCACGCCAGCCGCGACGCCGACGATGGCGAGCGGGTTAAAGCCAGACTCCTGCTGGGAAGCCTCGGCGGACTTCTTAGCGGTGGTCGTAGCGGCCGAGCCCGTGCCGGACTTGGAGCCGGACTTGTCGGACTTCTTGTCGGACTTGTCGGAATCCTTCTTGGAATCCTTGCCGTCCTTGGTCTCGGTCTTGGTCGTGGTGGACACCGGCTTTTGGCCCGGGGCAACAGCGCCGCCAGCCTGCTGGCCGTTCGTGCCATTGCCGGAACCGGCATTACCCGAGCCGCCGTTGCCGCCGTTGGAGCCTGAACCACCGTTACCACCAGGGTTGGCGGCGTTCTTGGTCCACTTGGCATACAGCGTCATATCGGCCGTCACCGCGGTGTCAAATTTATACTCCTCCGTGCAAGCCTCATCGGTATACCAACCGGCGAAGGCGTAGCCCTCACGCGTCGGATCGGCAGGCTTGGTGACAGTCGAGCCCGAAGCGGGGGTCTGGCTATCAACCGACGAGCCGCCCTGGACATCAAACTTGACACGATGTGCCTGAGACTTCACGCAGAACAGGTGACCCGAGTCGTTCGTGTAGTAGAGATTGCCGAACTGATCGCACACAACCGAAGCCATACAGTAGTTGGCGTATCCAGAACCGGGAACGAATACCTCAGTCGCCTCGGCATCGCCCAGCTTGTACATGTACACGCCGCCGCCCGTGGTGTAGGGCCAACCCTTTGCGCCATTCAGGGTGAAATATACGTACGTTTCTCCATCATGCGTTGAGACAAGTGGCGTGCTCTTGGACTCGAAGCCAAGCTCTTCGCCATCGGCCTTCACAATCTGCTTCACGCTCATATCAGAAAGATCAACGATTGAAAGCAGGCCCTTAGCCTTCCAATTATTCGCAGTCGCACCGCCAATAAAAGCATACTTGCCACTGAAAACAGGCGTCGAAGTCGAATAGGCGGCAAACTGAACCTTTGAATCCTCGGTAAGAGAGCCATCAGAGCCAATGGCCAGCTTGTGCAACGTGCCATCATCGCGCGTAACGGCATATATATAGCCATCGTGGACGGTAAGCGCCGAGCGAATATTGCCGCCAGACAGCTTAATCGAGCCAACAAGCTTTGACAGATCGGCAGAATACACGCGGATATGGCCGAAATCTCCGCCAACTACATAGTAGCCATTGACCATCACTCCGCCGGACCAGTAGAAACCACCATCGTCAACAGAGGCGCTGCCGGCAACGGCGCCCGTATGAATATTGATGCGCTTAACGGTGCCGTTTTGCACGTCAACGTCATTGCCAGACCACTTATCAAGGGTATTGATATAGACATAGTCACCGTCAACGGTCAGCGAAGACAGATTCTGCTTAGTGAACGCGTCGGAATACCACAGCGTCTCGAACGTCTTTGCCGAAACAGCTTGCAGATAGCCACCCGAAAGCGGGATCAAAATGATGCCCTGCGCAATAACAGGACGGCAGGTGCTATCCATGGAAGAGCCAAGCTCAAGAGTGCGTACAACGGAGCCCGTAGCGGAATCAATCTCATTCAGGACAGCATTCCACGTCTTTCCGCCCCATACCGAGGCACCCGTGACAAGGTACACCTTTCCATTTGCAACAATAGGATCGGATGCAGAAACATATGCGCCCGCCTTTTGCTGCTCTTCGGTCAGAAGGTTAAGTGCCCATGAGGGCGTATCGGTCTTCGTCGTAGGCGTAAGGGCGTCTGTTGCGGACCCCGAGCCACTGTTCGCAAAACCATTCCATGCCGTATCGACATACGGATGCTCCGCCCCAGGATTGGTAGCGGGAGCCGCCGAGGGCTTCTGTGTACCGTCGCCCTTAACGTAACGGAACTCGACGCAATCGTTGTTCTTGAGGTAATAAACCGGAGCGCCAGCATTATTCGAATATTCATTGTTCACATAGAACGACCAGTAGCTGTACGGCTCGGTGCTCGTCATGCTCAGCACGCGACCATCAGGCATCGTCGCGCTCGTAAGGCCCCAAGCGTTTGCCTTGAGGTCAGTGCAGCCGGCAGTCGTCATAAGCTGCTCGAGCACCGACTCGGCCGTCGTATCTTCATCAGCAGGAAGCGTAACCTCAGTCAGCGGCACCACCGATTGCTCGGTGTAATTGCCGTCGGCATCGCTCGCGGAAACGCCCGTGACCTTGGCCGTTACCGTGATAGTCTTGCCCTCGTTCGGGTTATCAAGACCCGTCGTTCCCTTGACGGACACCGTCGCAGAGACGTCCTGGCCCGCAAGCGCGGCATAGTCCTCGTTATTGGGATAGCGCTTGGCGTAACGAGCGAATCGCTCGCTCTTCAGACGGCCGCTAATCGTAACCTTCGTGTTGTACTCAGGCCGCGTAAATACAAGATTCTCGTGCGAGATTACTCTGGGCTTGCTCGACTTGAGCAAACGATAGGTATTCTCCGTACCGCCGGGAAGCTCGCTGAACACGAAGCCGTAATGGCCAGCGGCCTCTTCGGTGGTGTAGCACCAGTTAACAGCAGACCCCGGACCGGACCCTTGACCATACACCTTCAGCGGTGCATGAAGGTTTCCCGTCACATCGGAGATATTCTGCCCGTCAAGAATACCCAGGTAGAACGAAGACTTCGCAAGACCGAGGTAGAACAGCTCAGCATCAAGCTCGTCCTGGTCCTGCGGGGCAATCGCAAAGTCGAGGGTCTTGCTTGCCGTGACCTCGGCGTTGGACTTATCGGTCACCGTGAGGGTGATCTTGGTCTTCGCCGCCTCGGCGCCAGGCAGCGGCTGATAGACCGTGCCCTTGTAACCGTTGAACGTGATGTCATCGGTGCTGGCCGAGTACACGACCTCGTAATACTTGCCGTCGATATTGAGCGTGCTCGTGCGCGGCATCTGCAGGTCGGCGGTCAAGCCGTCCTTGTTGGCGGGCGTTTCGGTGCCGGAGTACTTGATGTTGTCGTAGGTAAAGGCCGCATCGACCTTCTCCTGGAGCGCCTTCTTGTCGGCGGCGACCTTCTCGGGATCACCCTTGACGGTCACGACAAAGTCATGCGAGCCGGCAAGCATAATGTCGCCGCTCGTAACCGTAACCTTTGCGGTCAGCGTCACGTCTCGATCGCTCGATGCGCGCGAAACCTTACCCGTCTTATCTTCCCAGCTATAACCAGAAACAAACAGGCGCTCGGTGTCGGAGCTTGTCCATTCAACAGAGAATTTCTTTGCGGAACCCGCCTTGTACGGAAGCGTGACATTTTGGGTCACGCCATCGGCGGACTCGCCCGCCGCGTAGCCAATCTGCAGGGATTCGGCAGCACTGTCAAGAAGGTCTTGCAGTTTAGCCTCGTCCCAAGCAACCTGCACGGACTTGTTGGGCAGGTAATACTCGGTCTTGCCATCGCGCGACAGTTCAAACGCCACATCGGCGTTACGCAGACCGTCGATGTTGTAACCGGTGTAGTCGTTGGGGTCAATGAAGAAGAACGTCACATCGCCGTTGGTCTTATCCTGGGCGTCGGAGATACCGACCGTAGCCTTGGCGTCCTCGGCCTTAAAGACAACGCCGCCCTCAGAGACCTTGACGTCAATATCGGTGAAGCCCAGATCGGCAAGCTGCGCCTTCAGGACATCGTTGACGTTGCCGCCCTTGGCGCTGTAATCAACAGCGATCTGCTTATTGGCATCGTTGAGCTTTTGGACTGCAGCCTCGAGCGAGCCCGCAGCGATAACCTTGTTGGCGGAGACGAGCTCGACCGTCGAGCTGCCGCTCGTGGCGACAGCCTTCAGATACTTGCCCGCGGCAGAAGCCGAAACCGTCGCCTCGGCGCCCGACATATCGGGCAGCAGCGTCCAGTCGGCCGCCGGAGCCTTCGCATCGTCCGCCGCATACCAGGCAACAGCCGCCTGAGCGGTCACGTCAATGCCGTTGGTGGCCGAACCGTCGGCGCGCTTAGCCTGCGCCGTCGCCTTGACGCTATCGCCCGAGACGAGATGGGTCGAATCGCTATTAATCTGCGGGTTGGCAATCACGCGCAGCAGGTTATACTCCCCCGCCGCGGTAACGCTGTCCGACGATACCCACTCAACCGTGTTGTCGAGAGCGTTCGCCGTAACTTTGATGCGCTTGCCAACAAGCGCGTCCGAAATGGTCAGGCTGCCATCGGTCGTATCGATGCCGTCGGTAAGCTCGGTCCAGTCGGCATCGCCCTCGCCCTTGGCATACCACGCCATAGTGAGCTCGGCATCGTCGGGCACGTCCTTGGTCGAGCCCGACCAGCTGCCCGGAACCTGCACGCTCGGCGTGATCTTTGAACCCACGCTCAGCGTAACGTTCTTATCGGCAAGCTCAATACCCGCCAGCTTGTACTGGCCTTTAAGCGTCACGGGGCCGAGCGGGGCGACGGACTGCGTGCCGCCGTAGGAGCTCTTCTTCTGCGTACTGGAAACGGTGTTTTCGCTCGTCACCTTCACGCGCAGATACTTGCCGGCATAGGCGGCGTCAACGGTATAGGTGGCCTCGGTGGCACCGGGGATATCGGTGTAAGCGGAGTCGTAGCTCGAGCTGGTGTTTGCATACTGCCACTGATAGGTCACATTGTCGGTGCGGTCGATATAGTGATAGTTGGAGCCGTCCTTTTTGCGCACCTTGGTCTTGAGCGTATCGCCTACGTGCACGCCGTTGGTGGCGGGAGAGCCCTCGAACTGCACGTCGTAAAGCTCAACTTGGCCAGCGACGGAGACAGGACCCGCCGCATAGTACGGCTTCTGCTCACCGTAGCCGCCGTTGGCCTTGGCCACGACGTAGCAGCCCTTAAGGGCGGCGGTCACCGTCAGGGTGTTACCGGTCTCACCCTCGATAGGCGTGTTGCACGAGCTCGCGTAGTTCGAGGTGCCCTTATACCATTGCCACGTGACATGCGAATCGGCGGTGACGTCGGCGGAATCCGCCTTGGCGGTCGCCGTAATCGTGGAACCAACCTCGACTTTGCCCGAAGTCGGGCTCATAGTCACGCTCGTAACATTAATTGAACCGGTAGCCGCAACGAGAGCGCCCGTGTTGTTGGCCATGCTCGAAGAGCCGATCTTCGAGGACACCTTGCACTTGAGGTACTTGCCGCCCAAAGCGTCGGTAAGCTCGAGAGTCTCACCCGTGGCGCCCGCGATATCGGTATACGCGCCGTTCTTGGTGTCAGAGCTCTGCCACTGATAGTTAAGCTTGCTCGCGTCGATAAACGTCGAGGCGCCCTTCTCCTTGGCGCGAGCCTGGGCGGTATCGCCAACCGCGAACACGGAGTTGTTGGTCTTGGGATTGATGAGCGAAACCGCGTAGATGTCCACCGCACCGGCCTGTTTGACCTTGCTGGAAGTGGTCTTGTTCACCGTGTTGACGCCAGCGTTGGCCTCGACCCTGATGTACTTGCCCTCAAGGTCGTCGCCCACCACGAGCGTAGCGCCCGTCTGCCCCTCGATCTTGGTAAATCCCGAGTACTGCGAGGTGGATGCGGACCACGTGTAGGTGACCTTGGCATCGGCGGGGGCTTGCTGATAATAGCTTATGTACGGAGTCGCCGTCAGGGTATCGCCTATGCTCGGCGTGTCGCTATTCAGCTTGACGCTGTTAAGCTCCATCTGACCGGCGCCCAGCACGGGACCGGGGATGTTGTTGGCATTGATACCCGAGCCGTACGAAACCGAGGGGCCGAAGTAATCCTTGCCATCAACCGTTACCTTGCAGATGAAGTATTTGCCTTCCATCGCGGCGGTGACGGTGAGCGACTGCTCGTGGCCTACGACCTCGGTGTAGTCGGCGACATTGCTGCTGGCCCTGGTCGTGCCGGCGAGCCAGGTGTAAGTCCAAGTGCCGGGATTGGCAACGGACTCAGTCGAAGTGCCGTACCAGTCGTCCTCGACCTCATCGTACATATTGGCCCAGAGTGTATCACCCACATTGAGCGCGCCGGACTTCGTCGAATACGAGTTGTCCTTATCCATGGCGTCCTGAATGAAGACCTTGGCCTCGCTCGAAAGCGTTGTGGCGGACGCGGCGGCAACGGCGTTCTTCTGCTCCGAAGCAGCAGACGCCGCAGCGGAGTTCTCGGACTCAGTCGCGTTGTCTGCAGCGGTGCCATCGCCATTCGCGGCACTCGCAGTTGCGCCCTGATCTGCGCCGGCGTCATCGGCAGCAGCGCTCGCCGCCGCACTGTTCGCGCCGGTGCCGGCAGCAGCGTCATCGTCGGCCGCCGCGCCCTCGCTGCCCGTCGCAGCCTGGGCCACAGCCTCGGCAATGCCATCGGCACCCTCGGCCCAAAGTTGCGCCGGCGTGGTGCCAAAAGCCATGGCAAAAGCCAGGAACGCCACCAGACCGCGCTTGGCTACGCCACGGGCAATCGCTCCATGACGACGCCACGAGGCGCGCTGGCACTCGTCCTCAAACATATCCATTTGTCTCCTATTGTCTGAACTTGGAGCATTGCCCAGCGGCTGCCCCACGTCATCGCGCACATTGCGCTCGAGTACCCCCATCGGGGTCCCCCTTCCCTCCAGAGCCCAACGCGTACCGGCGGCATGCGCCACGGTCGCGTGCAAGATGGGAGGCGATCCGACTTAACCTTACCGACCCGGGCGCGCCGTCCGATCTGCGACGTGACCATCCCGGGCCAAGAGGAATTACGGTTACTGGTACAGCCGGGGACTTGCACCCCGATTCTCCCAAACACGCAGGAAAACCGCGCATTCGTGCGTCTCCGCACCACCATCTAGGCCATCGATTATTACTGTCGATATGGTAGCACGCAAAAGGGCCCCGCACACAGGCGAAGCCCAAGGTAAAAGCTATGGTTTGCGATAGGGAGGACTGTCGTCGGACCTTGCAAGAACAGCTCGTTTCAAAACTATGCCGGATTACGGGGCTGATTCAGCACTTCGCAACCATATCAACCATTTTCGAAAATCAACGACTCATCTACCTGCGGTTTTAAAAGCGCGAATTTCGGTATGCTCGAGGTTCGGCACTCCAGCCCCGTAAACCGGCATAGTTTTGTTCGGACCAGCCCACGCCGGCGCGACGCAAGGCAAAATGATCCGTTTCCCCCGACCCCGGGAAATCGTTAACGCTTGCCGCCGTGACTGTTGCGCCAGATCTCGCGGCCCAGCATCAGCGCCAACACCAGCGCGCTCACGTAGCCCATAAAGCCAATGACCGGGATACCGAACACAACCGGCTCGATGCGCGCGTAGTACACCACCGACGAACCGATAAACAGGCCGGCGATCACAATTGCCATCGACATGCGGTCGATAATTCCACCCAGCTGTCGCAGCGCCTTATCGCTGCTCATGATCTGCGTGTTCACCTTAAGCTGGCCGCGCGTGAGCATGCGCGACGCCAAGCCCAGATACTCGGCCGCCTCGAGCGAGCCTTTTGCCGCGCGATAGCTGCTCGCGGCAAGATCGCGCCCCATTTCGCGGACGCGCGCATAGGCGCTCTTCTCGTTTTTGATGTGCGTCTGGATGATCTGGATCATGTTGACGTTGGGCATGTACTCGGTCAGCAGGCCCTCGAGCGTCACCATGCCGCGGGCGAACATCGTCACCACGCTCGGCAGCTCAACGTCGTTTTTGCGCGCCAAATTTAGCAGCGAGGTCAAAAACTCGCCGATATCAAGATCCTTAAGGTCGAGGCCCGCAAAGTCGGCAACGATAAAGTCCAAGTCGGACAAAAAGGCCGAATGGTCGAGCTCGGCCGAGTCGCCACGCGTCACGGCAAAGCGCATGAGCGAGTCCTTGAGCTTGGGCACGTCGCCCTCGGCCACGGCGAAAATCATATCCTTGACGATACCGCGGTCGTGACTCGACATGCGCCCGACCATGCCCAGGTCGATAAAGTAGACAGTGCCGTCCTTGAGGATGATGTTACCCGCATGCGGGTCGGCATGGAAAAAGCCGTCGTCGAGCACCTGCGTCGAATAGTCTTCGACGATCGCCGAGCCGATCTTTTCCAGGTCATAGCCCTCGGCAACCAGGCGCTCGGGATCGGCAATCGAGATGCCGTCGACATAATCCATGACCACGACGTGCTCGGTGCACAGATCCAGATAGGACTTGGGGCACGTCACACCATGGACGCTCTTATGGAAGTCATAGAAATCGTTAAGGTTTTTGGCCTCGGCCAAAAAGTTGGTCTCCTCGCGAAACGAGGTCCACAGCTCTTCGACCACGCCGTGCAGGTCAACAAACTGATCGGTGTTGACGAACTTGGAAACGATACGCACCACCGAGCGAATGATGTCGATGTCCTGAGCCATCACCTGCTGCGCGCCGGGGCGCTGCACCTTAACGGCCACGTCCTCGCCGGTCACCAGACGGGCGCGGTGCACCTGCGCGAGCGACGCGCTACCGAGTGGGTTGGGGTCGATCGCGTCGAACATCTGCCCCAGGCGCTGGCCGTATTCCTCTTCCAGACAGCGGAGCACCACCTCATACGGCACCGGCTCTACGTCGGAGCGTAGGCGGCGCAGCTCGTCGCAAAACCGCTGCGGCAAAATCTCGGAGCGGTTGGCCAGAATCTGCCCCATCTTGACGAACATGGGGCCAAGCTCTTCGAGCAGACGACGCAGGCGCACCGGCGTAAGGTTATCCCACACGCGGTACTTTTTGATCAGGCGAACGATCTGACCGATGCGTTCGCGGCGACCTGCCGGCGTGAGCTGGTATTCCTCGTCCGGCGCCATCGCGTCGGGCTCTTCGGGGACCATATCGACAGCGCGCGGCTTCTTGCGAGCGCCCGAGACGGCGGCATCGACCTCATCGACAACCGCCGCCTCGTCACCCAAGGGATCTAGATTGTTGTAATCGGTAGTGGAATCTGCCATCTGCGCTGCTACTCGGCCTCTTCGGTGTCCTCTGCGTCGTCGGGCTCAACGGACTCGACGGGTACCGAGGTCACGTTGTCCTCGACCGAATCGACAATGTCGCGCACGTGAGCCAGGAAGGCGGTACGCTCGGGGGCGGCCATGACGCGGACGCGAGCAAGGATGAGCTCGTCGAGCACGCGCTGCGCCGCGGTCTCGCCCTGCATGCCCAGGCGCTCAGTCAGGTCGGAGATGGTGCCGCCGGCCTGCTCAAACATATCGGATACGCTGCGGGCGATATCGGGGGTGTCGGCGTCCTTGCGCACCTGCTCGCCCTTGGCGTTGAGGTCGTCAAGGACCTTCTTGCCTCCCTCGACGGCAACGGCGGCAGCGCCAAAGCCCACGTTGATGGCGCCGTTAACAAGCTGATCGAATTTCATAACCATGGTTGGCTCCAATCATGAACAACTGCATTGGCCTTCTTGTACCCAAGATCGCGCGAAAGCGACAAAGCGTTTTATCTCACGTTGTCGTTCATCGCGAAAGAGTTCTTCATGGCGCAGCTCGTGGTGTAGAGCACCTTGCTCAGTAGAGCATCGGTCTCCACGCGGACACGCTCGGCAAAGGCCTCGTTGGCGCGTGCAAGCTCGGCAGGCACCTCGGCCTCGGGCAGAGCGGCTACGGCAGCGTCGACGTCATGGATCTGCTTGTGGCCCATGCCACCGACCTTCTCCTGATAATCCTCGACCGCGCGGCCGCACTCATGGAAGCGAACATCGGCCAAGGCACCGATCAGGCGATTTGCCCAATAGAAATTCTCGGACGTCACGCGAGCCTGCGTGTCGGCATAGTACTCGGGCATGGTCTCGACGTTGGCGTACAGCGGAACCAGCGCGTTAAACGAGTTGGAGCCAAAGGCCATCCACTGCACGGCGCGGTAGGCCGGCTGCGCATAGGGGCGCAGCTGCAACACGGCGAGCTGGCTGTTGCGATTGATGCCGATGGGGCGATAGGCGCCACGCGTAGCGGGCGTGCCCTTGCTGCCGTAGCAGTCGTACTCCGTGCCCTGGTAGTGGCTCGAAAGCACGTACTTGGTGTCCTCGATGGTCACCTTGCGCTCGGGCACACGGCTCCAGGGGATGTCGTCGCTCTCGGGCGTGTAGTCGGCATCGGGGCCGTCCCACACGTCGCTGGGGTTAAGGCAGCGCTGCATGTACCAGGCGCGCGGCGTGTTGTAAACGTGGTCGCTGTCACTGTGCGAGCCAAAGGCCTCGCGCGGGTTAAAGACCGCGGCCGGACCGTCGCCCTCGACGCCCAGCGTCAGGTCCAGATGCCACTCGGCCATCCAGGAGCGCAGGTCGGCGGAGCACATGTGGTCGGCCTGGGCGCCCTCAGCGTCATCCAGGTCAAAGCTGTCGATACCCAGTTGGTTGGGCATGGTCACATAGGCGTCGTCGGGCACGCGCTTGGCGATCCAGTGGTGGCCGCCGATGGTCTCGAGCCACCAGATCTCGTCCACGTCGCTAAAGGCGATGCCGTTGTTCTCGTAGGTGCCATAGCGCTCGAGCAGGTCGCCCAGGATACGCACGCCGTCGCGGGCGGACTTAGCGTACGGCAGGACCAGGGTCACCATGTCCTCCTCGCCCAGGCCGCCGGGCTGCGCCGGAACGTAGCCGTCCTCGCCCTCGTTGCCCTTGGCAGGCACGTAGTCGACGAGCGGGTCGGCGCCGCGAACGCGCTCGTTGGTGGTGAGCGTCTCGGTTGCGGACATGCCCACATTGAGCTCGTTGAAACCGGCCTCGGCCCAGATGCCGTGGCCCGGAACAACATCAGGGACGCTCGTGTAACGCATGGGGTTATCGGGCAGCTCAACGGTCAGGTGGCTCAGGACGCTCGTGTAGACGCGCGGCTGCTCGTCGGGATGCACCACGCGCATACGCTTGGGCTCAAACACCCCGTTGGACGAATCCTCGTTGCGGGCGACCAGCGTCGACCCGTCGTAGCTTGCGTTTTTACCGACCAAAATCGTTGTGCACGGCATGCGCATCCTCCTTGAGCGAAGAAATCAAACGGCAACAGTGTATCGCTTCGGCGCAGAAAGGGCGAAACCGCGGCGCTGGCAACCCCTGTGGTCAAAAAATGCCAAATATGAGTACTGTCACAAATTTAGTAACAGCAATTTTGCTACGTATGGGTGTCGAAAGTCTACATTTGTTCAAAAATTAGATGATGTAATTCCTCATAGGTCCAATAAAATAGGCTCTCTATCGATAATAAATATCGTTAGAGAGCCTATTTGACCTAAAATATATGTGACTATCTTGGCAACAGTACTCATATTTGGCATTTTTTGTCCACGGGGTATAGAACTAACCCCTCAAACAGCCCAAAACGCCTATTTCGATGCGCGCTCGGCCGCTTCGATCACGTGTTTGGCGAGGATCGCCGTCGTCACAGCGCCCACACCGCCCGGCACGGGCGTGATGGCGTTAACGACCGGCTCCGCAGCATCAGAATCGACGTCACCCACCAGCTTGCCAGCGGCCTCGTCCCAATTAATGCCCACATCAATGATCGTCTGGCCCTCGCGAACCGCGTCCACACCAATCGTGCGCGCGCGTCCGACTGCGGCGACCACAATATCGGCAGCACGGCATTCGGCAGCAAGGTCGCGCGTGTGCGTGTGGCACGTCATCACGGTAGCATTGCGCGCCGTAAGCATGGCGGCAACAGGACGCCCGATCACCAGAGAGCGACCGACAACGGCAACCTTGGCACCGTCCAGCTCAACGCCATAGTGATCCAGAATCGCCAGCACGGCTTCGGCAGTGCAAGGGGCAAAACCCTCGCCGCGGCCCGAAAGCGCCGTAAGCAGCGAAGCCGGCGTCATGGAGTCAACGTCCTTGGCGGGATCGAGCACCGCGGCGACGGCGTCCTCATCGAGCGCAGCGGGCAGCGGGCGAAACATCAGGCAGCCATGAACAGTCGGATCGGTATTGATGTCCTCGATCACCGCCAACAACTCGTCCTGCGAAACATCGGCAGGAAGCAAAACGCGGCGAGCTTCGATGCCCACCTTTTCGCAGCGCTTGAGGGCGCCACGCTCGTAGGACAGGTCGTCCTCGCGCTCGCCCACACGCACGATAGCAAGCGTCGGAACAACGCCCTGTTCGCGCAGGGCGGTGCAGCGGGCAGCGAGCTCCTCAGTCAACGCACGGGCGACGGGAGCACCCTTTAGCAGATCAGCCATGGCTATCCCCTCTTCCTTGCAGCGTCGGCGGCGCGACGCGCCAGCGCATCGGCACGCGGCAGCCACGTGTCGAGCAACTCATCACACGCCGTCTCGAGCTCCTCGGCACGAGCGCGATCCTTCATAGACGTGGTGTTCGCAAAGAGCGTCAAGCTCGCGCCCTGCATAGCAGAACGGCAGAACACGGCGCCGCACGCCACATCGGACAGCAGCTGACGCGAACCCTTGTCGGCCATGTCCTCGAGCAGCGCCAGTGCACGCCCGCAGGCATCCATAATGCGATACGGCGGCATAGCGGCCACATGCAGCGCATCCTGAATCGCAGCGGTTCGAGCCGGGTCATCGCGCGGAATACCGTATGCGGCAGACACCTGCCCGTAGGCACGGACATCCTCGGCAACCAAGTCGACAAGCTCCTGCGCCAACTCATCCGCCTGGGCAAATGCGCTCGTCAGGTCATCCGCACGATCAGCAAGCGCGGGATTGGTTGCCCCGTAGCGGGCGACCATCCCACACAGCGAGGCGCCCAGCGCGCCCACAAAGGCGCTCGCGCTGCCGCCACCGGGAACGGGCTCGCGCGCAGCCAGTGCCTCGGCAAAACCGCGACAGGTTTTATCCATCATCTCTTGGCTCATACGCATGCACCTTCAAGTCATATACATCGGTCGTGTGGCAACCGCCTGCCGACCGTATCGATCACATAATGGTGCTAAGTCTAGCCCATAAGCACACAAGCGTCAGCGTACCTGGCCATCGCGGATTTCTATGGCACGCGATAGGCGGCGGCAACGCAAACATGGGACACATGGCCCACCTTTCGAGACTCTCTAGCAGCACAAACCGGGGCATATCTATAAGTAAGGAGCCCGTTGGGGCACGGCTGCGCAACGGCCGCAAACCACGAACGGAGGTATTAACGCACTCATACAACCCGCGCACAAAGACATCCGCCGCAAACACAATCGACGCCCCGGCAGCATGCGGTGCCGCGATGTCGCCAACAGACAAGGAGGACGCCACCATGAAGAAAAAGACCCTATCGATCCTTTCCCTTTGCATCGCCCTCTTTGCCGCGCTCGCCCTTGTGGGCTGCGGCGGGAGCGCTTCGAGCGGAGGCAGCAGCGCCGCCAAGAGCGAGAGCAAGGAAAAAGCTCCTGTCGCCGAATAGACCGACTTTATCTGGTTTAAGGTCGAGATGCCCGAAGGCGTCGGCGTAAGCGACTCCGCCGGTAAGAACGCCGACAGAGTCCATCTCACCTTCCCCGAGAACGAGAACACCACGGTCGACCAATTCATCCCCGTTTGGCAAGAGAAGATGACGGCCGAAGAGTCCTTTGCCGAGCAGGCCGAAAGGCATACGGGGACGTTCCAGTGGGAAGACGGCGACCCCGTCGAGTACAACGGCAGGACATGGCTCACCGGAACGTACAAGGACAACAGCGGCACCTCAACCATGCTCTTTACCGACGTTGAGCCGGGAAGCATCTACATCCTCATCCCGAACTTCGACCAGCATAAGAAAGAAGCCGAGGCACTCCTCAACTCCATCGAGTTCCCTGACGACATGAAGGAGGCTGTGAAAGAGGCCCGCGGCGTCGAGATTTCGAGCATCGAGATCAAGTAGCAATTGTCCACGCACGCCCGTGCTCGCGCTCCATTAAAAGCGTGGGCACCAAACCCCGGGGAGGGCCGACAGCATCGGCCCTCCCCTCTTTTGCGTCAGCGCATATTGCCACTTAACGGCGCAAATCCGGCCCCCAGAATGGGACACATGGCCCACCCGAGCGAGCCGCTCGCGCGTACAGTAAAGGCAGGTAATCCATGGGCGGTTACAGATCGAGGAGGACAC
The DNA here is from genome assembly GCA_902489775.1 of uncultured Collinsella sp. Lineage (GTDB taxonomy): Bacteria > Actinomycetota > Coriobacteriia > Coriobacteriales > Coriobacteriaceae > Collinsella. The sequence continues at coordinate 18,423 of CABUBH010000031.1, forward strand.
GACCATGAAAAAGAAGGCCTTAGCGATTCTCACCCTCTGCATGAGCCTCTTTGCCGCAGTTGCCCTAGTGGGCTGCGGCGGAAGCGGCGGCGCTGCCGGCAGTGGCGGTGGCGGCGGAGCGGAAAAGCCAGCCGTGGATATGAGGACCGACTTCATTTGGTTTAAGGTCGAGGTCCCCGAGGGCGTCGAAATCACCGACGTTGCCGGCGATACCGCCGACAGGGCCCAGTTTAAGTTCACCGAGAGCGAGCACGCCAGCGACCGCTTTATCCCCGTCTTCGACCCCGACAAGAACGCTGACGAGCTGTTCGACTATGAGGCCAAGTGGAAGGCCAGCTCCGGATGGACCGAGAGCGACCCCGTCAAGTACAACGGCAAGACCTGGCGCAGCGCCTACTTCACGCACTCCGGCGGCGTAACGACCGAGTACTTCACCGACGTTGACGGCGGCAGCGTGTACGTGCGCATCGACAACGTCGAAGAGCACAAGGACGCCGTCGAGACCATGATGGAGTCCCTTGAGTTTGCCGATGACATCGCCGAGGCAAAGACCGAGGCCATGGACGTTAAGCTCGACGACATCGAGATTAAGCGCTAAGCGACTGGCGAGCGCAGCGGGAAACACGGGCGCAGTGCAAACAAGCGACGGTACCCCAGCGCTTCGTACCCAGGGAGGGCCGGTAAACCGACCCTCCCTTTCTTAATGTCAAAGCAGTATAGTTACCAAAACGAGCGCATAACCGCACCCTGCGAACGGAGGAGTTATGACCGAGCACCACGCCATCAGCCGTCGAGCATTCACGTTGGGCCTAGGACTCGCAGCATTGTCGCCATTTGTAAGCCTGCCCGAAACCGCGGGATTGGGCCTTCCCGTGCGCGCGGCATTTGCAGAAGACGCTGCCACAGCGTCAGTCAGCCTCGACAATTTCGTCATTCGCCTTCGCCCCGCGGGCTATTTTCGCACCGCAAGCGTCAACCAAGACGGCAACGTTCGCGGCAACGTCTGCCACCTGTTTAACGACGGCACGTCCAGCAAGCTCATCCTTGAGAACGTAACGACCAAGAATGACGATACAAACTGGTATGCTATCCGCACCTTGCTCAATTTCGAAGAGCATAAAAAGACGGGCTACAGCATTTGGTCGGTCGACGACGACTCGGACAAAGATGGAAAGGTCATCCACGTATGGGGCGGCGAGTATGACAACAAGCCCAGCCGCGCTTTTGCGTTCGAGCGCCAATCAAACGGAACCTATATCATCCGAGACCGCACGGTCGAGAAAGAAACCGAGAAAAAAGACATTAAGTACCTGGCAATAGAATCGAACGGCGAAGACCAGGACAACAATAAGATCTGCCATAAGAGTAAGAGCATTCCGTGGGAGCTCGAACTTATCGGTTACGACATGAAAAAGAACGATGCCACGGTTAGCAGCCTCGACTGGATCACGTACAGCAGCTACGTCGATGGGCCATGTTGGATGAAATACGTCGACGACAACAAGTTCCTCGACGAGCTAAGCATCCCGGGTACGCACGATTCGGGCACCTGCAGCGTGGACAACGACACTGAGCCCCAATCCTCGCAAGTAAAATGCCAGCAGGATTACATTCCCACGCAATTGCTCGAGGGAATCCGCTATTTTGATATCCGACTCGGAAAGGGCAACGACCCCGGTATCTGCCACGGGGATTTCTACCTATTCAAAAAAGACGGGTACTATCTGCATCTCTCCGATGTCATCGGGTACTTTAAAACGTTTTTGAGCGAAAACCCGAGAGAAGCGCTTATCATGCTCGCATCGCGCGGCAACGACGAGGCTACCGATGACAGTGTTACGACGGCCTTCGCCAAGGTTATGGCCGATAACCCCGATCTGTTCTACACGTCGAGCCACGTCCCCACGCTGGGCGAGGTGCGCGGAAAGATCGTCCTGCTGCGTCGATTTAGGCTCGACGGCAACAGCGTAGACGGCCACACGTGGGGCCTCGACCTTACCGAATGGGATGACAAAATCAAGGCGCACACCGACAGCTCCTCTATGTGTCTCGTCCAAGACGCGCGGGGCTTTGAAGCCGCGGGGGAAACAGGCGACAAAGAGCCCTATTGCACCAAGGTATACGCCCAGGACAAGTACAAACTCACGGGAACCGACAAGCTCAGCTGGGTCGATAATGCGCTGAAGGAAACGACCGGGCGCACGCGCAACAAGGTGGACGTCGTGGACGATGACGAGGCCAAGGTGCAAGTCCAGGAGCGTTGCTGGTCTATCAACTACACCAGCTGCACGGGCTTGTCGCACGGAGGCAATCCTTTTACCTCGGCACGAGTAGTCAACGAGCATCTGTATAAGAGCCCGTACATCAATCCCAGCGGCATCGAGGATACAAAGTCAGATTACCTCAAGCACATTGGCATCATCGCGTCCGATTTTGTTGATGCGGCACTGGCCCGAAGCATCTACCAGCGCAATTACGACGCAAAGCACAAGCCGACAGTTTCGTGCTGCCTCCCGGACCGCATGCGCATGACGTATGGCAACTCGCTGAGTGAAGCTTCGCTCCAGGGCGGCAAGACCGTTGGCGAGGGCCATTTCCGCCTCGTCGACAGCAGCAATGTACTCAACGTGGCAGCCTCGGGCCATGCGTTTGCCATTGAATACGTGGATGTCGACGCCCAGGGCAACGAGACCGTTACGGGACTGCGAGGTTCCGTGCCCATCGATATCGATCCGCGAGCGCTGACGCCTCATTTTGAGGGGCTCGAAGGCCTTAAGGCCGGCGAGGACGTGCGTGCTAAGATTGCGGCATCGCTTGAGGGCAAGCTCGAAAACGATGCCTGCGCGGCGCAGCTCGAGTTTGTGCACGACGCGAACGGCGCTCCGGGCACAGCAATGGCCGAGGGCGAAACATTTGCCACAGGAACGTACTGGGTGCGTGTGAACGGTCTCTTGGGCGACGCGGCGCAGAACTACACGCTCGCCAGCGACGGAGCCGCAAGCTTTACCGTAGCGGCCTCGGACAGTGCAGGCGGCGCCGGTGCCGGCGGTGGCACGGGTTCCAACGAAGGCAACGCCGACAAGAACGGTAAGGGCAACAAGAGCAAGGGCTCGGGCGGAAAACTCGCCGACACGGGCGACGGCTCTGGCGTTGCCGCCGGGCTCGCCGCTGCCGCCGTGGCGACAACGGTCGCCGGCGCGGCGATGCTTGCCACCGACCGCGAAGACAACGAAGGCGCTAGCGAATAGACAAGCTGGCCTTTTGGACACATTAACTCGATCGGGGGCGCAGAATACCGTTCTGCGCCCCCGATTTTTACCTTGGTCCGAACGCCAACGTCGGCTACATCATCATGTTCAGCGCGTTGACAAACTCCTGAGCCTGGGAGCGGCTGCTCAGGCTAAAGACACAGGCAGTCAACAGCCGATTGCGCAGGAAAACGTCACGGCCTTTGATTCTGTTGACCCCCGTGATGTCCTTAAGATAGACAATCTCGGTGTGCTTGCCACCAAAAGTGCCCTTCTTGAGCACCTCGATACGGTTAGGGTAGATCTTGACGTCTTTAAACCTGCCCGAACCTTTGTCCTGGAACAGCAAGGTGTTGTTGTCCATGCGCGTCACTCCCGTGGGGTTCGCTAAAACTGTCTCTATGGTCACATTTTAGCCGTCCCAAACTGCCACGCGAAGGCGCCCGGAAGGCATCGCAATTCGTGTCCGCGCGAGGCTTTAAACTAAATGAGATAAAGATGCACTCCTCAAGAGGAAAGTGGGGCGATATTGATGGGTGAACTGGTCAACCGCGGAGAATCGGCTATCGTGCCCGAAGGTTTTTACAAGCAGGTTTCCTCGATTCTCAACGCCGCTCGCGACAAGGCCTATACCGCCGTCAACTTTGCGATGGTTGAGGCTTATTGGGAGATCGGCAAGAGCATTCTTGAGGAACAAGGCGGCGAGGAGCGTGCCAAGTACGGCGATGCATTGATTGAAGGCCTCTCCAAAAGGCTTACCGCCGATTACGGAAAAGGCTTTGGTATCGCAAACCTTCGTAATATGCGCCAGTTCTTCCTTGCGTTTCCAATTCGCGACGCACTGCGTAGCGAATTGAGTTGGACACATTACCGCAGGCTGATGCGCATTCCCGACCCCGAAGCTCGCACTTGGTACATGAACGAATGCGCCGACTCTCGCTGGAGCACGCGCCAGCTCGAGCGCCAAATCAACACCATGTTCCGCGAGCGTCTACTCGCCAGCAAGGACAAAGAGACCGTCGCTCAGGAAATCCAAAAGAGTGCCCCGGCTCGTCGACCCGAGGACATCATTCGCGATCCATATGTACTGGAGTTTTTAGGCTTCTCGGACGATACTGCGTTTCGCGAGAGCGATCTAGAGCAGGCACTCATCACACATCTCCAGAAGTTTCTGCTAGAGCTTGGCCGCGGCTTCGCTTTTGAGGCGCGCCAAAAGCGTATCACCTTCGATGGGCGCCACTTCTATATTGACCTCGTGTTTTACAACTATCTGATGCGCTGTTTCGTTCTCATCGACCTTAAGACTGATGATCTCACGCATCAGGACTTGGGCCAGATGCAAATGTACGTGAACTACTACACGCGCGAGCTCATGAATGAAGGCGACAACCCGCCCATAGGCATTGTTCTCTGCGCAGACAAAAGCAATTCGATTGTCGAATACACGCTGCCCAAAGACAACGACCAAGTGTTTGCCGCCAAATATCTGCCGTATCTTCCAAGCAAGGAGGAGCTGGCACGCGAGCTGAGCGCCGAGTACCGCGCCATCAACGAAGCAGCGAATGGCGAAGCGCAAGGGTAACAGCACAGTGCGACCAACACCGCCGCAGCCGTCGCAGGCATACTCGCGGTTGTGACGCACGCTACGAAACAATACCGGTCATGGACGCCGGCGATGACATCCTTGCCGTGGCTGGCAAGCGTGACCCGACAGGTAAAACGCGACCTTCGTCTGATGTGGGCCCATTGGCTGCCACAGAAAAGGGCCGGTTGCAGCCGGCCCTTTAGACGATAATACCTGCGTTGCCCGCGCTTCCGAAGTGTGACGAGCTGAGGAGCGGGTTCCGCGGCACAACTTGATTTTACCCAGCGGGGCGGCTCTTGTGCAGCCGCTCCACTGTTTATTTACATCCACTTCCCGTTAACCTTGATTATCGACTTCATCCGAACACCTCCCATATTCATCCGTACATGTACGGATGAATATGGGAACCCGATACCCTGAGGGCCGGACCGGCCGGCCCCGGAAGATCGGAGGACGGCATGTCCGGAAAGAGGAAGAAGGGTTCCGCGAAAGCGGCCCCGAGGGCCTACGGAAGGCTCACGAGGCACGAGCGGGACACGGTCCAGAGGATGCTGGAGCGCGGGGCCT
>CABUBH010000032.1 GCA_902489775.1 uncultured Collinsella sp.
CCTTTGCATTGAGGACTGGAATGCGGTTGGTCCCCAACGCCTTCGCGAGCTCGTTTCCACGATGGCCGACACCGCGTTGGCGACGCGCTGCCATGTGGTGCTGACGGCGAATGACATGCCGGGCGGCAGCGAAAGCGATCAGGCTGCTTTTGTGTCCGATCGTTTTGCCTGCGCGGTGAGCGTGGCGCCGGCGATTGCCGAGCAGGGCGGCACATCGACAAAGGTCGCGCGCTATCTGGAATATCTCGCTGATGCGTTTGGAACGGCAGCGCCCACGCTGTCCGCCGCGGCGGCGAAGATGCTCGATGCTTACCGCTGGCCGCGCAACTATCTGCAGCTTCGCGAGGTCTCGGAACGACTGTATATATTGGTGGGGGCAGGCACGGTGGATCGCACCGTGGCAGAGGAAGTGATCGCCCAAGAGGACGTGATTAAGACCGCAACTTTTGGCGCCCCGACACTCGAAAGCGACCTGTATATTCTGCGACCGCTGGCCGATACCGAGCGAGATATCGCGCATCTGGTTGTAGACCATCTCCACGGCAACCGAACCCGTGCGGCGGAGGTGCTGGGCATAAGCCGTACAACGCTGTGGCGCTTGCTGAAGGACGATGACCGTTGAGCGAGGCGCCCGTGACCGCGCGCGACGCGTGTGCTACAGTCCAAAGCGTTATTGTTTCGATTTGGTTACGGCGTGCGAGGGCATATGGCTGAGACTTCAAAACCGAGCCGCAGAAGGCGGAGCGCCGCGCCGGTTAACCGACGCACAACATCGGTGACGTGGGGTAAGCACGCCTCGGGGTTTGATGGCTCGTTCAAGCGCACTAAATACGGCTATCCTTCGGCAAGCGCCCGCTTGGCAATGCAGGCAGAGTCCTCACTGTGGGGCCGCAAACGCGTGGTGGGCTCAAAGCTCAAGCACGACGGCACGCTTGGTTACATCAGCCGCGGGGCGGCTCGCCGCAGTGGGCTCAATCCTGCTGGTTGGCATCGTTATGTGCCGATCGTGGCCGTCGTTGCGGTGATCGTCATCGCGCTCGCAGCGCTCGGATATGCCGGCGGTGGCGCCAACTTGGACGCAGTGTTTAAATCGCCCGAGCTCGCGCATGCAGGCACAGAAGTTGTCGAGGGCGCTCAGACCCAGACGGGCGTCGCGCCCCAGCGCGGTATCGTCGCGGCGGCTTCCACCATCGCCGACGCTCAAAAGGACGAAGATAAGCAAGGCGACGACGCCGAAACGGCCCAGACGAACGAAACGACGACAACTCAAATATCAACATAGCTTGCCGGCAGAAGGGGACGTTCCTTTTCTGCCGGCAGTTTGGGACACTCCTGCGCTACTTGACGTACACCACGTTGTCGCGGCGCGGCTTTGCCTCGGGTAGCGTGTCCTCGGCGTAGCCCAGAATGCAGTGACCGACACCGCGCAGGCTGCCGTCGGCGGGCAGGCCCCAGCTGGCCAGCAGCTCCAGGCCCTCGGGCGAGTCAAAGACCTCATGCGCGCGGTGAATCCAGCACGAATCGACACCCAGTGCATAGGCGGCGTTGAGCAAGTTGCCCATGGCGAGCGAGCCGTCTTCCAGATGTGTGGGCACGCTGCGGTCAACCAGCACCACCACAACGGTCTTGGCGCCATAGAAGGGGTCGCTGTTGCTGCCCATGACCTGGGCGTTGAGCTGCGAGAGACGCTCGACGGTCGCGGGGTCGGTGACGGCGACAAACGTCACCGGCTGACGGCCCATGCCGCTCGGTGCATATTGGCCGGCTTCGATAATACGTGCAAGCTTTTCGGCCTCGACGGGACGATCGCTGTAGTTGCGGCAGCTGCGGCGGTGAATGAGTGCTTCGATAGTCTCCATGGTGTCTCCTTGCGATGGCGTTGCAGATGCCCCGTTCATACCCGTCGGGCTTAAACGATAGACGGTCAATTGCCCGGCCAAAAGGATAGATTCCAATTGGGAAAGTAGGTTTGCATAAAAGTACCTTCAGAATGTGACAAACAAATGGGATGGTTAAACGTTTTATCCCGTCTACCCTGCGGTTTTTTACCACTTGCCTAAATGACGAACGCATAACCTCTGATAAAGGTTTTACTAAAGGAGCACCAACGTTTATCAATGCGCCGTGGTGGCGCCGGGCCAGGAGGTAACATCATGTTCCAGGCTGGAGATGTCGTCGAGACCGATTTCGAAGGATTTCTGAAGCTGCTGCGTTCCAAGACGCGCGCTTTCGTGTCGATCAACGATCACGAGTACTACATCACGCACACCGATGGCTATTGGCGTGTTCAGGATTGCGAGGCCCTCAACGATAAGGGCCACTTTACTGACTGCTCCGAGCTGGTCAACACGGTCTGCGAGGTCGTCGAGCTGCCGTGGATTGCCGGCAAGAGCCTGCATGACAGCTTCTCGGGCGCTACGGTCTATGAGGCCGTCGCCGCTTAACGGGCGATAAAACCCGATTTTCACGTGACCGCTGGCGCTGCCCCCGCGCCGGCGGTCTTTTTCTGCCGATAGGCCATAAAAGTGCAAGCATTTGCGGAGAGCCTGTTGACGATAGTCAAAACTCGGACTAATCTAGAGATACAAAATTGGTCAAAAATCGGACAATCGAATGGTGGGATAGATGAATAGTGCGGTTACGCTGGTCGACTTCGACCGGTTGCTCAATGGACTCGACCATATCTATTCGGAGTTCTCGCGCGCCTGCGGTCTTTCGGACTGCGCTTACTGGATGCTCGTCGATACCAGCACGGCGGGTGGCAGTATTGCCGTAAGCCGTCTGACAAGCGAATGGTTCTACAGCAAGCAGACCATCAACTCGGCCATTAAAACCTTGACGGCGCGGGACTTTGCAACGTTGGAGTTTGCCGAAGGCAGCCGTAAGAACAAGGTTGTGCGTTTGACCGAAGCGGGCATGCGGTTTGCCGAGCGTTATGCGCTGCCGGCACTCAAGGCCGAGCAGCGAGCCTTTGGCGCGCTTGAGCCGTGTGAGCAACGCGAAATCATGCGCCTAATCGGAAAATTTTCCCATGCGCTCGGCGATGAGTGCGATGCCTTTAAGCAGCATATCGCTGCCGAGAGCCAGGCCGAGAATCAAGGTGAGGGGGAGTCGTGCGACTCTTAATGAGGTTTATGAAGCCGTATCGCAGGCTTGTCGCGGTGACGTTGTTGGTGCTGCTAATCGACAACGTTGGCACACTGCTGGTACCCACGATGTTGGCGAACATGGTCAACACCGGTATCACCACGGGCGATGTCGACTACATTTTGCGCAACGGTCTCTACATGCTTATCGCGACCGGCATGGCCAGCGGCGGCGCGGTGTTGGGCTGCTATCTTTCGGCGTGCCTGGCCGCCAACGTGGCCTGCGATATCCGCAATGCCGTGTACGACAAGTCGCTCGAGCTGTCTGCCAGTGACTTTGAGCGCTTTGGCACGGGTTCGATGATCACGCGCTCGCTCAACGACATCAACGTGATTCAGCAAGCTGTCCTTCAGACGATTCAGCTGGTGCTGCCGGTACCGTTCTTGGCCGTGGCGGGCATCATCTTTGCCTGGTTTATCGATCCTGCCATGGGCACGCTGCTGGGCGTGGTCGTTGCGATCGTGCTGGTAGCGGCGGTCTTTACGGTGGCTAACGCCGCGCCGATTTTTATGCGCCTGCAAAGCTTTATCGACCGCATGAACGTGGTGCTGCGCGAGAACATCGTGGGCGTGCGCGTCATCCGCGCATTTAACAAGGAGCGCCACGAGGAGCAGCGCCTGGACGAGGTGTTTAGCGATTACGCGGCCAACGCCATCAAGGTCAACCACCTGTTTGTGGGTCTCGACAGCTCCAGCTTCTTTTTGATGAACATCGCCGAGGTGGCGGTGCTGTGGGTGGGCGGCAACCGCGTGGGCGTCCACGCCATGCAAATCGGCAGCATCTCGGCCGTGCTGGAGTACGCGATCTTGATCCTGTTCTTTGTGATGATGGCGCAGATGGTGATTCTGACGCTTCCGCGCGCCGCGGCGTGCCTCAACCGCGCGCAACAGGTGCTCGAAATCGAGCCGAGCATCGTGGACGGCAAGGCAACGCTGGGCGACGGGGCGCCTGAGTCCGCAGATGGTGCCGACGCGGTTGCCGTGTTCGACCATATGTCGTTCCGTTTTGACGATGCCGACGAGGACACCCTGTGCGACCTGAGCTTTGCCTGTCGCCGTGGCCAGACCACGGCGATTGTAGGCTCAACGGGCTCGGGCAAGTCAACGGTGGCCAAGCTCTTGTTGCGTTTCCACGATGCCACGAAGGGCGCCATTCGCCTGAATGGCATCGATCTGCGCGACCTTTCGCAAGGTGAGATTCGCGGGCATATCGCTTACGTGCCGCAGAAGGCGTGGCTGTTCTCGGGTACGGTGGCGAGCAACCTGCGCTTTGGCAACGAGGGCGCGACCGAGGCTGACATGCTCCATGCGCTGGAGGTTGCCCAGAGCACCTTTGTGCTCGATCAGCCCCAGGGGCTCGATACTCCGGTATCCCAGGGCGGCACGAACTTCTCGGGCGGTCAGCGCCAGCGCCTGGCGATCGCCCGCGCACTCATGAAGCATGCCGATCTATATATCTTCGATGACAGTTTTTCGGCCCTGGACTTTAAGACCGATGCCGCCCTGCGCCATGCGCTGCAGGACGAGACGCGCGACGCCGCGGTGCTCATCATCGCGCAGCGCATCTCGACGATTCTGCACGCCGACCAGATTGTCGTGCTCAAGGATGGCGAGGTCGTGGGCTTGGGCACGCACGAGGAACTTATGGAAACCTGCGAGGTGTACCGCGCCATCGCGGAATCGCAAATGAAGGGAGGTGAGTAGCATGACCGGGGAGCTCAAGAAACGCAGCGACGCTATCGATGCCGTCGCTGTGGACGCGGTCGAAGCGGTCGAGCAGGCTGCCGCGCCGACCGAGCTGGATGACGTTGCCAAGGCCGCGGCCGAGCGTGAGGCTCGCCGCCAAGCGCTGTACGAGGAAAACGAGCGTGCCGAGGACGAGCGTGCCCGCGCGGAAGCAGAGCGCATGCGCGATGTGGACGACGAGGATGAGGACGAGACGCCCCGCGACACCTGGGCGACGGTGCGCCGCCTGTGGAGCGAAGCCGCCGGCGACCATTGGCGCTTCTATATCGTGTTCGCGAGCATCGTGTTCTATGTCATCTTTAACACCGCGGCGCCGGCTTACAGCGCCCGCGTGATCGATGAGCTGTGGGGGCACATGAAGCTGACGTTTGCCAACAACACTACCTTCAGCATTACCTGGGAGAATTGCGGCAGGACCATCTTCATCTACTTTATGATCTGGACCGCCGCCGCCTCGTTCTACGCACTCCAGAGCTTTTTGATGTCGAGCGTTGCCGAGCGCCTCAACCTGCGCCTACGCAACCGCATCGCACAAAAGCTCAACCGTCTGCCGCTTGCCTACTTTGACGCGCATCGTCCCGGCGAGGTCGTCAGCCGTGCGACCAACGACTTGGACAAGATGTCCGAGAGCATGCAGCGCGGCTTGCTGCAGCTTCTGGTGTCAATCGGTACCGTGGTGGGCGCCGTGAGCGTGATGTTCGTGTTTAGTGTGCCGCTCACGCTTGTATTTTTGTTCTTTACGGCGCTTTCGCTGCTGGTGACGAAGGTCGTTTCGCGCCGCACGCACGATGTGACGGGCGAGCGCCAGGAGTGGGTGTCCAAGATTACGAGCGCGGTCGAGGAAGGCTACTCGGGCCGTCTGGTAATCCGTGCGTTTAACCGCGAGCGCCAGAGCTCTGCCGAGGTGCACGAGGCTTCGAAGGAGCTGGCGCGCGTGAGCACCAAGGCCGACTTTATGATTAACGCCGTCGGTCCCGCAGTGCGCTTTATCGGCCGCTTGGCGCAAATCGTGATTGCGCTTGTGGGCTGCAGTATGTTGGTTGCCGGGCATATGACCGTCGGCGTGTTCCAGGCGTTCTTCCAGTTTATCTACGAGGCATCCGAGCCCATGACGCAGCTGTCGTTTACCTTTAACTCGCTGCAGAGCGCGCTGGCGAGCGCCGAGCGCGTGTTCGACCTGCTCGACGAGCCCGAGATGGAAGCCGATCCGTTGCCGGCGGCCGCCGCCAAGCTGCCGGGCAAGGTGGAGGGCCGTGTTGCCTTTGAACACGTGCGTTTTGGCTATGCGCCCGACAAGCCGCTCATGCGCGACGTGTCGTTTGCCGCCGAGCCGGGCCAAAAGATCGCGGTGGTGGGAACCACGGGCGCGGGCAAGACCACGCTCATCAATCTGCTCATGCGCTTCTACGAGATCGACGGTGGTCGCATTACCCTTGACGGTGTGGACACGAGCCGCATGGATCGCGGCGAGCTGCGCCAGCAGTTTGGCATGGTGTTGCAGGACGCCTGGCTGTTCGATGGCACCATTGCCGAGAACATCGCCTACGGCTGTCCCGAGGCAACGCGTGAGGAGATTGTCGCGGCCGCACGTGCCGCTCAGGTCGACTTCTTTGTGCGCACTATGCCGCAGGGCTACGACACGCGTGTGGCTAACGATGCCGAGAGCATCAGCCAAGGCCAACGTCAGCTGCTGACCATCGCGCGCGTGCTGCTCAACAACCCGGCGATCCTCATCCTGGACGAGGCGACGTCGAGCGTGGACACGCGCACCGAGCTCGCCATCGGCCGTGCTATGGATGCGCTCATGCGCGGGCGCACGAGCTTTGTGATCGCGCATCGCTTGTCGACAATCGTGGATGCCGACCTGATCCTGGTTATGGACCACGGCAACATTATCGAGCAGGGTACGCACAAGGAGCTGCTGGCTGCCGAGGGCGCCTATGCCGACCTCTACCTAAGCCAGTTCGCATAAGGTGACATGGGGGGCAGTCCCGCATGTCACATCGAAAAGAAGGCGTGCCGGGGGCGGATTTCCCGGCGCGCCTTTTGTGTTGGCGTTCATGCTGTGGCGGTTGTCCGCGGCCCTAGCGTTCGTCCACGAGCTTGGCGACGAGGGCTTTGAGCTCGGCCACCTCTTGCTCGAGTTCCTTGACGCGACGGGCGTTTTCGGTGATGCCCTGACGGTTGAGGGCGCTCTGCTCGGCGGCATCGTCGGGCATGTACTCGCGATGCTGCTTGGCGTCGAAGCTCTCCTCGAACACGCGGCAGCCGTTGCGCTTGATGATGCGCCCGGGCACGCCCACGACGGTGCAGTTGTCGGGCACGTCCTTGACGACGACCGAGTTGCCGCCGATTTTGACGTTGTTGCCAATGTGGATGTTGCCAAGCACCTTGGCGCCCGTGCCCACCGTGACATTGTTGCCCAGGGTGGGGTGACGCTTGCCGGTCTCGTTGCCGGTGCCGCCGAGCGTGACGCCCTGGTAGAGCACACAGTTGTCGCCCACGATGGCAGTCTCGCCAATAACGACGCCCATGGCGTGGTCGATAAAGAAATGCTTGCCGATCTGTGCGGCGGGATGAATCTCGACGCCGGTGATGTGGCGGGTGATTTGCGAGAGCACACGGGCGAGAGATCGATGGCCGTGTTCCCACAGCCAGTGCTCGGGCACATGATTCCACTTGGCGTGCAGGCCGGGGTAGGAAAGGAAGATGACCAGACCGTTTTGCGCGGCGGGGTCTTGCGCCTGGACGGTCTTGATGTCCTCGCGAATGGTATTGATAAAGCTCACCGGCCGCCCTCCCTTAGCGCCGTGACAATGCGATTCAATAAAGTATAGCGATTCGCTAGGGATTAGGAAGGGCGATCTTGCTTCGCTTTGGGCGACAAGTGTCAGTTATGCAAACTTGCTGGTAATGAAGTAAGACTTTTGAGGGGTTTGGCCCGCGCTCGCGCCGCAACCGTATACTGGTCAACTTGGACGTGTCCGCGCCCACAACTGAGAGGTTTTACTTCATGGGTTTCATCAATTTTATCGCCGAGCTGCTTAAGGACCCGCGCACCGCGATCGCTAGCTGGATCGCCGCCGGCCCGCTTATGGCCTATGGCTGCGTGTTCCTAATCATCTTTATCGAGACGGGCGTGGTGTTCTTCCCGTTCCTTCCCGGCGACTCGCTGCTGTTTGCCTCGGGCTTCTTTGCCCATAATGGCGGCTTTAACATTGTTGCGCTTCTGGCCACCGCATGGGCCGCAGCCATCCTGGGCGATCAGTGCAACTTTATGATCGGCCACTTCTTTGGCCGCAAGATCATCGCCTCGGGCAAGGTAAAGGCCATGACGCCCGAGCGCATCAAAAAGTCCGAGGATTTCCTAGATAAGTGGGGCCATCTGGCCATCTTCCTCGGTCGCTTCTTCCCGTTCATCCGCACCTTTGTGCCTTTTATCGCCGGCATGGGCGGCATGCACTGGCGCAACTTTGTCGTCTTTAACGTGCTGGGTGGCATTACCTGGTCGACGGTCTTTACGCTGCTGGGTTACTTCTTTGGTGGCATTCCGTTTGTGCAGGAGCACTTTGAGCTGCTGATCATCGGCATTGTCGCCGTGTCGATTATCCCGACCGTGGTCGGTCTGGTTAAGGCCAAGCTCGGTAAAAAGAACGCCTAGTCCGAGCTTGTTTTCGGACGTTAATTCCAAGGCCCGTCATCGGATTCGATGGCGGGCCTTTTGTGTTGAAGGCAAATGAAAATACTTTACTTAGTTAAAGAAAAACGTTTTATCCAAGGCGTGCGGGGAGTACAATCACCTGCATGCGAATCGACGTGCCATCGGCTTTGATGCTGCCCGCGTGTCCTGCCCGGCTCTACGCTTCCGGGTATGCGACGTTGCGACGCGGCCGGCTTCGGTCCTTGCGTGCGGGTTCGCGAGTATGCAACCGTGTATGTAAGGAGCGACATATGACTGTCGAGAAGAAGGATATCGATTGGGGTAGCCTCGGCTTTGGCTACATGAAGACCGATTACAGCTATGAGGCCCATTGGAAGGACGGCGAGTGGGACGAGGGCGGCCTGACCACCGACCACACCCTGCATGTCTCCGAGTGCGGCGGCATCTTCCATTACTGCCAGGAGGTCTTTGAGGGCCTGAAGGCCTACACCGCCGAGGACGGCAGCATCGTCTGTTTCCGTCCCGATATGAACGCCGAGCGTATGTACAATTCCGCCCAGCGTCTGGAGATGCCCCCGTTCCCCAAGGACAAGTTTGTCGAGGCCGTCAAGCAGGTTGTTTCTGCCAACGCCGCCTGGGTTCCGCCCTTCGGCTCTGGCGCAACCCTGTATGTGCGTCCGTTTATGATCGGCTCCGGTGACGTGATCGGCGTGGCTCCCGCTCCTGAGTACACGTTCCGTATTCTCGTGACCCCGGTCGGTCCGTACTTTAAGGGCGGCCTCAAGCCTGTCAAGCTGCGCGTTTCCGAGTACGACCGCGCCGCACCGCACGGCACCGGCAACATCAAGGCCGGCCTCAACTACGCCATGTCCCTGAAGCCCACGATGGAGGCTCACCGCGAGGGCTATGCCGAGAACCTGTATCTCGACTCCGAGTCCCGCACCTATGTCGAGGAGACCGGTGGTGCCAACGTCCTGTTCGTGAAGGAGGACGGCACGCTTGTCGTCCCGCAGTCGCACACCGACTCCATTCTTCCCTCCATCACGCGTCGTTCGCTCGTTCAGGTCGCTGAGGACCTGGGCATGACCGTCGACCAGCGTCCTGTCGAGTGGGCCGAGGTCAAGGCCGGCACCTTTGTTGAGTGCGGTCTGTGCGGCACCGCTGCCGTTATCTCCCCGGTCGGCGAGATCGACAACAAGGTCTACGGTGCCGACGAGACTGTGACCTTTCCGGCTGGCTACACCGAGATCGGTCCTGTGATGAAGAAGCTCCGCGAGACCCTGACGGGCATCCAGTCCGGTGCTGTTGAGGATAAGCACAACTGGGTTTACACCGTCGCGTAAGCTGTCTTGGCTGTCCGGCCCGAGGGCGACCTTCCTTTCCGGCGCACTCGGGCCTGCGTTACCTCGGCGCTGCCGTTACGGGCAACATAGATCTGAGTTAAAGATGGCGCGCGGCCTTTTAGGCCGCGCTTTTGTTTTGGTTCGCGCCATGTGGGGGCGGTGGCGACGTGCATTTTTGCGAGTATTCTGCAATCGAAGGCCCTTGCATACCGACTTCGGGCGAAAAATCGGGATTTATCGATGTTTTCTACGAATGATGGGCGGGGTTATGGGCTGGCAGCGTTTGATTTGCAGGGATATTCGCGGCCTTTGGCATTTATCGTGGCGCCCGAAACTCTTGGTTATGCTGAATACTCCCAAAAATGCACGGTGCTTAGAGGGGGACCTTCGCGACAAAGGAAACCGCCCCGTCGAAGTATGCATTCGACGAGGCGGTTTATGCATATACCCGATTAAGGATACGCTGCAGATCTGTTAGAACTTGACGGTCGGTGCCTGGCGGGCAGCTTCGGCGGCCTCGAAGCCCTGACGCTCCTTAAACTGGAAGATGCCGGCAAAGATGACGGCCGGGAAGGTCTGGATGGCGTTGTTGTAGCTAAGCACGCAGTCGTTGTAGCTCTGGCGCGCGTAGCTCACCTTGTTCTCGGTGTCTTCGAGCGTGGCTTGGAGCTGCGTAAAGTTGGTGTTCGCCTTAAGATCGGGGTAAGCCTCGGCCACGGCGAAGAGCTGGCGCAGGGCGCCGGTCAGCACGTTGTCGGCTTCCATCTTGGCTTCGGGCGTGGTAGCGCTCACGGCGGCGTTGCGCGCGTTGACCACAGCGGCAAGTGTGTCTTGCTCGTGTTTGGCGTAGCCCTTGACGGTCTCGACCAGGTTAGGGATCAGGTCGTTGCGGCGCTGCAGCTGCGTGTCGATGTTCTGCCAGGCGTTATCGATGCGATTGCGCTTGGTGACCATGTTGTTGTAGATGCCGGCGATGGCGCAGACAATCACAACGACAACAACGATACCGATGATGACGGGAATCATGGTGTCTCCGTTTCGAATGGCCGCGGCGTCTTCCGCCGGCTGCCGTTGGTGTAACGCTACTAGTATACCCGCAACCTTTGGCGATGCCGAACTTTCCGGTAAGCGTTATGTTTCCACCAAGGTGAGGCCATTCGCCAGGGGGTGGGCGATACAGGTGTAAGATATGCGACAGATTAGTGAGCGCTGTCTTTTCCTTGAGGAGGGCGATGCATATGGACCTTCGCATCAAGAAAACCTATCGGGCCCTGTTCGAGGCCTTTACTGAGCTGCTCGAAGAGCATCGGTTTGAGGACGTGACGGTTGCCATGCTGTGCGACCGCGCTATGATTCGTCGGACGACGTTCTACAAGCACTTCCGCGACAAAAACGATTACTTTGCCTTCTATATCGATGAACTCATGTCGGGCCTGCCGCAAAAGCGGGCCGATGCGGATGGCGCGGAGGGCGCCGAGGACGTGCGCGCGCTTCGCCACGAAGTGTTCGCCGATGCCATGGATCTGATTCTGGCGCATGAACAGCTCATGGATAACATTTTGGCGAGCAGTATGTCGGGTATGCTGACCAGCATGATTTGCGATCGCATCGCGCGCTCCATACGCGGGCGCGTGATGAGCGCGCTTGACGAGGACGCGCTCGCGCCCGTATCGCTCGAGACAACGTCTGAGTTTGTCGCCGGCGGCATTATTCGGCTCTTTACCATGTGGTGGGAATCGGGCCACGTGCTAGAGCGCCGATCCGAAATCGCCGACGTGGTCGATGCGCTGTTCGAGCGGACCATGACGCCGGTGGGTCACTAGAAGTGGCGGAGAGAGGGGGATTCGAACCCCCGGAACGCTCTCGCGCTCAACGGTTTTCAAGACCGCCGCATTCAACCGCTCTGCCATCTCTCCGTGAGACGTAATGATAGCATCGTTTTGGATTTGCAACAGGGGAGGCGAACGGTGACGAGCACCGGAATCGATGAGAAGTTCATGCGCGAGGCGCTGGTGGAGGCGCGCGCCGCCGCTGCGGTGGGCGAGGTGCCGATTGGTGCCGTGGTAGTGCGCGCGGGTGAGATTGTCGCGCGGGCGCATAATCGCCGCGAGCTCGACCAGGACCCTTCGGCGCATGCCGAGTTTTCGGCCCTGTGCGCCGCCGCGCAGTCGCTCGGTCGTTGGCGCCTTTCCGATTGTACGGTCTACGTGACGCTCGAGCCCTGCTGCATGTGTGCGGGGCTTATGGTTAACGCGCGCGTGGGGCGCTGCGTGTACGGCGCGGCTGATGCTAAAGCGGGCGCTCTGGGATCGCTATACGACCTCAATGCCGATTCGCGCCTGAATCATCGGTTTAATGTGACCGCCGGCGTCCTGGCAGACGAGTGTCGCGCGGTGCTAAGTGGTTATTTTAGTGGGCTGCGTGGCGCCGATGGTGCTGGCTGCGGTTGTGGGGCCGATCTTGAGGCACATGCCGCTCATGCCGAGGCGCTCGCGTGTGTCGAAGAAATTGCTGTTGAGGCGGTCGATTTTGGTGCCGCGTGCCGCCGGCCCCGCCGTGTGCTGCTGGCGATTGATTCCTTTAAGGGCAGCGTTTCGAGCGCGCAGGCGGAGGAGGCCGTTGCCGAAGGTGCGCGCCGCGTGTGGCCCGATGCCCAGGTAAGCGCGCTGCCGCTGGCGGATGGCGGCGAGGGAACGCTCGATGCCGTTGCCGCGTGCGGCGGTGAGCTCTCGACCTGCGAGGCCGCAGGCCCCTTGGGCGACCGGGTGTCTGCCCGGATGCTGGTGGACGGCGAGCGCGAATCTGCTGTTATTGAGATGGCCGAGGCGGCGGGTATTGGGTATTCGCCTTGCACGGAATCGGCGGCGCTTGCGGCTTCGACCTATGGCGTGGGTGAGCTGATGCTCCGTGCGGTTCGTGGCGGGGCAAAGACTATCTATATTGGTTTGGGCGGCAGCGCCACCAACGACGGTGGCGCCGGCATGCTGCAGGCGCTGGGCGCGCACGTTGTCGATAAGCGTGGCTGCAATATCGCCCCCGGTCTCGCAGGCCTTGAACACGTGGCGAGTATCGATTTGGCACCAGCGCTTCGGGCGCTGAATGGCGCGCGCGTCGTGGTGCTTTCCGATGTCGAGAATCCGCTCGTGGGGCGTCGAGGCGCACTGGCGGTGTTTGGTGGGCAGAAGGGCTTGCCGACGGATGACGACGAGGTGTTGAGCAGGTACGACAGCTGGATGGTCGGCTATGGTCGCCTGCTCGATGCGGCAATTACCGGGGCGCGGGCTCAGGGGTTGTTGCGCGTGCCCGAGGGTGCGCGGACGTTTGGCTCGGTGCTCGGCGTGCCCGGCGCCGGCGCCGCCGGCGGCCTGGGCGCCGCGCTGCTAGCGCTCGGTGCGGAGCTGCGCTCGGGCGTGGAGACGGTGCTTGATCTGATTGAGTTTGACGAGCACGTGCGCGATGTCGACCTGGTCATAACGGGCGAGGGCAATATGGACGAGCAATCCGCTGCCGGTAAGGCGCCGGTGGGCGTGGCCCGTCGTGCGAAACGCTATGGCAAGCCGGTTGTTGCCGTCGTGGGCGGTCGTGCCGACAACCTGGATGCGGTGTATGGGCAGGGCGTCGACCTGGTTTTGCCGGTCTGCCGCAAGCCCATGGGCCTTGAGCTGGCACTCGATCCCCAAGAAGCCACAACCAACCTCATCTGCGCCGGCGAGGCAACTGCCCAAGCCTACGACCTCGCCCGCATCTAAAACGCATCCCTCGATAAGTTGCGGTGAAATAGTTCCTGTTTTTGCGGTTGAGCAGCCAAACAGGAGCTATTCCACCGCAACTTCAAGTATGGCCGTCCGAAGCAGGCTGTCTTGAGCCTTGAATCGGACCGTTCGCCACGAAATGCGGCTATCTACTACGTTTAACCGGGTATCCTCGACCATCCCGTAATTTGCGAAAATAAAACCGCAGGTAAATAGCTTGCTGTTTTTCGAAAAAGCGGCCATGGTCGACCCCTACGGCCTAAACGTAGTAGATGGGGCCTTTTCGTGGCACAGCCTCGTCCCAAAAAGACTACCCCGGGAGCCCGGTTTGGCTGAGTAGTCAAAAAAGCCCCGTCCCAAATTAGCTACCTTGTGTGGCGCGAATGGTTCGTTTTTACGCCTGAGTAGCAACCCGATGAGGAATTTTGGGTCAGTCAAATTGCTACACTTTTAAGTATATAGCGATGTCCTGCCTTGCGTTTCTGCGCGGGGGGGGGCGTATATTTGCATCGATGGGGACGACGACACACATATAGCGAGCCACTGCTTGCCGTCCTCATGGATTGGGGAGGGCCTTCATGAATCGCGTATATGCGAAAGCTCAAGAAATATTGAAGCCTTTGGGCACAAAAACCAATACAGTCAAGCGTGCTCTAAAGGTTTTGACCGTCCCGCTGGCGGCGTGCGCGCTCATGTTTGGTGCGACGAGCGCGTCGGCCGACCAGGTTGTTCCCTATAGCAACCATACCGTAAAGACGGTGAATCCCACCGACACCACGGTCAATCTGTTTGACTACTGGGTCGTGGATGGCGACAACGATAAATCGGCAACCGTCGATAATATCAACGGCGGCATCAATAAGGGTCATCAGCTCAAATTTAATAGTGGCGCAGGCACGGGCATTAACAAATGGACGGGCAAAAGCGTTATTGATGGTTCCGGACGCCTTTCTTTTGTGAAGAAGAAGCTGGTAGGCGGTTACCCGTCGATCGATGCCGGTACGTATACCTCCTACGGTTCGAGCGATAAGTACACTGACGAATCGCTCGCATACCTCTTTAACAACGCCAGCCAGGAAAATCACCAGCAGGACGGCAAAGCTGTCTACAACAACGTACAGGGCCTTTTCCAACTTGAGAACGGATACTACGTTTACGACTCGTACGGCTCTAACGGCAACTATGCCGTGTATAACTCCACAACGAATTCCTTTAACGTCTACAATAAAGCGGGTGTTTATAAGGACAGCGTATCAAGTGATAATCTGGGTCAGTTCTTCCCCTTTGACTCGGCCGACAAGGTTTTTGAAGAGCGGAACGGTCGGCTCTCTCCCAAACCGATAACGGACGGAACGAACGATAATCTCAACCACCACTTTGGCATGTCTATGACCACGGAGTTCGTCCAGCCCGCGAGCGGAAAGACCACCGATAACAAGGACATGATTTTTGAGTTCTCGGGCGACGATGACGTGTGGGTCTACATCGATGGCGTGCTCGTGGGCGATCTGGGCGGCATTCACGAGAAGGCAACGCTCAAGATCAACTTTGCTACCGGTGAAGTGAAAGTCGGTCATATTGACGGTGCGAATGGAACCCGGAAGGACATCGAAAATACCACCATCAAAGCGAAGTTTGACACCGCCGGCGTAAATACCTCCAACTTCCGCGGCAACACCTTCTGTGACAGCAGCAAGCATACGCTGAGCTTCTTCTACCTGGAGCGCGGTGCGGGCGCATCGAACATGTCGCTCAAGTTCAACCTCACTACCCTGCCGTCGTCCGAGGTCGCGAAGGTCGACCAGAACGGCGAGGCGGTCAATGGTGCAACCTTCGCGCTGTATCGGTCCGATGGACCAAAAACTGACTGGAATGAGGGTGAGCTCATCGCTCAAGGCGAGACAAAAGACGGGGGTCAGCTGATACTTCAAAAGTCGGATGGTCAAAAGTCGGATGGCTCCGTTCTCTCGTTCGACCAAGAGCATGCCGATGGGCATGACTACTTTGTACTCAAAGAGATTAGCCTGCCTGCGGGATATCGCTCGAGCCTGACCTCATCTACTACCGCAACGCCAGGTGAGCTGCATCTGCAATACAAGAAAGCTGCGAGTGACACGGGTGGCGTGGTGGTTGCGCCGCAAACAACGGTTACAACAGCCGACGGCAAACAGTGGACGGGTAGCCGTATGTGGCTTAACGGCGGTTATCTTGCCGCCAAGGAGACCATCTCTCTTCCTAACAGTGCGCAAGACAATAAGGGTAACGCCATTAGTTCGGGTACGACGTTTGCCGTCGTGCTCAAGCTTACCGGTGCGAGCGCGGACCATACAAGCGAAGACGCGTGGACGCCAGTCACGGGCAATCCGCTCGATGGCTACACGCTGTGTTCCGAACACGGTATCGCCGGTGCCGTCCAGGCCGCCAAATCGGCCGACACGAGTGTCTTTGCCGTCAACACCAATGGTGACTACGAGGTGACGGTCAGGTCGCTGCCCGGCGATATCGAGAAGTACGCCGCCATGTTGACGGACCAGTCGAAGGCGGAATATACCGTGGCGGTGTATCACACCACGGCATCGTCTCTGGCGGGGGCAACCAAAGACAATACCTCCATGGTCAAATATCAAACGATAAACAGGCAGTTCTCTACGGTGATCCACCTTACGAACGTACAGAACCGTCTGTTTGTGCAAAAGGTCGACGACCTGGGCAAGCCCGTGAACGGCGCGACGTTTGAGCTGTACCAGGCCAAGGACGTTACCGGCGATAGCCCCAGCACGTATGCCATTAAATCGGGTGCCGAGCCGTATGACACCGTGCAGGCAAACGGCATGACCTATCCGTATGACATTGAGGGTGCTGCATGCTTCCCGCTCGATTCGACATGGCATAAGCCCCTTATCAAGGGTACGTACTATCTGCGCGAATCGTTGAGCCCGGATGGCTATGAGATTAATTCCACCATTACCAGGGTCATCGTGGACGATTCGGGCGTGTACGTGGATGCCGGTAAGGTGAACGACGGCGTGCGTAGCATGAGCGGCCCGGGTTCGCTGATTGCTTCCCTGGCGCAGTTTGGCTCTCCCGACTCGATTGACAACACGCTTACGCACATCAAGGGCAAGCTGCAGAGTGCGACCGTTGACGCCAGCGGAAGCCTGACGTGGGGCCAGGAGTGCACCGCCGAGGGTGTAACGCCTTCTCTGGCGAACGACCTGATGCACATGCGCTATGACAAGACGGCACAGGGCACCAAGACCGTCTTGCGCTATGTCGAGGACGGTGGCAAGCGCAACGGTCAGCTGGCGACGATCTTTGCCGATACGGGTATCAACCGCATGGCCCTCTATCAAGAGAATGACTCAGCATATATAGACGATGCCTCCAAAACTCGTACTAACTTGGGCACGCTCCAGCTCAACCATCTCTTTACCACGGCAACGGCCGTGCAGTATACCGATCGTCGCGTGGCGCGCCTGCAGGTGACTAAGACCGTGACGGCGGACAGTGGCCTTACCGCGCCCACCAAGGATGCGAACAAGCACGATCTGACGTTTACGTTTAAGTTCGCCCTGCCGGAGTCCCAGAAGGGCTACGAGGCACGCGTGTTCGACGCGAATGGCAACCCCGTGGGCGATTCCTTTACGCTCAAGAACGGCGACACCCATTCCATCAAGGCCGGCGAGACCATTCGCGTTTACGACCTTAAGAAGGACGACAGCTACAGCGTGAGCGAGCTCACCACCAAGGGCGAGGAGTCCAGTGGCAATGTGCTGGCGAGCATCGTTAACACTGTGACCGGCTCTGCCGGCGAGTTGGTGCTTCCGGCTGGCTTTAGCCTCGTGAGCCGCAAGGCCGGCGGCGAGGAGCAGTCCGGAACCGGTAACACTATCACGGGCAAGATCGTCGCGCTCGAGGACGGAAAGATTCCCGCGAGCAACAAGCTAGAGTTCACCAACAACTACAGTGTCGACCTCGTAAAGAATGGCCTAAGCGCCAAGAAGGTGCTCGAGGGCCGCAATTGGGCCGATGGCGATACCTTTATCGTGCAGCTTGCGGCCGAGGACGGCGTCCCCATGCCCAAGGGCGCCAAGAGCAAGGTGTCGACGGTCGAGCTTACCAAGAATGCCCAGACGCAAACGGTTGGCGACATCACCTATAAGACGGCAACGTTTGGCGACATCACCTATGTCAAGCCCGGCACGTACACCTATACCATCTCGGAGGTTATCCCCGGTTCCGATGCCGGGGCAGACGGCATAAGCTACTCCGCCGCCCGCTATAAAGCGGAGGTCGTGGTGGAGGACAACCAAGCTGGTGCTCTTGTCGTTAAGAGCGTGAAGATGACGCAGGAGCGCAACGACGCGGGCGACGACACCAAGACAGAGGTTGCCGACGCGATCTTCACCAACCGCTACGACGAGCATGAGAGGAACATCACCATCCATGCTCAAAAGAGCCTAACCGACAACGCCGGGACCTTCCTGCTTGCCCAGAATACCTTTAGCTTTACGCTTGAGGGTATGGGCGGCTATGCGGACGACGACGCAGCGTTCGACCCCAAGACGGTCGTACCGAGCATCAAGGCCCCCATGCCTCAGGGTACCGAGGGCAACACTGCGACCGTGGGCAACAACGCTGATGATGGCGCGGTGACGTGGCCGGCGATCTCCTATACCGCCAAGGCGGATGCGGGACGCGCCTACGTGTACAAGTTTACTGAGGAGAATCCCGGCAGCGTTACGGGCATGACCTACGATGGATCGGTCTATTACGCCGTGGTGCGCAACGACAAGAAGGGTGCCGGCATCCAGACCTCGGTCGAGTACTACAAGGCCGCTGGGGACGGTTCGGTAAAGCAGCTGGGCAAGAATGTCACGCCCTCCTTTACCAATATATATAGCGTGGATCCCACGAGCGTGACCCTGCAGGGCCAAAAGACCGTGAGCGGTCGCGACTGGAACCAGGGCGAGAGCTATACCTTTAACCTCGCTGCCGCTACGGATGATGCCGGCGCGACCGGTTTGAGCAAGACCACCGCGCAAGCGGTAAAGGACGGGGCCGTTGCCGTTAACGTCAACCAAGCTGTCGCCAGCGCGCCCGAGTCGGGACGCGTGGCATCGTTCTCCTTTGGCACCGAAGCCGCCCCGACCGTGACGTTCAACCGCGCAGGCACCTTTAGCTTCAACATCACCGAGAAAGCTGCGCAGGATGGCCAGGCGGGCATGTCCATGGACAAGCACACCGCCCGCGCGACCGTCGTGGTGACCGACCTGGACGAGTCGGGCAACCACGCGGGCAAGCTGCGCGTGTCGAGCGTGACCTACGCCAACACCGGCGCCTCCGAAGCGGACAAGGTCGTAACCGACAAGGCCGCCTTCACCAACGCGTACCGTGCGTCGGGCACCTTTGGTGGCGCGACGGTGAGCAAGACCCTTGAGGGTCGCGCCTCTACCGCAGGCCAGTTCACCTTTGCCGTGACGGGCCTTTGGTACAACGGCGTTCAGACGTCGGTCGATGGCTCCGAGGCCAGCCTGTCCAATAAGGTGGCAGGGGCCGGCGTGTCCGGCGCTGTGGTGAGCGCAAGCGGGGAAGAGAAGCTCTTTGCCCGTAAGCTCACGGAACAGGACCTGGGGCGTACGTTTGCCTATCGCATCCACGAGAACCAGCCTGCTGCTGCCGGCTACACCTATGACACCGGCTACACTGGTGACGCTATCGTGCTCGTCAAGGTTCTTGCACACAAGGACGACCCCGCTAAGCTCTACACCGTGACGACCGTGCTCAAGGGTGCGGGTGTGACGGAGCTGCTGGGCGACGGCGCCGACGCGAGCGCGCTGACGGACGAAAAGATCGTCGAGCTCAAGCAAGATTCGCATACTTACGTGCAGCAGTACGATGCAAGTGAGACCGGCGCCACGACGCCTGCTGTCTCGTTTGTGAACCGTTACACGGCAAGTCTCGACTATGGCGCCAATGGCGGTTTGCAGATCGAGAAGACGTTGACGTATCCCAAGGACGCGACCATATTTGGCTCGCCTAAGAGCACGTTCCGTTATATCGTCAAGCCTGCTGACGAGACGTCTGCCAGCAAGGTTGGCATTTCCACGAATGGCAAGGTCTTTGAGACCGCAAATGTCGAGGCCAACGCTCCCAAGACCGTAAGTTTGGTACCTGCGGGCGGGCTGACCTTCACTCAGGATGATGCCGGCAAGACGTTCACCTATACGGTGAGCGAGATTGACGACAAAGCGACGGGCTATACGTACGACGAGACGGTCCATACGGTTAGGGCCGTCGTAGCGGATAACGGCGACGGCACGCTTAGGGTCACGACATCGGTAAGCAAGCAGGTCGATGGCAAGGACGAGCTCGAGGGCCAGTGGATCTACCCGTCGGATGCGACGTCTACCGGTGTCGCGACGGTCAAATTCAAGAACACCTATACGGTCGCCGAGGCAGCAACCTATACTCCGTCCGTGACGAAGGTGGTTGCCGGCCGCGATGCTGAGGGCAAGTTCACCTTTGCCATGACCGCGGCTGACGATGTTACCCGGTCTGCCATCGACGGCAAGCTCATCACTGGCTCTTCGATGAGCGCGGGCAACGGCTACGTCGAGCAGAACCAGACGAGGGAAGACCTTAAAGACGGTGGGCACGATAAGGTTGACTTCTCGAAGCTCACCTTTAATGCGCCGGGCACGTATAAGTTTGCTATTAACGAGCTGACCCCGAACAGCGGCCTCGGCGAGTGGAAGTATGACCAGCACGTCTATACTGTGACGGTCACCGTAACCGATGAAGGCGGCAAACTTGTCGCGCGTGCCGATGGCACGACCGGTGCGAGCGGCTTCATCTTCACCAATAGCTACCAAACTTCGACGAGCTATGAGCTCCAGGGCGGTCTGGAGATCGTCAAGACGCTCTACGGCAAGGATCTTCATGCCGGTATGTTCGGCTTCACGGTGACGGGCGAAGACGATGCCTCGACCGCAAAGCTAAAGGCGCTGCTGCGCCAGGAAGATGGTAAGCTCACCGTCACCAACGATGAGCCGCAGGCCGATGGCACGTCCCACACCGGTATTTTGGGCGGCCTGACCTTCGCGACGGGCGATGCGGACAAGACGTTTGCCTACAAGATTGTCGAGAATGGCGGCGGTAGGGGCGGCTATACATACGACTCCACCTATTGGAAGGTAGAGATTGCGGTTAAGAAGCGCGATAACGGTTCGCTCTATACCGTGACCACGGTCAAGCACTATGACGCCAACGACGTTGAAGAGCCCCGCGATGCGAATACCTTTAGCTCCGAGAGCGGTACCGCCAAGGCCCAGGTGTCCTTTACCAACAGCTACATCGCGACCGGAACATTCGACGGTCTTGCTGCCGAGAAGGTAATGGACTCCGGCGACAAGATTGAGGCGGGTCAGTATACGTTTGACCTGTATGCCGAGAAGACCGATGGCTCGCTCGAAAAGATGGATGAGGGTAAGACCCAGGCGAGCGATAACGGTATCGCCACGGTCGACTTCGGCAAGGTTGACTTTAAGCTTGGCGGCGCTCTCGGCGGATCCCATGAGCTGACGATTGACCTTGCTGGCGCTGTGAAGGATGGTGTTGCCACCAAGCAACACAATGCCGACCACACCACTACCTACAGCTTTAACCTGGTGGCAAAAGAGCGCTTGGCCAACCTGCCCGAGGGCGTGCGTCCCGTGGACACGTCCGCGACGTGCCGCGTGCTGCTCGAGGTGACCGATAACAACAACGGCAAGCTTACGTCCAAGGTGACCTATCGCAATGGTACCGAGAACGGCAAGATCGTCTTCCACAACACACGCGATAAGGTCAAGACGATCGGCACGGTTGCGAAGCCCGATGTGGACATCGACGGGCAGTTGCTCTCCGTGGGCGACTCCTACGTCTACACCATTAACTGGGTCAACACCGAGGCCGATGCCAATGGCAACTTGGTTCCGGCCAACGTGACCGTGACCGACAAGCTTCCTGCCGGCGTTGTGTTCGAGGCCTTTGAGGGCGAGTGTGCCGATAAGGGCGCCGCGAGCGGACAGTCGCTTACTTGGGACCTGGGTAAGCAACCCGCGGGCAGCCACGGTTCGGTGCGCGTGCGCGTCAAGATTACCGAGGACGCCGTGGAGGATGCCCAGGGCGCTGTCGGCACCGTCAAAAACGCCGCCACTATTACGGTTGGCAACAAGAGCTATACCGGCACCACGACCAACTACGTGCCCAAGAAGTCCGAGAGTGATGCTCAGGATTCGAGTGGCTTGGGCATTAAGCTGGGCGATGAGCTCACCTACACCATCGGCTACAAGAACACCGAGGGCGCGTCTGCCACGGTGAAGATCACCGATGCCGTCCCCGCGGGAACCGAGTTCGTAGAGTTCGCCGGCGACCATAAGGATGCCGGCTCCAAGGGCAATGACGGCAACCTTACCTGGACGTTGAAGGACGTTCCCGCAGGCAAGGAGGGCACGGTTCAGTTTAAGGTTCGCGTGACCGAGGACGCGTTTAAGAGCGGTGGCGCTTCGGGCGACATCTCCAATCAGGCGTCGGTGGCGGTCGGCAACAACCCTGCCGTCAAGACCAACACCACCACCGATCAGGTTTCTGACGGGCGCCTGACGTTGAGCAAGACGGTCACGGCCGCCGAAGGCATCACCGCGCCCAACAAGGCATTTACCTTTAAGGTGCTGCTCTACCAGGCCGATGGCACAACGCCTCTGGCCGGCACCTTTGCGTACGCCGGTCGCCCCGATGGCACCAACGGCACTTATGCAAGCGGACAGATCAAGAGCGGTGACACCATCGCGCTTAAGGCCGGCGGCTCCGTCACGGTTACCTTGCCCATAGGTGCGCACTACGAGGTGCAGGAGCTCGACTCCAAGGGTGAGCTCATGACGAGCGAGGACGGCTTTGCGGTTGTCGATAAGGCGAACTCCCAGAAGGGTACCGTCGGACAGGCGACGCAGGTGGGCTTCACCAACGTCTACAGCGTGGAGTCCACAAAGGTGGAAAACGCTTTTAAGGTGCAAAAGAAGATCTCCGGACGCAACTGGATGACATCGGATGCCTTTACCATGACGCTGACTGCCCAGGGCGAGGCACCTATGCCCAAGGGCGTCAAAGACGGCGTGTCGACGATTGGGCTGCACAAGGATGCCCAGGTCGGCAACTTCGGTACCATCGAGTACACCAAGCCCGGTACCTATACCTATGTGATTACCGAGCAGTCGGGTGACGAGGCGGCACTCACGTTTTCGAAGGCCACCTATCGTGCCACCGTTACGGTGACCGACAACGGTGCCGGTAAGCTGTCTGCCAAGACCAAGATTGCACAGCTGACCGACGATGCGGGCGACGCTGTTGAGCGCACGGTCGAGGCGGCGGTCTTTACCAACACCGCCAAGACTGGCAGCCTCACCGTCAAGAAGACGGTCGTCGGC
>CABUBH010000033.1 GCA_902489775.1 uncultured Collinsella sp.
CAGAAGTTCAAATCTTCTAACGCCCACCAAATGTTCGCAGCTCAGAGGCTATGTCTCTGGGCTGTTTTATTATAAGTCGCCAAGGCATGTCACTCTTGGTGTCTTAGACTTCCCTTTGAGTATGTCGCCATCTTGATACACCTCCGGGCTCTGTCCAGATTCAGGGCCGTTTTGTCCGAACGCTGTCCAAATTCATTCCGGACTCAACATACTTGGCAGACTAGCCGGAATCGCCGACCTTTGTATTTGCCGTGCTAGACGGACTAACCGGACTATTTGGAAGCAGGATTGATGAAGGGCAAAACCCAAGATGAGCGTCTGCTGTTCGGCTGGCACGGAAGAGGTTACAAGTTCAAATCTTGTAACGCTCACCACAAAGTGCGAGGTCAACGGCTTAGGCGGTTGGCCTCTTTTTCGTAGTCCACTAAATGGTCCACTAACTTGCCGAGCGGCTTAGAAATATCGGCGAACGGTATGAGGCTGGCGAGCTTTCTAGGGACGGTAAAATTGATTGCGTGGAGTCGCTGCCGCCGCTCGTCGAGCTGCCGCAGACGGCGAGCTGGCCTATGGAGTGGAGGCAATAATGGCCAATTCCAAGAGCAAACGCCCCGGCAAGGGGCAGAGCCTCGTGGCGTTCCCGGACGTGTACGTCGCGGTTGACCTCGAGACCACGGGAACGAGCCCGGTTTGGGACGAGATTATCGAGATTGGCGCCGCACGCGTGAGCGGCGGCGAGGTCGTGGAAACCTATCAGCAGTTGGTGAATCCGGGGTTTGAGATTGACCCCTTCATCGTCGGGCTCACAGGCATCACGAACGAGATGGTGTCCGATGCTCCGCCAATAGCAGACGTGCTGCCCGGTTTCACGTCGTTCCTCGGCGATGCCGTCATGGTCGGCCACAACATCGCGGGCTTCGACGCGAACTTCCTCTACGACGCCGGAGCGCGCGTCGGCGAACCGGTAACCAACGACTTCGTCGATACCATGCGGCTGGCCCGCAAGCTGCACAAGGACTGGGAGCACCACAGGCTGGGTGACCTCCGTGAGGCGTTTGGCATCGCCGACAACGGTGCCCATCGGGCACTCGCGGATGCGCTCGCGACCTCCGACGCGCTCGAATATATGCGCCGAGAGGCTACGGAAATCTACGGCTCCGTCGAGGAGTTCTGCGAGGCTGCGACGAAGCGCGTGCGGACGAGCTCCGGCCATGCGGAGGACTACAGCGACATCGCGCCGACGGTCGCCGACTTCGACGACTCACACCCCTTCTACGGCAAGGAGGTCGTCGTCACCGGGAGCCTCGGCGACGGCTGGACTAAGCGCGACGCCGCTCAGGCGGTCGTGAACTGCGGCGGGACGTTTGCCAAGAGCCTCAAGAAGAAAACGACGGACTACTTGGTCGTCGCCGACTACAGCAAGTGCCGGACCATCAAGGGGGGCATGTCCGGCAAGCACAGGAAGGCCCTCGAGTACAAGGCAAAGGGAGCCGACATCGAGATCATCGACGCAGACACCTTCTTCGAGATGCTGGGACAGTAGGACGGCTCGCCCGTCTTGTCTGGGGGTAATGATGAGCGCTAACGTGTCGACGCTTGAGGAATCTATTGACAGGAACGCGTCAGCGTTCCTCGCGCAGGTCCAATCATGGGTGTATCGGGGCGCGCGTAGCGAGTGCGGAGACTTCCCCATTCTTGACGTAGCAAGACCCGATTTTTATCGGTATAGGAGCCACGAGCGCGCGCTTGTTTCCAGCATTCGCGAGATGTTGGTCAACCCGATCCTGTTCGACCTTTTCCAGTTGCACGGATATAGCGTCGAGCAAGTTAAACCCAGGCTCAGACTCTCCATGGCAAGCAATGAGTGGTTTGAGGATATGGTCGGGGTCGAGTTCGTTACCACCGTTGATGGCCAGCGGCTGGGGATTAGGTATACCGATGTACTCACCGGCGACCAAACGCTCATCGACGTCTCACGCAGGTACCAACTCAGCAAGGTCCTCTCCGTGGACTGGTCCGATTCACCGGAGGCGAGATGCATTGCCAGACGGCCTGCGTCCGATTCGTGGCCTTTCAAGGTGGAGTCGGTTTCTATTCGCGAGATGTTCCGCCGATTCTTCTCAGTGGCGGAATTCGAGACCTTTCTCTCTGCTGCACGAGAGGCGGTGGAAAAGGCGAACGACATCATCGGCATGCAGGCGGTGACTCGCCTTTCGCTTGACCGGACGGCGAGCTTCAGGGCGGAAGTTCTTGGCGAGCTTAGGGCGGCGCGAGGGACGGTGGGCGAATACGTGCCTGCCTCCCATGAGAAGATGGGCAGGCCGTTTGGCTCGCTGTCCGACGATGACAGGCGCACACTCGACGAGACGTACTACGGCGAGGGGCTCCGCTACGCGCTTGTGGGGTCGTCCGGCTTTGCTCGGTGCTTCGTGACCGCCGAGTATCTCAGGAAGGCTTTCTCGCGAGGCGGGTGCTTCGATTACACCTCAATCGTCTGTGGGTACCTGAAGTCGATTGAGCAACTCGCAGACACCCTGATGAGGTACCGTCTCTCGTCACCCTGTCGCAGGGACCTGTTCATCAAGAAGAAACCGCGCAAGATGCCGCGCGTCGGTCCCATCCAAGGTCGCCGTCCCTATAAGATGGGCAAGAGCGACCATGTGACGTTCGAGCCGGAGAACGAGGAATGCTTCGATACAAGCCTCGGATCCCTCGCCAATTTTCTCAACGATGACACTGAAGCGTGGGCGCTCTCCCAAAGTGGGAGACACTATGTGCTGTGGGTCCTCAGGCAATACGTCAGGGACTGCCGAAACAGTCACTTCCACAAGGATAACATCGACAGTCTGGCCGAGGTCGAGCGAATCAGGGGCAACACGCTCCTTGCCGCCTACCTGCTTCTTGGTGGCTACCGGGGAGGCGCTGCCGAGATTCCGCTGCAAGAGTGGCTGGGAATCGACCGCGAAGCGATTGAGTACGACCGCCTGTTCAACCGGATGGAGGGCGTGCCGAGAGGATGCCGCCGTCTCAGGCTCGAGTTCGCGGACGGAGCCTCGATATACGCGGTGAGGCCGTTTGAGAGGCAGCTTATAGAGCACGACGAGTCGGGAAACATCGTGACCCCGCTACTGTTCATGAGGACAACGGGACGAGATACCATTGTCCCCGACCGCGTTCGCTTGGAGGACTGCGACGTGCTCGTCACGAAAGAGAATATGCCGAAAAGCATATGGTTCATAAGGCATGATGGGCGAGAGGTATTCATCGCATAAAAATAGGGGCGCGCATTCGTTGAATGCGCGCCCCACGGCGCTCGCCCCTTGCCGTCACTTCGCGATGAGCGCGAGAGCAATCTCCCTCAGCGCGTCGATGACGGCGAGCACGACCTCGTCACTAGGCCAACGGTTCATCTTTCCTCCTTCAGTAGGGTTCAAGGCTGGACGGTTGCCAGCAAAAAGGAGGTCGCCTACGCCATTGAATCCATTGTTCCCAATTCGAGCGCGCGTAAACCCGTTGCGCCGATACCCATGTCGCTAAAGCCTAATCTGCAACAAGCGGATTGGGTCTCTGCTTTTCGGCGGGAGCGAGTTAATCTCGCGGCGCGCCGCCCTTTTACGCCGACAAGCCACGCCATAAAATCAGCCACGACTGTGCCAGCAGCCACGCCAGCCAAGCCCAAAACCGCTTCGGCAACGCCGGCTATCATTCCAGCCAAACCAAAAACCGCCCAAACAGCTCCGACGATCGCCTCGATCAGGCTCTGACGAGCCTCGGGGTCGCTTCTGAGCGACCTTCCTATAATCAGGTCTAATACTTTTCCGCGAAGTGAACGAGCTAATTTGGACCCCCGAAACATCCACACCTTTAAAGGCCAAAACCGCAGGATTCCAATGGGAAAACCGCAGGAAATGGACCCCTAAAAATGCCGATGCTCCGGGGGTCCGTTTTGACTCGTTCACTTCGCGGAAAAGTATTAGACCTGAAATTAAGGCCGTTGGGCCCCACGCCCGGCAACCGCCCCTACCAATGCAGGTGCGCCTCGATTACGGTCTGCCAGAGTTTAAACCGCTGGTAGAATTAACGGCCTGCCCGCGATGCTTTTGTGTTGCCCCGGCATCGTTGGGCCATCGCATAAATCTGGATCGGCTTCGACCGCAATATCTAGGTCAAGCACAATCTTTTGGATTCTTTTGGCGTGAGCGGTTTGGTTTTGGTAGGATTTTGCAGTAGCTCCGCGAGGGGGTTTCAAAACTGCCATGCAGGTAGTTGCGCTGACGGAGGTCGATTGGCTCATCTATGACCTCTCATTTTTAATGCGTCTGTAAATTAGCCAATTGCTTTGACCTGCTGAAACACTATATGTTGTGTTTGACCTAAAAAAAGAATACAGGATATAGATGCGTCTTTGTCGTATGATAGATGGCGGACAGAGAACGAGAACCCTACTTACCTCATTCGGATAGACCTTTGTGCCGCTTGATCGGCTATGAAGATTGTCCGCATGAAGACTTATGGTTATCGAGAACACAGATTGCGCAGCGGCGCCGCAAGGCAGGGGCAAGCCCTGTCGGGCATCGTTTGGCTCTAAAGCGCAATGAGGCCACGACGCGATAGAGGCAAAGGAGAGGCAAGAGGATGAAGATCATCAAGCGCAGCGGTACCGAGGTTACCTTTGACATCGATAAGATCGTCAATGCGATCCGCGCCGCCAACTTGGAGGTCCAGGAGGGCTCTCGTCTTACCGACCGCCAGGTGATTTACGCGGCGCAAAACGTCGCCGAGGCATGCGAGAACGCCGGTCATACCGTTTCGGTCGAGGAGATCCAGGACCTGGTCGAGGACGAGATTATGCGTCTCGACTGCTACGAGGTCGCCCGCCACTACATTATCTACCGTTATGTTCAGAGCCTAAAGCGCCAGAAGAACACGACCGATGACAAGATTCTGTCGCTCATCGAATGCAACAACGAAGAGGTCAAACAGGAGAACTCCAACAAGAACCCGACCGTCAATTCCGTTCAGCGCGATTACATGGCCGGTGAGATCTCCAAGGACCTGACCCAGCGCGTGCTGCTGCCCCAGGAGATCGTGGATGCCCACAATGAGGGCCTGATTCACTTCCACGATTCCGACTACTTTGCCCAGCATATGCATAACTGCGACTTGGTGAACCTGGAGGATATGCTCCAGAACGGCACCGTCATCTCGGGTACGCTGATCGAGAAGCCGCATAGCTTCTCGACTGCCTGTAATATCGCGACGCAGATTATCGCCCAGGTTGCTTCCTCCCAGTACGGTGGCCAGTCCATCTCGCTGACCCATCTTGCCCCCTTTGTTGAGGTAAGTCGTCAGAAGATTCGCGGCGAGGTTGCGCGCGAGCTTGAGGAGCTTGGCGTCTCCGCGTCTGCCGAGAAGGTTCGCGAGGTCGTTGAGGACCGCCTGCGTGACGAGATTCGTCGCGGCGTCCAGACAATCCAGTACCAGGTCGTGACTCTTATGACCACCAACGGCCAGGCGCCGTTCGTGACGGTCTTTATGTATCTTAACGAGGCTCGTACGCCTCAGGAGAAGCACGACCTTGCCATGATTGTGGAGGAGACGCTTCGCCAGCGCTATGAGGGCGTTAAGAACGAGGCCGGCGTGTGGATTACCCCGGCATTCCCCAAGCTTATCTATGTACTCGAGGACGATAACGTTCACGAGGATTCCCCGTACTTCTACCTGACCCAGCTGGCTGCCAAGTGCACCGCCAAGCGCATGGTGCCCGATTACATCTCCGAGAAGAAGATGCGCGAGCTCAAGCTGTCGAAGGGCGAGACCGCCGGCAACGGCGACTGCTACACCTGCATGGGTTGCCGCAGCTTCCTGACGCCCGACCGCTCGGGCAACGGCTTTAACAATGTTGCCAACGCGCTGAACTACGACCCGAACAAGCCCAAGTACTATGGTCGCTTTAACCAGGGCGTTGTGACCATTAACCTGCCCGATGTCGCGCTGAGCTCGCATCAGGACATGGACAAGTTCTGGAAGATCTTCGACGAGCGCCTTGAGCTGTGCCACCGTGCCCTGCTGTGCCGTCATGAGCGCCTGATGGGTACGCTTTCTGACGCCGCACCGATTCTGTGGCAGTATGGCGCCCTCGCTCGTCTGAAGAAGGGCGAGACGATCGACAAGCTGCTCGTGGGCGGATACTCCACCATCAGCCTGGGCTATGCCGGCCTGTATGAGTGCGTCAAGTACATGACGGGCCACAGCCACACCGAGAAGGAAGGCACGCCGTTTGCCATGGCCGTCATGCAGCGCATGAACGACAAGTGCGCCGAGTGGAAGGCCGAAAGCGATATCGACTTTTCGCTGTACGGCACCCCGCTTGAGTCGACGACCTACAAGTTTGCCAAGTGCCTGCAGCGCCGTTTTGGCATTATCCCGGGCGTGACGGACAAGGGCTACATTACCAACAGCTATCACGTCCATGTGTCCGAGGAGATCGATGCCTTCGATAAGCTTAAGTTCGAGGGCATGTTCCAGCAGCTTTCGCCGGGCGGTGCTATCTCCTACGTCGAGGTTCCCAACATGCAGGACAACCTCAAGGCTGTCATTCGCGTGATGCAGTACATCTACGACAACATCATGTACGCCGAGCTCAACACCAAGAGCGACTACTGCCAGGTGTGCGGCTACGATGGCGAGATCAAGATTGTCGAGGACGATGGCAAGCTGGTGTGGGAGTGCCCCAATTGCGGCAACCGCGACCAGGAGAAGATGAACGTCGCTCGTCGTACGTGCGGCTACATCGGTACCCAATTCTGGAACCAGGGTCGAACCGAGGAGATCCGCGACCGCGTGCTGCATCTCTAATAATCATCCCAGACTGCCCCGTAGCGAGGCCCCGGACCTTTACTCGCTATTTCGGACAGTCCTGGCTCACGACGGAGGCGCCACTGGCGCCTCCTGTTCGTGCGGAACTCATATCGAGCAAAGGTCCGGGGCCTCGCTACGGGGCAGTCAAGTTGACGTAGCTGAGATGCATCATGCGGTCTGCTCACTCCTCGAAGTTCTTAGCGGAAATGAGTTGACTTGCAACAACGCTTTGCTTGCGATGACGGTTGAGCTGCAACAAAGTTTTTATTGGACCTCAAACCCTATACTCGATGTTCGCTTCGTTCATTGAGTTACCCTTTGCATGAGGCCGGGACATATCGTCCCGCCCGCAGTTTCGCAGGCCGAAGGCCGAGAATGTTTGAGGACGGGATGATATGCTCCAGACCCCCAGGAAGGTTACCTATGAACTACGCGAACATTAAGTATTTCGACATTGCTGATGGGGAAGGTGTCCGTACTTCTCTGTTTGTGAGTGGGTGCCGTCGTGGGTGCAAGAACTGCTTTAACTCTGTTGCGTGGGACTTTGCTGCGGGCGAGCCGTTCGATCGTGCCGTCGAGGACAAAATCATCGAGAGTCTCGATCATCC
This sequence comes from uncultured Collinsella sp., assembly GCA_902489775.1. Taxonomy (GTDB): domain Bacteria; phylum Actinomycetota; class Coriobacteriia; order Coriobacteriales; family Coriobacteriaceae; genus Collinsella. Next base: position 7,467 of record CABUBH010000033.1, read on the forward strand.
CTTTATTGATGGCCTGACGATTCTGGGCGGGGAGCCCATGGAACCCGAGAACCAGGCGGGGCTCGTTGATTTTATTGAGCGTGTTCGTGCCGCTTATCCTGTGGGGTCGGGGAAGACCATTTGGTGCTTTACCGGCGACGTACTCGAGGAGCTTATGCTGGGCGGTCGTCACCATACCGAGGTGACGGACCGTATCCTTGCCTGTCTCGATATGTTGGTGGACGGTCCGTTCGTTCAGGATCTGTATGATATCTCGTTGCGCTTTAGGGGCTCGAGTAATCAGCGCGTGATTGATATGAACGCTACGCGCGCCCGTGCTGAGCGCGAGGGCGTTGCGCTTTGTGATGCGGTTGAACTTTGGCGGGACGATCCGGTCTATTCGACCCATACTATGTAGCTTGTGGTCGATGCCGGAGGGCGTGGTACCATAGCGCGAACGTGAAATCGGAAAAGTGAGGCCCAGATGGTCGATCAGGAAAAAGTCGAGGCCGCCATTAAGCTGTTGCTTGAGGGCATAGGCGAGGACCCAACTCGTGAGGGCCTGCTGGAGACCCCGGCGCGCGTTGCCCGTATGTATGGTGAGATCGCCGGCGGTATGGACCAGAGTGCCGAGGAACACCTGTCCAAAACCTTTGCCGTCGCTTCGAACGATTTGGTTATCGAGCGCGACATCACGTTCTACTCGCTGTGTGAACATCATCTGCTGCCGTTTTATGGCAAGGCCGCCATTGGTTATATCCCTAACGGTCGGGTGGCTGGGCTTTCCAAGCTCGCCCGCACGGTTGAGGTCTACGCCCGTCGTCTGCAGCTGCAGGAGCAGCTGTGTGCGCAGGTTGCCGACGCCCTCATGGATTATCTCGCTCCCCAGGGAGCGATTGTGTTCATGGAAGCTGAGCATATGTGCATGACGATGCGCGGCGTGCAAAAGCCCGGCACCAAGACCGTGACGCTCGCTCGCCGCGGCGTCTTTGAGACCGATCCGGCGCTCGAGGAGCGATTCTTTAGGATGCTGGGCTGCTAACCATGAGAGTCGTCAACGACTTTACATCGAAGACCGATGAGGGCACGTCGCGTCGCGGCTTTATGGCTTCGGGCCTGGCCCCCTTTGGTGCCATGCCTCGCATTGATTACATCTGTGCCAACGGTCTGTTCCGGCGGCACCTGGGCAACATTGCACAGTTGGAATCGGGGCGCATCTTCTGCCGCCACGGTATTGACCACCTGCTGGATGTCGCTCGTATTATGTGGATCAAGAATCTCGAGGAACAGCTCGAGTTTGACCGCGAGGTCATCTACGCCACGGCACTTCTTCACGATATCGGCAAAGATGAACAGTACGAATCGGGTATATCCCATGATGTTGCAAGCGAGCGCGTCGCTGATGCAATACTCGCCGGCATGCCCGATGACGTGGCGTTTGAGCCGGCCGATGCCGCAGCCATTAAGACGGCCATTCTGGGCCATCGAAAGCTGCGCGTGAACAGCCAACCGCTTGAGCGTTTGCTCTATGCAGCCGACAAAGCGTCGCGCGCCTGCTTTGCATGTCCCGCGCGCAATGCTTGCAACTGGAGCGATGATAAAAAGAACCTGTCGATTCGCGTGTAGTTAGTTTGCGCGGTCGGGGTTCTAAACGAAGGAGACGATCGCGATGAGCAACAAGAAACTGCCCGAGAATGCAACCAAGACTGAAGGCGCCGAGCTCGCCCGCCGTGGAAGGGGCGAAATATCCACCGCAACGGCGGTGCCCCACGTGAGCTATGACGATTTGCGCCATGCCGATCGTATTGTCATTGACGGCCTTGAGGTTTTTGCCAACCACGGTGTATATCCCGAGGAGAACGCGCTGGGTCAGAAGTTCGTCGTTTCTCTGGTGCTCTATGCCGACCTGCGCGCGGCGGGGGAGCACGATAACCTGGACGCCTCGATTGACTATGGCTCGGTGTGCCACGATGTCGATGGCTATCTGCGCGAGCATACGTTTAAACTTATCGAGGCGGCAGCCGAGGGTGTGGCCTCGATGCTGCTACGTCGTTACCCCCTGCTGCTTGGCGTGCGCGTTAAGCTCGATAAGCCTTGGGCGCCCGTCGGTCTTCCCCTGGCAAGCTGCGGTGTCGAGATCGAGCGCGTGCGCTAACCGGTTCTAATACATCTCTATGGGTGGCTGCTTGAGCCGCTGTGACAGCGCTCTATTGTTGGGGCAGTACGTGTCGAGCAGGGCGTGAAACCGCTGATTGTGGCTTGGCTCGAGCAAGTGGACGAGCTCGTGGGCGACAACCATGTCGAGGCATTCGACGGGATAGGCGGCAAGTTCTCGTGCGATGCGAACGGCGCCGGATTTGGGCGTGCATGAGCCCCAACGCGTCTTCATGCTGCGTACCGAGACGCGGGCCACGGTGACGCCCATGGCGATTTCGTATGCGCGCACCATGTCGCGCAGCGCCGATGTGACCTCGGACGTATAAAGCTGGTCGATGTGGGCTTGGAACTCATCGGACGTTAGGCCGTCGAGGGCCGTGCACTGCTTTGCCTGCGCGCGCCCACTTGGCTCATCGGTACCCATAAAACTTGCGAAGGTGGCCTGTTTGGGTCGCGGTGCGGGTGATGCAAAGCTGTGATCGAGTGCATCCTGTACCGTGATGGGCTTGCCCCAAAGCGCAATGATGGACGAGGGACTGAGCGGCTCTTGCGCTGTCGCCTGACGTTGCTCACGTTGGGCAAGTCGGCTGATAATCCAGGCGCTGTTGCGCTTCACAAACGCTTCGATGCGCTCGCGGCTGGCGCCGAGCGGTGCGCTGGCGTGGACCTCGCCGCTCGATGTGACGCGTAGGTTAAAGTTCTTGACGCGCTTTTTGGTAACGACGACGGGGATGAGCGTTCCATCCGGTCGGGATGCGGAAATCGTAAATTGCTGCGTCAAATGTGATCCTTCAGATTGGGGACGGGCCGGCATGTCGACCGCTCGGCATGCCGGCCCGCTCAAGGGATGTGAAATTAATAACGCTCAAAGAAGGCAAGCGCGTTGTCGCTGCAGAGCTTTTGCATCACGGTCTTGCCAAAATGCTTGGAGAGCATGTTCTGGAACTCGGGCATCTTGCTGGCATCGGAGAGGAAAGCGGGCACCGTGGCACCGTCCCAGTCGCCGCCGAGCGCGATGACGTCCTCGCCGCCCAGGTCGAGCCAGTGCTCGATATGTGCCGCTAGCTGGTCGAAGGTGACGTCTGCGGCGGTTTTGTCGGTTGCGTCGTTGGAAAGGAACTCGCTGCAGTAGTTGAGGCCGACGATGCCGCCCATGTCGCGAATGGTGCGGAACTGGTCGTCGGTGAGGTTGCGCTTGACGCCGCAAACCGCACGGGAGTTGGAGTGGCTGGCGACGAACGGGCGCGTGGCGTGGGCGACAACCTCGTCAAAGCACTCGTCGTTGAGGTGGGAGACGTCGAGCACCATGCCGGCGTGCTCCATCTGCGTAAGGGCCTCGATGCCGGCGGCGGTGAGGCCGGCGTGGGTGTCGTGGCCGCTCGCGAGCGGCCCCTGCGCGTTCCAGCTGAGTGATGACATGAGTACGCCCAGGCTCTTGAGCACCTCGATCAGCGCGGGGTCCTCGGCAAAGAACGTGGCGTTTTCGATGGTGTGGATGCAGGCGACCTTGCCGTCTTTGAGCGCAGGGCGAATGTCTGCCGCGCTGCGTACGTTGACCATGCGGTCGTGGTTGAGCATTGCCTGGCCGCTCATATGCGCCATGATCTGCGCCTGGAAGCGCGCGGCGTGGGCGGTGGGAATCTCGTCGGGGACAAACGTGGCGAAGCACTGTGCCCACGGCGTGTTGCCGATCTTTGCGAGCGAGATGGCGCAGGCGTTGCCCTCGATGAGGTCGAAATCTTGCGGATGCGTTTCGTCGCCGGGGAAATAACCGTCGGTACCGGCGGTAAAGCGCAAGTCGAGATCGAGCGTGGCCCAGCCGATGCGGTCAGCGGTGTCGCAGTGTAGGTCAAATACGGGATATGCCATGGTTCCTCCGGTTGCAGCGTTTCTTTGCAAACTGTCTTTGAATTGTATGACTAGGGTATAGTTAGCGCCATATGTTCATGGCGGCCCGCGTTGTGCGCCGCCCTTATCACGGAGGTTACCATGTCCAACCAGGGCAAGAAGGTCAAGACCCATTATCGTGGCACGCTCGACGACGGCACGCAGTTCGATAGCTCTTACGATCGCGGCGAGCCGCTGGAGTTCACCTGCGGCGCCGGTCAGATGATCAAGGGCTTCGACGCCGCTGTTGTCGACATGCAGGTGGGCGAGAAGAAGACCGTGCACATTCCCGCTGCCGATGCCTACGGCGAGCACAATCCCGAGATGGTCCTGACCTTCCCGGCTGAGCAGGTCCCCAATATCGAGCAGATCGAGAAGGGCATGAAGCTCTTCCTGTCCACGCCGAGCGGCATGCCCGTCCCCGCCGTGGTCATAGACGTGACGCCCGAGGCCGTGACGCTCGACGCCAACCACGAGCTCGCCGGCAAGGATCTCAACTTTGATATCGAGCTCGTCGAGGTCGAGGACTAGAGTATGCCTGAACGCTTGGTTTTGACGACATGCTTGGGAAATCTCAACGATCCGTCCTATGAACTCCTGCTTCGCCGGGAGCTGGGCGGTGTCTTTGAAGTTGACGAGCTGTTGCTCGATTGGGACCAGGCTGATGCATGCGCGTTTGTGGGCGTGACGGAGCTGGGGCGCACGATCGATGTTCGGTTGGATACTGCCGACGGCGGTCGTCTTGCCGATGGCGACGTGCTCGCCATTGACCGTTCGGGTATGGTGCCCGTGGCGGTTGTCGTGCGCCTGCGCAGCGCCGAGGTTTATTTGGTCGAAGTCGACCGCATGGATCCGATTGCGCTCGCGCATGCGTGCTGGGAGATCGGCAACATGCATGCGCCGCTCTTCCGGGGTGACTCGGATGAGCATACCGTGCGCATGTATACGCCGGTGCAGCCGGTTTTGGGCCGTATGCTTCGCGGTGTCGAGGGAGCTCGAATCTCGATTGTTTCGTACGAGCTCGATGCGGGTCGACGCTTTGCGTCGAGCGCGGCCGATGTTGTCGTGAGCATGGCTCCGGACTTTACCATCGTTAAAAAGACGCGCGACTAAGCGCGCGTATGCGCAAGACGGGCTTTGAGGGGTGACCGATCAAGGTCCGTCTTGCTGTTGATAGGAGGCTTTGGGGGAAGCATATGGGTCTTGAGGGAATCAAGCTGATTGCATGCGATTTGGACGGCACGTTGCTGCATCCGGGGGAGCGCGAGCCGCGTTCCGAGGCCTTTGAGCTTATCGATGAGCTGCATCGTCGCGGTATCGTGTTTATGCCGGCGAGCGGTCGCCAATACGCGAGCCTGCGCTACCTGTTTGCCCCGGTGGCCGATGAGCTTGGCTACGTGTGCGAGAACGGCGCCCTGGTCATGAGCGAGGGACGTGCCGTGGTCAAGCGCGCCATGGAGCGCGATCTGGCCATGGATATCGCGAATGCCGTGGTTGCGTATTCTCATGCCGACGTAACCTTGTCGTGCGAGGGGCACCTCTACACCATGAGCGGCAACGACGCGTTTGTCGACCACCTGCGTTATGAGGTCCATTGCGACGTAGCGGTGGTTGACCGTCCCGAAGACATTGACGAGGACGTCATTAAGATCGCGTTCCAGACGTCCGAGGCCGAGCAGCCGGCGGCGCTGGAGCATTTTGAGCGCCACTTTAGCGATCGAGTCGATGTCATGACATCGGGAACCGAATGGACGGACTTTATCGGTTTTGGTTCGGGCAAGGGTTCCGCACTTGCCGACTACGGTCGCGCCCTGGGGATTTCGCCCGATGAGATGATGGCGTTTGGCGACAACGAGAACGATCGCGACATGCTCAACGTCGTGGGCCATCCCTATCTGATGGAAAGCTGCAATCCTACCATGCATGGCATCAACGACCGCGTCCGCTATGTGCGAACAGTGGAAGAGGAACTGCGTCGCCTGCTCGCTGAGTAGGCTTTTGGGACATGCCTACCGGCAGTCGGGGCAAAGGCCCTCGAAGATGGTGTAGTGCGACGTGACGTGCCAACCGATTTGCTCGGACGCCTTAGCGTCGAGCTGGGCATCGAAGGGGAGCGGTACGTCGATGACGCGGCCGCACGAGGTGCAGATGATATGCGCATGCGGCTCTACGGTGCGATCGAAGCGGCTCCCGCCCGGCGTCTTGATGGAGAGGATCTCGCCGGCATCGGCCAGGAGATTGAGGTTGCGGTAGACCGTGCCACGGCTGATTTTGTCATCCTGCTCGCGCACGACGTTGTAGATCTCATCGGCGGTGGGATGGTTATAGCTTTGGCGCACGGCGTCGAGAACCAGCTTTCGCTGCTGGGTATTTCTTCTTTGTACCGCCATGCGCCTCGCCTCTTCTCTATCAACGGTTTGTAGATAAATGATACCGTATTTAGCACACAATACTAATAACGAGGATTGAAACCGTCTTCATTGGCAAGCGGGGCTCGCGCCTGGGCGTCTTCGAGGCGAAAGCGCGTCCCCATGCGCTCGTAGGAGGCGTGAAGCGCCTCGAGCTGAGACAGGATGTTTGCCGGCGCGCCCTGTATTTCCATCTCGACCGAGCCGTCTTCCATATTGCGCACCCAGCCGGTGAGTGCGCGTGCCTGCGCGAGGTTGGTGTTGGTAAAGCGAAAGCCAACGCCCTGGACCTGCCCTGCCCAATGCAGGAAATAGCGCAGGGGAGTGTTTTGAGTGGCCTCGTCGCTTGCGAGCACAGTAAGTCTGCGGCGCAGCTCGAGCTCGACGTTTGATGGTTTTTGGGGTTCTCGACTGCCGCCGGTGACGCTGGAGAAGAACGTATCGAAGAGACCCATCGCTATGCCTGCTTGCCTGCGTCGGCCGGGAAGGTAATGCCGGCCTGCTGGCGCACGGCATCCATGATGCGCAGTGAGACGAGCGTGACATCGCGGTAGTGGCCAAGCTCGTGGCGTCCCGCCGGGGTCTCCCAAATCTCTTCCTTAACGTTATCGATGCCGCCGATGGCGGTGATAAAGTCTGTGAGTTCGTATTCCATAGTGTTGCTCGATTTGGGCAGGTCGAGCACGCGGCCGTTGTCGCCCTGTTCGCGCGGTGCCTCGGTCGCTGAGCCGCGTACGACATCGCCGCGATAGTCGATGCGGACGTTGCGGGGCGTGGACAGATGGTCGATCTGGATAGTGCCACGCTCGCCTTCGATCTGCGAGGGCAGCAGGTCATTCGTAATTTTGGAGTGCGCGAGCTCGACGGAGATGCGGCCTCCGCCATAGCTGGCGAGGATGGAACCGCAGCCGTCGATGGGGCCGTGCGTGAGCTGTCGCGTGGTGGGGTCGAGCAGAGTAGTCATGCTCGTAAGGCCGGAGGGCATGCCGAAAATCTCGACCATGGGCTCGACGGCGTAGACGCCAATGTCCATGAGGGAACCCGATGCCATATTGCAGTCGAAGATATTGGTGGCGCGTCCCGCGAGAATCTCGTTGTAGCGCGAGGAATACTTGCCAAAGCGCAATGAGGCGCGGCGGATGGGGGCGATCTCGCCTAGGGCGTCCTCGATGGCGTGGAAGGCGGGATCGTGGAGGGGACGCATGGCCTCGAGGGCCACGACACCTGCTGCCTCGGCAGCGCGGAAGACTTCCAGCGCCTGCGTTTCGGTGGCGCAGAAGGGTTTCTCGACGATGACGTGCTTGCCACCGGCGATGCAGGCAAGGGCCTGCTCGTAGTGAAGTGCGTTAGGGCTGCCGATATAGACGGCGTCGACGTCGACGGCTGCCGCAAGCTCATCGAGTGACGTAAAGTTTCGCTCGCCACCGCGCTCGGCGGTAAAGGCAGTACCGCGATTGGCGTCGCGTGAAAGCGTGCCCACAAACGCGGCTTGGTCGTTGGCGTTGACGACTTGGATAAAGTCGTCGGTGATCATGGATGTGCCGATGGTCGCGATGCGCAGCATACGTCCCCCTTGCGTTGTTTGGTCTACAGGATGAGTGTAGCGCGTGGGGATATAAAGCTGCGCGAAAACGCTATTACAGGTCGCTCTCGTTAAAGCCGGTGTCGATATCGAGGCTGCTGCCGTCGGCCGCCGTGGTGGCGAGCTCATCGCAGCGCTCGTTGAGCTCGTGTCCGGCGTGACCCTTAACCCAGATGAACTCCACCTTATGCTTGCTTTTGGCGGCAAGCAGGCGCTCCCACAGGTCGCGGTTCTTAACGGGCTGCTTGTTGGCAGTTTTCCACCCGCGCTTTTTCCAGCCGTCGATCCAGTGTTTATTGAAAGCGTTGACGACGTACTGCGAATCGGAATGGACCTCGACCTCGCAGGGGCGGTTGAGCGCCTCGAGCGCCACGATGACCGCCATGAGTTCCATGCGGTTGTTGGTAGTCTTGGCGTAGCCGCGTGAAAGCTCGGAGGTGAAGGTCTTGCCGGCGGGGTTGGTGTATTTAAGTACGGCGCCGTAGCCGCCGCGTCCCGGATTTGATCGGGCCGAGCCGTCGGTGTAGATGATGACCTTCACATGGTTCCTTTCGTTGGGTACGTTTCGTGTGAGTGACCATTGTAGCGCCGCGTTCGCCGAGGGCTAGCAATCTACCATATCTACCCCGTCCTCTGATGGCTGGTTTTCTTGGATGATGCGGTCGAGCTCGTCGAGGTATTGCTGCAACAGGGGAGAGGGCTTGCGTTCATCGTGCATGATATAGCCTACGTGCATCGTCGGGGCATCTGCCAGCGGAATCGATGCCATGCCCCATTGCATTTCGTTTGAGAGCACGCCGGTGGAGAGCGTGTAGCCGTTCGAGGTGATCAGCAGGTTGGTGAGCGTGCCGCGGTCAGAGACTCGAATGTTGCGATCGCAGGGGATGTAGCTAAACGGCTCCTCGGCGTAATAGAAGGAGTTTGAGGTTCCCTGCTCAAAGCTGTAGCGCGTATAGGGCGTAAGGTCGGCAAGGGACAGCTGCGGGCGGCGGGCAAGCGGGTGGCGCTCACTTACGAACACGTGGACCTTTGCATCAAAGAGGTGATGGAAGCTTGCTCGGGCATCGGTAAAGGCTTTCTGTAGGACACGATTGTTAAAGTCGTCCAGATACAGGATGCCGATGTCGCTGCGAAACGCGCGGACGTCATCGATGATCTGCGACGTGGTGGTCTCGCGCATGATGAACTCGAACTTGTCGTCCCGGCAGCGCTCGACGACGTTGACGAAGGCCTCGACCGAAAAGGCGTAATGCTGGGCCGAGATGGCGAGGCGCGCCTGGGGCGTGCCGCCGTCCTCGTAGCGGGCCTCGAGCATGTCGGCCTGCTCTACGACCTGGCGCGCATAACCCAAAAGCTCGGTGCCGTCGTTGGTGAGTGCAACACCGCGGCTGGAGCGCGTAAAGATTTCGATATGGAGCTCCTGTTCCAGGCTTTTGACGGCGTTTGAGATGTTGGACTGAGCGGTATAGAGGCGCTGAGCTGCGGCGTTGATTGAGCCGGACTCTGCCACGGCGATCAGGAAACGAAGCTGCTGGAGGGTCATTGGCGCCCGTCCTTTCGATAGCTATCTAAAAAACCGATAACAGGTTAGCGCTTTTAAGTGATTGACCGAGCGAAACAATGCTCGTACTATTCAAAACACACAAAGGCGGTAGGTAATTAAGCCGACCACGGAACCGGGATGTCAAAGGGAGGACCGCATATGAACTGCTTGCCAAGACGAATGCCGGGCTCCTGTTTGCGCCCGTTGGCGTGATCAGGAGACAGCGACTTACTCTTCTCTTATTTATTTACTTTCGTTCGATCAAGGAGATCATCATGAGCCAGTTCATCAACAACCCCGAGCACACCTTTGGTTTCGATACCCTGCAGCTTCATGTTGGCCAGGAGAGCGCCGACCCCGCATCCGACTCCCGCGCCGTGCCTATCTACCAGACCACGAGCTATGTGTTCCGCAACTCCCAGCACGCCGCCGACCGCTTTGGTCTTGCCGACGCCGGTAACATCTACGGCCGTCTGACCAACTCCACCCAGGGCGTCTTCGAGGACCGTATCGCCGCACTCGAGGGTGGCGTGGCCGGTCTTGCCGTCGCCTCCGGCGCTGCTGCCATCACCTATACCCTGCAGGCTCTTGCCCAGGCTGGTGACCACGTGGTGGCTCAGAAGACCATCTACGGTGGTTCCTACAACCTGCTCGAGCATACGCTCTCCCAGTTTGGCGTCGAGACCACGTTTGTCGATGCTCATAACCTGGAAGAGGTTGAGGGTGCCATCAAGGACAACACCACGGTCATCTATCTCGAGACGCTCGGCAACCCCAACTCTGACATCCCCAACATCGACGCCATCTCCGAGATCGCCAAGAAGCACGGTCTGCCGGTTGTCGTCGACAACACTTTCGGCACCCCGTATCTGTTCCGTCCGCTGGAGCATGGCGCCAACATCGTTGTCCACTCCGCAACCAAGTTCATCGGCGGCCACGGCACCTCGCTGGGCGGTGTGATCGTCGACGGCGGTAACTTCGATTGGAAGGCGAGCGGAAAGTACGCCCAGATCGCTGAGCCCAACCCCTCCTACCATGGTGTTTCGTTTGCCGAGGCTGCCGGTCCCGCCGCCTTCGCAACCTATGTCCGCGCCATCCTGCTGCGCGACGAGGGTGCCTGCATCAGCCCGTTCAACGCCTGGGTCCTGCTCCAGGGCACCGAGACCCTGTCGCTGCGCGTCGACCGCCATGTCGAGAACACCAAGAAGGTCGTTGAGTTCCTGGCTGGTGACAGCCATGTCGCCAAGGTGAACCACCCGAGCCTGCCTGAGCACCCCGATCACGAGCTCTATCAGAAGTACTTCCCCAACGGCGGCGCTTCGATCTTCACCTTTGAGATTAAGGGTGGCCAGGAGGCAGCTTGGAAGTTCATCGATCATCTGCAGGTGTTCTCGCTGCTCGCCAACGTGGCCGACGTCAAGTCGCTCGTCGTGCACCCGGCTACCACCACGCACTCCCAGCTCTCTGCCGAGGAGCTCGCCGAGCAGAACATCACGCCCTCCACGATCCGTCTTTCCATCGGTACCGAGAACGCCGAGGACATCATTTGGGATCTGAAGCAGGCCTTCGCCGCGCTGGACGAGTAAGGCGACTTGTGCAAGGACCCCTTGCGACTCGATAGGTATAACTGCATAAAATGCCTGCTCAAGGCGCCTGTGCAAGCAATGGTTGCGCAGGCGCCTTTTTTGCATAGGAAGGGCGCTATTACAGGGTTTTTGGCATGCTTTATGCATTCGAGTTGTGGAAAACTCCTGTTGAGAGGATGTGAGTTTTACGCAATTGACGTGCGCCTTTTGAGTAAAACCGCAGGTCGCGATTTGCTCGAGGTACTATGCAGCGCGATCGAATCACACGCAGCTCAAACGCAGCAAAAACGCACTACGGAGGTTTCCAGCTACATGAGGATCGATTCACGAAAACCGAAAGCCGCTGCCCTTTCCGCCGCTCTGACCGTGGCACTTTTGGCGGGCGCCGGTGCAACTGATGCCCACGCCGCAACACTGTCCGATACGGTTGGATCTACGCCGTCCGAGACGACGCTGGTACAGCCCGTTGATTATCGCGGCGATGGTTATGGCTCTATGCAGGAGTGGAACGCCTCGATGGAGGCCAAGCGCGATTCCCTTGAAATGCGCGCTCAGATTATCCTAAACATGTATGGTGACTATGCCACCGATGACGAGCGCGCTGTGCTGCAGGGTTGTATCGATGGTGCGGGCAGCCTTTTGACGATGGGGGAGGTCGACGCGAAGTCGACCGAGCTCGATGAGCTGCGCACTGCGCTTGAGAATGCCAAGCGCGAAGCGCTCGAGGCCGCTGCCGCCGAGGCGGAGGCTGCCGAGGCCGCCCAGGCTTCGTACTACAACGCCGGTTACACTCCGTCCTACGCGTCTGCCGCGTCCTACGCGAACGGATCGGGCCTGACGCGCTCTGCGGGTGTCAATAACTACAACGGGCGCCGTGAGACCTATTACAGCAGCAATGTGCTTTATCACTATCGCACGGGCGAATGGACTCAGGATTCTGAGGGCTTCTGGCGCGATTCCAACGGCTATTACGTTGTTGCCGCGGGCGATATGGCCCAGGGCTCGACCTTTACGGGCTCCAAGGGTGATTGCAAGGTCTATGACTCCGGCTGCGCTGCCGGAACCACCGACTACTACACCGGTTGGTAATCTGCCATCAGAGCAAAATAGGCACATGATGGGCGGGCGTCTTTACTGAGCTTTTAGGCAACGTAAAGCCGCCCTTTCTTTATGTGCGTTTGAGTTAACAGAGCCCTTACCGTGGCGGTACGCTGGGCGTATGCATGCGGGGCACACTGGTTCATGAGAAATAAGGTCTTTCTCGTGGAGGAAGTGGTCTCATGAACGCTCGAGATATCGCTATCGCCGCCGTCGCATTGGTACTTGGCTGTCTTGGCCCTACAGCTGCGTTTGTCGCAGGCATGCAGGGCTCGTGCGGGGCTGCTCCTATTGTGGTCGGCGCGCTGATCGCGGTCACACTGCTGGGAAGCGCCGGTGTTGTCCTTTGTCGCGACGATGAGGACGAGGTTCCGGAGTCGCATCTCTAGCTGTTGCGAAAATGACTGTTGGCCATGGCTGAACATGAAAACCGCCACAAGGGGAGTGCCCTTTGCGGCGGTTTTTGCTATTGAGACTGTTGGATGCGGTGCGGCGGCGTTACCAGCTTGCCTCGATATCACGGATGCGCCGATAGAGCCATTCGTTCTGCGGCGCCTGGATATCGTGCTTGGCCGCGAGGCGGCGGACGGTGCCCGCGAACTCCTCGACCTCTGTTTTGCGCTGCGCGACGCGGTCCTGCGCCATCGAGGGCATGCCGGCGGGGTCGAGCCCCTCGATGAGATGCACCATCTGCGTTAGGCCTGCCTCGGTGAGCTCGATACCCTCGGCGTTGGCGACCGCAAGCGTCTCGCGCATGGCGGAGACAAAACTGCGGAGCTGCTCGGAGCCCTGTTCCGTGGCACTTCCGTACGTGCCGCCGTAGGCCATGCAAGTCTGGTTGATGCCGTCGTTGAGCATAAGTTTTGCCCACATGCGGTGGGCGATGTCGTCCTCGACGGTGTGGGCGATGCCGCAGCGCGTGTAGAGCCCGTCGATAGCGGTGACGGTCGCGGGGTCGGTGCCGGCGGTCGCACCAAAGCGGATCTCGCCCGCATTGGTAAAGGTGAGCGCGCCGTTGAGAAACACAGCGTCCATGCCTTGGCAGATTCCGAGGACGGTGTGCTCCCAGCCAAAGCGCTCGGCAATCTTTTGCTCGCTGGTGATGCCGTTGCAAAGGGATGCGATGAGCGTGTCGGGCCCTACGATGCGTTCCATAGTCTTGAGCGCCTGGTCGAGTCCGGTTGTCTTGACCGTGAGGATGACCAGGTCGACGGGCGTCGCCTCGCTCGCGCGGACGGACTTGAGCGCGCAGGGCTTGCCGTTGACGGTGAGCGCATCACCCGCGTGGCGCTCAAAGCGCGCGTCGTCCATAACGTATTCGACGGCATCGTTGCCGAGTGCCTGGGCGATCATGCTGCCGTAGAGTAGCCCGACGCCGCCCTTGCCGATGAAGGCGACCTTGTTGATCTGCATGTGAATCATCTCCCCATAAAAAGGCGCCCGCGTAAGGGGCGCCTGATGGATTGTATGCTGCCGGGGTGATTGATGGGTGCGCGGAGCGGCTGTTATGAAAAAGAAACGTTTGCCTGGACGCTACGCTGCAGGGCAGACCGCAAAGACGCGCGCGGGATATCCGACGCCATCACGCACCTTGGGGAAGGTGCAGAAGATGACGGCGCCCGTGGCGGGGAGCTCGTCCAGATGGTCCATGACCTCGATCTGATAGCGGTCGACCGAGAGGATATACTGCTCGCCGGGGTAGGGGTAGGCATCCTCGCGCGTGGTTACGGTCGCAGGGTCGGTGTCTGCCGGCTCGTGGCCGATAGCGCCGATGTTGCGCTCTTCAACGAGCCATTTTATGGCGTCGAGATCCCAGCCGGAATAGTGGGGCTGGCCGTCCTCGTCCTTGTTCTCGAGGTCGGTCAGCTTGGACCAATCGGAGCGGAAGGCAACAAAGGCGTCCTCGGGAATACGGCCGTGCTCGTCCTCCCAGGCTTTAAGGTCCTCGACGGTCAGGATGAAGTCGGGGTTTGCGGCGCACTCCTCGTGCTTGTCAATCACGCAGAGCGGATGCATAAACTCGATGGGCTCGATCTCGCCAAGAGAACGCCCGTCGACATGAAAGTGGCGCGGCGCGTCGACGTGGGTGCCGTACTGCGAAGCGACCGAATACTGAAAGCAGCGCATGGGCGCGAGCATGTCCTCGGGCGTGTCGGGCAGATAATCGAAAAGCTTGGTGGACTCGAACGGCTTAAAGCCAAACCAGTGCGGGGTATCGCACGAAAGCGTATGGGTGAGGTCGACCCAGCGATAATCGGTGCTTTTGAGCTGGGAGGCGAGGTTCCAAAGGTCGAGCGCGGGCATGGTTGGCTCCTTTCATCGGGCTTTTTGCTGATGTTAAAGCGGTGCCGTGACGGCTCGATTTCCGCTGCGTTACGATACGTTCTCAATTGCGATTCCAAGTTGTTTCGGCGGCGTGACCGTTGTGTTTCGCGTGACCGGGACACCGATGGCGAAGGGAGGGGCCGTGCAATATCGCGTTGACCCCAAAAGCGGCAACCGTATCTCGGCGTTGGGGCTGGGCTGCATGAGGTTTCCCGGCGCGCCGGGACGCCCGGATGCGAAGACAGCCGACGCCATCGTCTCCCGTGCGGTGGAGCAGGGGATTAACTACCTGGACACGGCCTATCTCTATCCCGGCAACGAGGCTTGCGTGGGCGCTTCGCTTGAGCGCCTGGGCTTGCGCGACCAGGTTTTGCTCGCGACCAAGCTGCCGCATGCTTCATGCAAAAGCGCGGAGGATTTCGATCGGTTTTTCGACGAGCAGCTGCGCCGCCTGCAGACCGACCATATCGACTACTACCTCATGCACAACATTACCTCGCCCACCCAGTGGGAGCGCGTGGTGGCGTTGGGTATCGAGGACTGGATTGCGCACCAAAGGGCTGCGGGGCGTATTCGCCAGATAGGTTTTTCGTACCACGGCAGTGCGGCGGACTTCCTCACGATGCTCGACGCGTATGACTGGGATTTTTGCCAGATTCAGTACAACTACGCTGGAGAGCGTTACCAAGCGGGAACGGCGGGACTCATGGCAGCCGCCGAGCGCGGGCTCGCGGTGTTTGTGATGGAACCGCTTTTGGGTGGACGCCT